>JANMJU010000059.1:0-47076 GCA_031371545.1 Chitinophagaceae bacterium
ATCATCTATATTTGTACAGCGGTTCCGGGCGGACGTTTTTCAAATCCCCCAACATCGGCAAGCCCTGTCGTTGCCTGCAAGCTTATTGGACAGCCTTCAAACTTTAAAGTGACAAATTACAAATGGACATACGACTATTAGTTTTAAGAACAAGCGACATCAAAAAACTTGCTGACTTTTATAGTTTGTTTGGGCTGACTTTTGATTATCACAAACACGGAAATTCGCCATTTCACTATTCAGCATCAATTGGACAAACTGTTTTAGAAATTTACCCTTTGACAAAAAGCCAAACAGAAGCGGACAAAAATTTGCGTTTAGGTTTTGGCATTGACAATTTCGACCAAACAGTTTTGGCTTTGAAAGAATTACAAGTTCCGTTTTCGTTAGAGCCGACACCAACTGACTTTGGTTTTATGGCAATTATTTCTGACCCTGACGAACGAAAAATAGAACTTTACAAAAAATAATTTGCAATGTTGGACAACAAATTTTGTGAGTTTCTTGAATACGAAATATCAAAGGCGTTCACAAACTCTGCCAATGACAAAGTGAAACACTTTTGGTGTGACGGACAAGCTGTGCCTCTCGGCAAGTACGACATTGCTAATTACCCCAAAGACAGAAAAATTATTAATTCAATTAAAAATAGTTTTGACAAGTCGTTATCCTTAAATGACGACTATGTTGGTATTGGAGCAGACGGAAAAATGTCTTTTGGAATTCCGGCAGAACTTCAAACTTTTGTAAAGGACAGTATTAGTTTCAAATCAATTACACCAGTTCCAGGTACAGAATTGCTTAGAATATTTAATGGAACAACTGCCATTAAAACAAAAACAGTAGATGTTGTTTTTGACTCACCAAAAGAAGACGTTCATTTTAAAGTTATTAGAGCTGAAACATTTATCAAGCAAAAAGGTAAATGGTATCTTGTTTTAGGACAAGGAACAAACTTTATGACACAGGTAGAATTTGACGAATACAGAAGAATTCATACAATCAAAAATTGACAAGCTTCGCCTTTGTTGGTGTCATGAATTTAAAACTATTCACTATCCCGAACGCCCCTGTTGAGTGTTTTCAAAAACAGGCGAAACCTTATAATCGAAAACTGGTTGTAACTTTACCTATTGACAAAATATTCTTGATACTTTCTAAATTTATAAATAGTGGAAAAACTTATCTCAAAAGAGACGGCTAAAGAATTAGATGATTTGAATGAGGACTTAGAAAACTATTTTGCCAATACTATTATTCCGCAATTATATGTAGACGGCAATCTTGTACTAAGGAAATTTACGCCCCCGGCTATGAAGCAATTTACTTTGACTCATGCTGATATTAACAAAAACATTCAGGATGTAACAGACAATATCCGCTATCCAACTTTAATTGAAAATATAAACGAAGTAATTGCAACAGGTGTTATCCTTGAAAAGGAAGTTCAAACAACAGACAAAAGATGGTTCCAAATGAATATTTTGCCTTACTTCATCAGGAAGGAAAATAGAACAAACGGTGTAATCATAACTTTTGTGGATATAACAAAACGGATTGCTAATTTAAACGAACTGGAAAAATTAAATGCCGAGCATGACACTTTACTCTATACATTGTCACACGACATAAGGCAGCCACTTTCAACGATTGTATTACTTGCTGATGAGTTAATGGAGGCGTTTAATAAAAAGGATACAGAACAATTTACAACATGGGTTGAAATGCTGACCAGAGCTTCCAACAATATGAAAACGTTACTGGAAGACTTTACTGAGCATATTAGAGTAGATTCGAGGATACCCAATGAAGATGAGCGGCTGAATATTGAAGATATATTTCACGATGTAATACTTGCCTTAAGAAATGACATCTACAATAACGGCATTGACATACAAACCCAATTCAATACATCAGAAATAATGTTTTCAAGAAAAAATTTAAGGAGCATTGTTTTTAATCTTCTGAGTAATGCCATTAAGTATAAAAAAACGGGCGAAGATTTAAAAATATTAATAACGACCGTAAAGCAGTCAGGTTATGTGGTTCTTTCTATTAATGATAATGGATTGGGTATCGATAAAAAACATCACAAAACAATCTTTGATAAATTTTCTAGAATAAACCCTCATGTTGAAGGCACAGGAATGGGTTTATATATTATAAACAGAATGCTAACCGATAAGGGAGGTAAGATTGAAGTTGAAAGTGTTATTGACAACGGTTCGACCTTCCATGTTTATTTTAAGTGCGATTACTAATACCTGCACTCAATTGGGGCAAGGTTGTTTCAAACAAAAAGAGTTTGTCATTGCCACAAGTGGCAGTGAAAGTTGCACAACTTCTTAAAAAAAATCCCGGAGTAATTTACCTCCGGGATGAATACTGTTATCATAATTTCCTGTTATCGAATTAACATTACAGTGCCTTTCTTTTCCACCACTATTCCATTTCTGTCTTTGCCTTTTATTGCCCAAACATAAGCACCGTTTAATTGCGGTTTGCCTTTAAAGGTTCCATCCCAGCCCTTCATAAACTGGTTGGTTGCAAATACCAATTCACCATAGCGGTTGTATATCCTGAAATATTCTGTGCTGGCCATACCCACTTGTATTGCCCTGAAAATATCATTGGTTCCATCCCCGTTTGGACTAAAGGCATTGGGACAATAATAGGCCGGGCCAATGAACACATTAATTTTCACCGTATCAGTTTCCTGGCAGCCCGCCTGGTTGGTAGCTAATACAGACATTGTGTAATAATTATTATCAGGATGGAAACTTCCCGGTTGTGGTACAAACTCAAACATCGCTGTTGGATTGGCAATTAAATCATTGGACAAACTAACACCGGATGGGTAATACCATTGATAAGTTCCTCCAACACCGGCACCGGTTGCATTCAATTGATGCGGAACACCAATGACTGCATTGGTATCATTACCGGCAAAGGCATACACCGGCGGCAGCATGGTAACCAACACCTGGTCAGTTACAGAAAAATTACATCCATAATTATCGGTAACAATTACAGTATAAAATGTTTGTGTAGTGTCTGGCCGGGCAATAACAACAGTGGTATCAGCGCTTCCATCCAATAAATTTGCCGGGCTCCATACATAATTCACCGTTCCGGAAAGGTTACTGGCAGTGGCGCTCAATACAGTGGTGGTATCAAAACAAATAACTGCATCTGCTCCTGCATTGGGCAATGGTTTGTGCAATACATTTACAACTACACTGTCGGTAAGTTTACAAATACCCCATTGAGCCACCAACTTGTATTTAGTAGTATCAGTTGCTGTGGCAACAGCATTTTTTAATGACGCATCATTGATGGTGGCTGCAGGTGTATAAGTAAATATGGAAGTTTGTGCATTGGTATTTGGCCTGAATGTTACAGTTTGCCCAACACAAATGGTGGTATCTGCCCCAAGATCTAAGAACATAGTGAACACAGAATCTACTGTTACATTTATACTGGTTTTACAAGCTTTGGCATCCTGCACAGTTACTTTGTAGCTGCCTGCAATTACAGGGAACACAGTAGCAGGCTGGTAACCGGTGTTAGTGGCTGCATCCAGTGTGTACTGGTATGGCAGTGTACCTCCGGCAGCACTTACTACAATTTCCCCATCGGGATTACCAGAACAGGTAGAACTTGCAGTACTGACAAGAGAATTTGTAAGTGTGGTAGGTTCTGTAATGCTGATGATGGAATCAATAACACATCCATTGGCATCACTAATATGTAAAGTATGGCTGCCTGCACCAACACCTGTAAATGTTTTGTTGTTGGTGTAAGCACCTGCATCTATTGCATATTGATAAGGCGCTACTCCAAGAGAAGCATTTACTTTAATGGTTCCATTCAACAAACCATTACAGGTTGGCCTTACAATATTTAAAGAATCGATTTTTATTTTTGGATTATTACCAATAACAGAAGTAATCGTTTTAGAACAACCTGCACTGTCTGTAATGGTAATATCATAGCTGCCGGAAAATAAGCCTGCAAAAATATTATTTGTCTGCGGTGCAGAACCAGGTACTGAAATCATCGTATAAGAATATGGCAGTATGCCAGCCGTAACATTTACCGTGACAGCACCATTAGGAATAGTAGCACAGGAAGAATTTTGAATGGTGGAAGGACTGGTAAGCACTCCGGGATTATCTGCAATGTTTTGTACAGGTGAATTTAAAATACAACCTGCAGTATCTACCACCCGTATATTGTAAGCACTGGCCGGCAAATTGCGGAATACACTGTCGTATTGATATTTGGCACCCCCGTCAATGGAATATTTGAATGTGGCCGTTCCTGAATTTGGCGTAACAATAATTGCACCGGTAGCTGCTCCTGCACAGGCGGATTTTACTAACCGGTAACTTGCTGTAACACCCGGATCGTTACCAACAATTTGTGTGGGTGAATTATAAATACAACCAACCGCATCTGTAATCAGAATAGAATAATTACCGGAAGCCAGGTTTTTAAAAGTATCTAATGGCTGATAATTACTACCGGTATCAATTGAATAATTGAATGGTGAAATACCGGCAATTGGCGTTACAACTATCTGCCCGGTACTTATTCCAAGGCAGGCTGAATTTATTTTTATGAAGCTTGCATTTACGCCGGGATTAAACCCTACCGTGGAATTAAAATCATGGAAGCAACCAACTGCATCCTTTACCCGGATATGGTAAATGCTGGGAGCAAGTTTAATAAAGGAATCGGCGGGCTGATAAATTGCTCCGGAATCTTTTGAAAAGAAAAATGGAGCAACTCCCAAACCTGTCTTCACAAATATTTTACCAGTAGCAACAGAAGCACAGGCTGATTTAACTGTACTATCGGTGGCTGTTACCCCAGCTCCAATACCGACGGTAGAATTGAAATCATAATAACATCCAACAATATCTCTTACCCGGATATGATAAATACCGGGAGCAAGATTAATGAAGGAATCGGCGGGCTGATAAATTGCTCCGGAATCTTTTGAAAACACAAACGGAGCAACACCCAAACCAGTCTTCACAAATATTTTCCCTGTAGTGGCAACAGCACAATTTGATTTTACTGTACTATCAGTGGCTGTTACCCCGGTTCCAATACCAACCGTAGAATTGAAATCATAATAACATCCAACATTATCTCTTACCCGGATATGATAAATACCGGGAGCAAGATTAATGAAGGAATCGGCGGGTTGATTAATTACTCCGGAATCTTTTGAAAACACAAACGGAGCAACACCCAATCCGGTCTTTACAAATATTTTACCGGTGGTGGCAATGGCACAATTTGATTTTACTGTACTATCAGTAGCTGTTACCCCAGCACCAATACCAACGGTAGAATTGAAATCATAATAACATCCAACATTATCTCTTACCCGGATATGATAAATACCGGGAGCAAGATTAATGAAGGAATCGGCGGGTTGATAAATTACTCCGGAATCTTTTGAAAACACAAACGGAGCAACACCCAAACCAGTCTTCACAAATATTTTCCCTGTAGTGGCAACAGCACAATTTGATTTTACTGTACTATCGGTAGCTGTTACCCCAGGATTACTTGCCACCGCTTGAGAGAATGTATAATTACACCCATTTGCATCTGCTACTTTAACTGTATAGGATGTGGCAGCCAGTCCAGCCAGCAGTGGTGAGGGCTGAGGTGTGTTTATTACACCGGGTATAGAATAAGAAAATGGTGCTGTTCCGGCAGCAGGCTGCACCACTGTTATACTTCCATTGGATACACCCAGGCAGGAAGCATTGGCAGATGAAGCTGTGGTGGTAAAACCGGGATTGTTGCTAACAACCTGTGTGCCTGAAGTATAAATACAGCCAACAGCATCTTTAATCTGAATAGAATAATTACCAGAAGCAAGATTTCTAAATGTATCCAGCGGTTGATAATTCAATCCTGTATCAATTGAATAAAAGAAAGGAGCTGCTCCGGCAGTGGCAGTTACCACTATTTGCCCGGTACTGACACCAAGGCAGGCTGCGTTGATTGTTATAAAAGTTGCATCAATACCGCTGCTGTTAACAACAGCCTGAGGGAAAGAATAAGCACAACCAACGGCATCGACTACCTTAACTGTATAAGATCCTGCAGCCAGGCTATCTAATAAAGTGGAGGTTTGGGGTGTATTAATAACGCCGGGTATTGAATAGTAAAAAGGTGCTGCTCCGGTGGAAGGCTGCACTACTGTAATTGTACCATTAGCAACACCAATACAAGATGCATTGGCAGACGCTGCCGTAGTAGTAAAACCGTCATCACTGCCTATAACATGGGGATATGAAAAAATACAGCCGCCATTATCTTTTACATATACAGTATGTGTGCCTTCACCGAGACTGTCCAATAGATTTGAAGATTGATAATTTGCACTGGTATCAACTGCATAAGTATAACCCGGTGTACCAAAGCTTGCAGTCACCGTAATTGTCCCGTTCAACGCCCCAGGACAAGAAGCATTGGTGGTACTGGCTGAAACAGCAGTAAGTGTACCGAGGGTAGGGATAATTTCATCTTTTGAATTAGTACAACCGGTAACTGTATCTTTTGCAATAACAGTATAAGTACCCGGAGCTTTGGTAAATACAGGAGAAGACTGAAAATTTACACCTCCGTCTATTGAGTATTTCACTGGGGCTCCTACTGGTGCTGTAACCGTAATCGTTCCTGTTGTATTTACACCACAGGGTGCAGGGGTAATATTTTCTGCAATAGCCGCAAGTGTACCAGTTTTGATAACACTAATGGTATCTGTTCCAATAATGTCAAGAGAAGGATCAAGCAAATCTGAAAAAGTTGATTTTACAACGTACTTAGTAAGAGAAGCAGTAGGGCATACATTGGGGAATGTTACTTCTAATTTATCTCCCACACTAACAGTATCTCCCAACGCTATAAAATTCCCGTTTACATCTTGTAATTCTACTTTTTTATAAGCAGAAGGCCCTCCTTTAGGAGTAAAACGCCAGGCTTCATTCATTACAGGCCCTCCCCATAAAGGATTGGTTGAAGCAGCTCTTCCTGGCGGCATTACGCCTTTATCCTGGTCATAATTCTGCATCCCAATCATTGCTCTCCCCTGGTTCCATCCGGTACATATTTCTCTTCCAAAAACATGAATATCCACTATTCCGGTTCCCTCATACAAAGTAATTTGATAGCTATTATTTATTTTATTTTGACAGGCTGTTAAGTAAGTGGGTACTTTATAAAAACTGAGTATGAATTTTCTGTTTGGAGCAGCCCCAATTATATCATATTTAATTTGCTGATTGGGAGAAGTGGTGTAAAATGGATTAATATCTTCATAAATACCCATAATAACAGCTCTATCATACCTGCTGTCTGGTAAGTCTACCCCTGGACCTGTACCAGTGGCGGTTAACCCTGTGCCACTGCTTAACATAGAATAATGAGCAAAACCGGTTGCATTTGTTAAATCAAATGAGATTACCCCATTAGTGCTTATTACAAGGCTGGCATATATGATACCATAAAAAGGAAAATCAAAAGGTATATTGATTACATCAGTATAAGTGTCATCCAAATTTAAATTAGTAGGATTGCCTGGCAAATCTGGAGCAATACCCGGAGTAAAACAATTTGCCTGTGCAGGTGGATTAATAGGCCCAACTGCATAATCATCGGTAGTGGAGTGTAAATTGGGTATGTATGCTTTAAGTGAGATACAGTTTTGAGAACAACTCAACACTGTGTCTTTTGAACAGCTCCATACAAAACTGCTTTGTGCTTTTGTTACCAGGGAAATAAAGAATAAGAAATAAAAAAGTACAATTTTTTTCATCTGTAATTCATTGTTTTTTATAGTCAGACAGTTTAAACATATTTTTTGGGAGAACACAAAAAAAAATCACCAAAGATGATCATTGTAAATAAATAGTATTTTAAGGGAAAGGTTTGTAAAATATTGAGTTCTAAAATTAAGTGCTTTTAATTAACATTTAACACTTCGGCATAGAATTAGTAATTCACCCATAAAATACCTGAATGCTTAGGAATCTTTAAAAAAAATGTTATTTCATTAAAATATCATTGATTATTAAGCCTCTATTTGATTATTTCTACTAATCATATAATGAAATAACCAAAAAATATTAATTTCGCCATATGAATTCAACCGAAAGACAAAGTATAAAGGTGGCCATTTTGGACCTTTACGAGGGCTTTGCCAATCAGGGTATGCGTTGTTTAAGAGAAATTTTAAACCAGTTTAGCGATCACAATAATATTGAAATCATTTTGGATGAATTTGACGTACGTCAAAAAAATGAAGTACCCGATCTCAGTTACGATATTTTTATTTCGAGTGGCGGGCCGGGAAGCCCTTTAGACAGTGAGGGTAGTGATTGGGAGAAAGCTTATTTTCAATGGTTGCACCAGGTGGGAAAATGGAATAATAATGAGGCCTTAGTACAAAAAAAATACATTTTTTTTATCTGCCATTCTTTTCAGTTAGCCTGCCGGCACTTCGAGGTGGCAAGGGTTTGCAAACGCAAAAGCACTTCTTTTGGGGTTTTTCCGGTTCATCTTTTACATGATGGCAAAGAGGAATTGGTTTTTGATGATATGAGGGATCCATTTTATGCTGTTGACAGCAGGGATTTTCAGGTGGTACAGCCAAACCACCACCGGCTGCAGCAAATGGGAGGATCTATTTTGGCAATTGAAAAAGAACGGCCACATATTGAATTGGAAAGGGCTATCATGGCCGTAAGGTTTAATGATTACATGATCGGCACCCAGTTTCACCCGGAGGCAGATGCTGTAGGTATGAGCCTTCACCTGCAAACGGAAGAAAAGAAAAAAACGGTGATTGAAAACTATGGCGAAGCCAAATGGAGCAGCATGATTGAACACCTGAATGATCCCGATAAAATAATGCACACTTACCAGCATATTCTGCCTAACTTTTTAAACAGGGCCATTCAAAGCCTGCAAATGGTGGAAATATAATACACAAACCTGGGCAGTTTTCTTTTTTTGTTGCCTAAATAACTTCAGTTTCCCTTTTCCTATTATCCAAAAAATACAATGCCTGATTCTTTGTAAGCTCTCACTAATTTTTATTCCTAAAATTTAAAATCGGCTACTTGCTAATTGTAAATTATTATGATTAGTTTTAGTCTGTGCATCATTTTAACCATCCCATTTTAATCTATTATGCAGCAAGAATTAAGACAAAAATTTAATGCCAATTTTACTGAAGAAAAATACCTCGCCTACCTGAAAGAAATTGAAGACCTGCACC
Source organism: Chitinophagaceae bacterium (assembly GCA_031371545.1). GTDB lineage: Bacteria > Bacteroidota > Bacteroidia > Chitinophagales > Chitinophagaceae > Ferruginibacter. Next base: position 9,311 of record JANMJU010000059.1, read on the forward strand.
CCGGTTCACTTGATTTTAGAAATGCTGAAACACCGGTTTTTGTTCCGAAAGATTTTACACAAAAAATGCTCATTGCCTGCGATGATATTATTGATATAATTATACAACCAAACTTTAAATCTTTAACTGAAAGGTCTATCCCAAAAGATATATTGGTACCTGGTGAAAATGAATACTCCGATTTTATAGTATTTGATTTTGGGGTATGTGAAAACAATCATGGCGAACTGGAACCGCAACTGATAGAAATGCAGGGATTCCCCACCCTGTTTGCATTTCAGGCTTACCATACTGACTATACAAGAACCTTTGCAAATGTACCTCCCACTCATGATGCATACCTGAATAATTACCACCAAGACAGTTACCTGCAACTGTTGAAAGAGATCATTGTGGGAGATGAAAAACCCGAGCAGGTGATATTGCTGGAGATCTATCCTGAAAAACAAAAAACAAGAATTGACTTTTTTTGCACCGAAAAAATGTTGGGTATAAAAACCGTTTGCCTTACCAAATTAATTGGGGAAGGCAACAAATTGTATTACGAAAATGATGGAAAAAAAATTGAAATAAAAAGAATCTACAACCGCCTTATTTTTGATGATCTTCACAAGCAAAAAGACCTGGGCAGTATCATCGACTTTACCCATCCATGGGAAGTGGAATGGGTATCTCATCCAAATTGGTTTTACCGCATCAGTAAGTTTACTTTGCCCCTTATCAACAATCCTTATGTGCCAAAAACAGTATACCTAAATGAACTGAAAGAAATACCCGGCGATTTGGAAAATTATGTTTTGAAACCATTGTTTTCCTTTGCAGGCATGGGTGTGGTGATTGATGTAACCAGGCAGGACATTGACGATGTGAAAGATCCGGAAAACTGGATACTGCAGCGAAAAGTAAAATATGCTGATGTAATCATAACTCCGGATGGGCCTGCAAAAGCGGAGATACGATTATTTTATTTTTGGAAAAAAGGCTGGGTAAAACCGGTTGCTGTTCACAACCTGTCGAGACTCAGCAAAGGAAAAATGATTGGCACACGGTATAACAAAGACAAAACATGGGTGGGTGGCAGTGTGTCTTTTTTTGAATTATAGCCGCTTTTATTTCAACCTATTTTTTTAATACAGTTTTACAATAAATGATTATGAAAAAAGAAAAAACAACCGCAGGCAATAAAAGATTTGAATACTATTTTACAAAGTTACAGTTGCTGCTGAACCAGGCCGCCAAACAAAAAAATCCTGCTTTATGGTTGTATACCAATAATGCCCGTACACCATTATTTATGCTGGAAGGGCTGGCAAAAATTTATGCAGGCCTGCATAATAAAAAAAGTTTTACCAAAATAAAAGAGCAGCTAAAACTGCTGGAAGACACACTGGGAGTAATAGATTACTATGATAACATTGCAAAGGATTTTGCAAAAAATAAAAAAATACCTGTAGGTATAGTAAATTATCTGCAGGCTCAGACGAGAGAAAAAATACAAAGCCTGAATGAACTGTTGATAGAAAAAAAATGGCTTTCAAATGAGGACAGCAGGATAAAAAAATTGCAGAAAAGATTAAGCAAAGCAGATTGGCTTCCGGCTGATGAAGAAGTGAAAATGTTTGCTGAATTTTATGGTAAATCCATTTATGAAATTACTGAATTTGTAAAGACAAAAAAGTGCCGCTTTGAAAATATGGAAACGGATGTGCATGAGCTGCGGCGCAAACTAAGGTGGTTAAGTATTTATCCGCAGGCCCTGCAGGGCTGCATTCAATTGGCGGAAAATAAAACCTCACCGGCGCATTTAAAAAAATACCAGACCAAAGAAATTGTAACATCTCCATACAATAAAATGCCCGATGCTGCTGACAATAAACAATTTTTAATATTGGAAAAGAAATTTTTTTATTCGTTGAGCTGGATGATAGATGCCTTGGGCAAACTAAAAGATAACGGCTTACACATCATTGCCCTTAAAGAAGCATTGCAGCAAACTGCCGCATTAAAAGATGATGCAGCATACAAAAAAGCTTACCAGTTATTGGGAACAAAACAGGAAAAATTAACAGCATTACTAGGTAAAGCTACTGCTACCTGCAAAATATATTTTGAAGAGCACAACTTAGAACACCTGCTGCTGGCTACCGGAAAGTTGAAATAATTTTTTTGTCCGACAAATAAAAAAAGAAAGATGATTGTCAGTAAAGTGAACCACTGTTCACTTTATTTATTTCTGGCAATCCCGCCATTCGTACACCCATTTACTTTGTATCATTTCCAGGTGGCCTTCATTACTTTCTTCTGGCTTACCGGCAAAATTGGGTATCTCCAGCACCCATTTCAAAAGGTCGGTAAAACGGATACGGTAAATTTTACCTTCATTAAAATCATCGCCAAAACGTTCGTACAATTTCATGGCAATATCCTCGTAATCGTTCCAGTGGATGGGTGGTTCAAAAGTCATTTTATTAATTTGATGATTTGGTGATTTGAAAATTTGGTGACTTGGTGATTTGATGATTTGATACAGAAGAATGTTGAAATTCGAAAAAAAGGAACATCCTAAGGAATTACCAAATCGTCAAATTGGTTAATTACCAAATTGAATTTACTCTCCCAAAAACTGTGATTGGTCGGGCAATGTTACTACTATACTGCCGCTGCCGCTTTGCAGCACACACTGGCATCCCAGCCTGCTGTTGATCTTTGGGTTTACCGCCCTGTCAATAAAATCTTCTTCCCTGTCATTCAGTTCTTCTAAAAAATCATCACCCTGGTCAACATACAAATGGCAGGTACTGCAGGCACATACGCCGCCGCAATTATGATGAAGGTTAATATCATTTATTAAAGCCACTTCCAGCAGTGACTGGCCTTCTTCAACGCCGGTAAATGAAATAGGAGCAAGCCCTTTCTGTTCAAATTTATAAGTAATGCTGTACATAGTTGCAAAGTTCGGGGTGCAAACCTACTGTACAATTACCAATTTTGGAAAACTATTACACTTGGGAGTTATTATTAGACATTATTGCAGAGGATAGTATCTTTAATATGAGTTAATTTGTAAATAAAATTGAATTAGCTTCATTGCCCCAAGTTAAAAAAATAAAAAAGCGGTATGAAAAAAAATCACCTGTTTATTGTTATGCTGTTATCAGTTTTTGCTGCCTGCAGTAATCATACAGAAGAAAAAAAAGAAGAACCTCAAATTAAAAAAGATACCACCGCTGCAGCAATACCAAAACCTGTAACGGAAGCAAAGCGCCCCCCCATCATTAATATGATGGATTCTTTATCTGTAAAATACACGGTACTTTACATGAAAGACAGTGCTGCTGCTGCAGACAGGATCGGTTTAAAGCTTGGAGAAATACTGGGCTTTAAATTAGCCGCCGTTATTAAAAAAAATGGACTGAAAATAACCGGCAAACCGATAGCCTGGTACCACAGTTCAAAAGCGCCTTATTTTTTTGAAGCCGGCATACCCGTTGATAAAAAACCTGCCAAACAACCATCCAATGTATTTGTAAGAGAGATAGGTGTGGACAGTGTGGTAGTGGCTCATTTTTATGGTCCTTACGACCAGCTGTCGCAAGCATATGAAGCACTCAACGACTGGATGAAAAGTCATAAAAAAACTGCTAAAGGAAAACCCTACGAAATATATGTGGACGACCCAATGGACAAAGATGGAAAAATGAAAGACCCCTACAGGGTGCAGACAGATGTGGTGTTTCCATGGAAGTAAAAGTGGTTTAGAGAGTTGAGGAGTTTAGTGTTTAGCAGCTTGATAATATAAAAAGTTCCAACAATAATTTCAATCAACTTTTAACTTTTAACTTTCAACTTATCACCAACTCAAGGATTCATAATACTATCCGTAATTTTTAAATAAATATTCCGCAGCCTGGGATGTGCATTTAATAATCGAAGGTGCTTATCCAGTGTTATAATATCTTTTCTTGCTGCAGGCCCCGTCTGCATATCATTAGGCGAATGATGATGAAGGCGGGAAGCTGTTTCTTCAATTAATGGCAGCAACATTTTAAAATCAAGTTTTTCTTTGCTGCAATAATCATGTGCCAGTGAATATAAATAATTGGTAAAATTGCTGGTAACCACAGCAGCAACATGCATCTTCTGCCGGTACTCATCGTTGGCTATTGTAACCGGACTGGCTATGCTGTTGGCAAATGTTTCTATCAACTGTAAACTGTATTCATTATTCCCGTCAATCAGCATTGGTATATGCAGGTGGGAATCGGTATTTTCTTTTCTTAAACTTTGCAGCGGATACAATACACCATAATTAATAGAAATATTTTTCAGCACATCTTTAGAAACTGATCCGGCAGTATGAACAATCACTTTATCACCTACATTGATATTTTCTTTCAGGTCATTCAACGCAGCATCCGACATGGCAACAATATAGATGCTGGCGGTTTTATCAAGGTCTGCAAAATTGTTGGTGGCACTGCAGTGCAGTTCATCTGCCAGTATCTGTGCCGTATCCATATTGCGGCTGATGACTTGTATAATTTCATGGCCTGCTTTTTTTATTAACCTGCCCAACACAGAAGCCACATTGCCTGCACCAATGATTACAACTCTCATATCCTTATATTTGTTTGGATGAAAATAAAGAAAATTGCCGCACTAAATTACATCAGGGCAAAATTTAAAATGCTTTCACTGTTATCAACCCGTAAGGCTGCTGCCGAAGCCTTCACTTTATTTTGCACTCCAATAGACAAATCAGTTATAAAGGTTCCTTCTGTTTTTCAGTTTGCAGAAACACTGCAGCTAAAGCAACAGGGCTGTAAAATAAATGGCTACCGCTGGAACAAAGGCAAGCCGGTAAAAGTGCTGATACTGCATGGCTTTTCATCGCAGGCTTATAAATTTCAACACTTTGTTTCGCCATTGGTGGAGAAAGGATATGAAGTACTGGCTTTTGATGCAAAGGCACACGGCAGCAGCGAAGGCAAAACGGTGAATGCAGCAGAGTACTGTGAACTGATTGAAATTGTGATGAAAAATTACGGGCCTGTTAACCGCTTTATTGCACATTCTTTTGGTGGCATTGCCCTTAGCCTAGCCTTAGAAAAAACAGTGCATGATGAAAATACAAAAGTTGTTTTGATAGCACCTGCCACAGAAACTGCCACAGCAGTGGATACTGCTTTTGCTATGCTGAAAATAAAAAATAAAAAAGTGAGGAGTGCATTTGATGAAATTATTTATCAACTAAGCGGCCAACCCACCACCTGGTTTTCGATTAGAAGAGCAATGAAAAATATTAAAGCATCGGTACTGTGGATACATGATGAAGACGATGACATTACACCACTCAGTGATGTAATAAAAGTAAAAGACCAACACTTTCCCAACATTAAATTTATCATTACCAAAGGATTGGGACACAGAAGAATTTACAGGGATAAAGAAATAATAAAACAGGTGGTTGATTTTTTATAATAGCCGTTTCAAAACTTTGCTGTTAGTAAGAAATAGTTGGATTTTTCAATTTTAAAGTAATATTGCAATTGCAGACTGATGAAATGCAAAGGCATTGTTGCCAAAAGATATGCGGTACAAGAGAGTGACACAACAATGCTGAAACATAGTACCACAGACTGTTCCAAAGAAAACAACAACGTAATATGGCGAAAAATTTATTGATAGTTGAGTCCCCTGCGAAGGCAAAAACAATTGAAGGCATTTTAGGAAAAGACTTTGAAGTGAAGAGTTGCTACGGCCATATCCGAGACCTGGAGAAGAACGATATGGGCATCGACCTCAACAATAATTTTCAACCGAAGTATATTATTTCTCCTGAAAAAACGAAGGTGGTAAATGACCTGAAAGCACTGGCAAAAAAAAGTGATGAAGTATGGCTGGCATCGGATGAGGACCGGGAGGGAGAAAGTATCAGCTGGCATTTGGCAGAAGTTTTAAAACTCGATCCAAAAACAACCAAGCGGATTGTGTTTCATGAAATCACCAAACCGGCGATTCAAAAGGCAGTTCAAAATCCCCGTACCATTAATATGGATTTGGTAAATGCACAACAGGCACGCCGGGTGCTTGACAGAATTGTGGGCTTTGAATTGAGCCCGGTGCTGTGGAGAAAAATTGGAATGAAAGGAGGATTAAGTGCAGGACGTGTGCAGAGTGTGGCCGTAAAATTAATTGTAGAAAGAGAAAGAGAAATCAACCAGTTTAAAGCCGTTGGCAGTTTTAAAGTAGAAGCTGCACTGGCTGCAAAAGATATTAATGACCGGACAGTTTCTTTTAAAGCAGAAGGCTCCCGGTACAACAATGCTGATGATGCAGAAAAATTTCTACAGTCCTGCATTGGTGCAAAATACAAAGTGAAAGACATTCAGGTGAAACCCGGCAAACGTACACCGGCAGCACCTTTCACCACTTCTACTTTGCAGCAGGAAGCCAGCCGTAAATTGGGATACGGTGTAAGTAAAACCATGTTGCTTGCACAAAAATTATATGAAAGTGGTAAGATCACTTACATGCGTACCGACAGTGTGAACCTTGGTGACACTGCCATGGACGGCATTAAAGAAGCCATCAATAAAAATTACGGCCCCAATTATTTGCAGGTGCGTAAATACAAAAATAAAAATGAAAGTGCACAGGAAGCCCATGAAGCCATCAGACCTACTTACATGGAAAATGCTACGGTGCATGATTTTGAAACAGGAAGATTATATGAACTTATTTGGAAGCGTACCATAGCCAGCCAGATGAGTGATGCAGAATTAGAAAAGACGATCGCTAAAATAAATATCAGCACCAACAAGGAAGAATTAACAGCTAGCGGTGAAGTGATAAAATTTGATGGCTTCCTGAAAGTGTACATGGAAAGTACCGATGAAGAAGACAACGAAAATGATGCAGAAGATGAAAGCCGTTTACCAAACTTAACTCCCGGCCAGCCGCTTGAATTTAAACAAATGGCGGCTACAGAAAAATTTACCCGTCATGCGGCAAGATACACAGAAGCCTCGCTGGTAAAGAAATTGGAAGAATTAGGTATCGGCAGGCCGAGTACTTATGCACCAACAATTTCTACAATTATAAAAAGAACTTACGTAGAAAAGAAAGATAAAGAAGGTGTGAAAAGAGACTTTAGGATACTGCAGTTGAAAGACGATAAAATTACCAACATATTGTCGCAGGAAAATACCGGTGCTGAAAAAGGAAAATTATTTCCAACCGATTTAGGATTGGTGGTGACTGATTTTTTAAACCAGCATTTTGAAAAAGTAATGGACTATTCTTTTACTGCCGGTATAGAAAAAGAGTTTGATGAAATTGCCGATGGCAAAGTAGTGTGGAATAAAATGGTGGGAGATTTTTATACGCCATTTCACAGCGGAGTGGAGCACACATTAGAGAACGCAGAAAGAGCTGTTGGCGAAAGGGCATTGGGTGTGGATGAAAGCGGCAAAGCCGTGATAGCAAGGATGGGAAGATATGGCCCGATGGTACAGATTGGGAGCCAGGGCGATGAAGAAAAACCAAGATTTGCCAAACTGAAAAACAACCAGAGCATTGAAACCATCAGCATGGAAGAAGCGATGGAATTATTTAAACTTCCATTGATACTGGGCGAATACGAAGGACAGGAAGTAGCAGTAAATGTTGGCCGCTTTGGGCCGTATGTAAAATTGGGTGACCAGTTTATTTCGATACCCAAAGGTGAAGATATGTTTGAAGTAGATCTGAACAGGGCCATAGAAATCATCACGGCCAAACAGGTGGAAGATGCACCGATTGGTTTTTATGAAGAGAAACCAATTACAAAAGGCAAAGGCCGCTTTGGGCCATTTATAAAATGGAACGACCTCTTTATAAATATTCCCCGTGCATATAATTTTGATATCCTCACACAGCAGGATTGCAATGAGCTGATAGAAAAAAAGGTGGAGAAAGAAGCCAACCGTTTTATACAGCAATGGCCTGCAGAAAAGATTGCACTGGAGAATGGCCGCTGGGGCCCGTTCATACGCTTTGGCAAAAAAATGCTGAAGCTGTATGGCAAAGATGATAAATCAAAATACACGCCTGAAGAGCTTGCTGCTGTTGACCTGGAGACAATCAAAAAAATGATTGTGTCGCAGGATCCAAAAGCATTTGATAAAAAGACAACCGCAAAAAAAACGGCTGTTAAAAAAGCTGCAGCAAAGAAAAAATAACTGTATCAAACCGTAGCAATGGTTTCAGTAAAGTATGCACTCAGCAAAGAAGATTATGTAAACTACTACACGTATGTGATGTGGGATGCGCCGGAAAAAAAGAAAGCCAAAGTAAAATATTATTTGCGGCAGGTGGGTTTTTATGTACTCGTAATTGCGGTGCTGTTTTACAGCGGTGTCTTCCAATATAACCGTACTGTGTTGTACATTTATTTGGGCATCATGTTATTTACCACCGCCATGCAAATTTTTAATGCCCGTAACAATATAAAAAAGCAGGCCCAAAAAATTGCCGGCGCCGCCAACAACCAATCCATTTTTTTAGATACTCAAATCGATATCAGCGAAACAGGCATCAGCATGAAAGATGAGCTGAGTGAAACCAAATTGCAATGGAAGGCTTTTGTAAAAAAGCAGGAAAACGCTGACTATTATTTTCTATTCACCAACTCCATACAGGCGCTCATTTTTCCCAAACGCATTTTTAAAACAGCCGAAGACAAAGCCCGGTTTCAGCAACTGCTGTCCCAACATCTTTCCTTTGATGCAGAAGTGGGGCATTTGATTAAAGACTGAAATGTATTGCAAGGATTTTTTTATTTTGTTACCGGCAGTTGTTCATTTGGCAACATCGTTGTGTCACTCACTTGTACGGATTATCATTTGGCAACTTATCAGCATTATCTTTAATTGCAGCAATCATGCTGATTTTGGCGGGTTACTACAATTGATTATTTTTAATTGCGGCAATACAAGCGTTGTATGCAACCAATAACTGGCACAAAAATTCCACTTTAACACCATGTTAAAATATATTTTAAGTCTTTTACTATTAACAGTTTTGTCTTGCGGACAAAAAAACAATTCATCACTTGAGCTTAATTTTACTTGTAAAAATCAAGACACTATTCTGGAATTAAAAGCGTTTTATTTAACAAGTCTGACAACTAAGAATAAAACGATTATTTTTGAAAACATCAAGAGCATCACACCAAATAAATTTTTATTTAACCAGTTAGAAAATGATCTTTATATTGGATTATTGCGTATAGAAAAAAATGGTACAGTATATAATATTTCTATTGATTCGATTAAAATTAAAAATGGTAAGAACATAATTGCTAAAGACATGAATTTAGGAACTATTCGGCTGTAATTCTGTCCCATCGGGGTTTTCGCTTAATATTCTTTAAATAATAAAACAGCTCCTGCGAAACCCCGATGCTTAAAATAGCCACTACCATTATACACCCACAGAAATATTTTTATAACTTCATGTAATGGCAATTAAGCTAAAGCATAGCGATACTTTTTCTACTTTCTGTCCCATCGAAGTTTTCGCTTAATATTTTTTAAATAATAAACCAGCTCCAGCGAAACCCCGAGCTTAAAACAGCCACCACCATTATACACCCACAGAAATACTTTTATAACTTCATGTAATGGCAATAAAGCTAAAGCATAGCGATACTTTTTCTACTTACTTTATCACATTTACCTGTACAGAATGGATCCCACTATTTGACATTACTAACAGTTATGACCTTATATACAAATGGTTTAATATTTTAAAAGAAAAGTATTGTGCAGGTGTTGTATCATACGTTATCATGCCCAATCATCTCCACACAATACTTCATTTTTATAAAGAAGGCTTTAATCTCAACAGCATCATTTCAAACGGTAAAAGGTTTATGGCTTATGAAATCATTAACCGGTTAGCATCTGCTGATAATAAAGCCATGCTGGAGAAGCTAAGTAAGCTGATTACCGAAAGAGAAAAGAAAAAAGGGCAATTACATAAAGTATTCAAGGACTCATTTGATGCTAAAGCCATAATTACGCAACAATTTTTGTTACAAAAAATCAATTACATTCATAACAACCCTGTTAGTGGGAAATGGATGCTGGCAAAAAATTTCATTGAATACGAACATAGCAGTGCGTCATTTTATGAAATACAATTAGCAAGGCATTTCAAGCCTTTGCATTACCTGGATATTTAAAGGGTGAGTTCAATTAATTGCAACAGAGTAATTCGTCGGGGTTTCGCCACCGGCATTTTTTAAATGGAAGATTATTTAGGCGAAAACCCCGCCGGGACAAAAGCATGGGACAAAAGCATTATTTTTCATTGCATCAAACATGCTGATTTTTAGTGTGTTGCCGCAATTGATTATTTTTAATTTCGTCAACACAATATTTATGCGGCAACCTTAAAAAAAATTATGAAACAATTGATCTTCTTTGGCTATTTATTAGTAGCTACTTCTGCCCATTCTCAGAACATTAAGATTACCAGATATTTTGATTCAACGTGGCAAACTGCTTCTAAAGATGCAGCCTTTTTTTATACGGAATTTGTAAAGCAAGGCAGCATATATTACTGCACTTCATATTGGGTAAGCTCTGGTAAACTAAATTGTAAATCCACATTTAAAGACACCTTATTTTCCCAGCCCGTAGGTATTTTAAAAAGATATTATGAAAATGGGCAAATTCAAGACTCAACCCATTACTATGACAATGGAAAAACTAAGGAAACTTATCATTATTATTCTACCGGTCAACTGTGGGCACATTGCCTCTACGACAAAAGCAACGAAGAAGAACTGTCTGAAGGATACACTATAGATGGTAAACCTATCAGGAATTTTATTTACTTAAAAGAAGCTGAGTTTCCTGGTGGAAATACAGAATGGACTGAGTACATACTAAATACTTTAAAAAATGATGTGGCTGTAAAAAATGGCGCTCCCAAAGGAACTTATAAAGTAGCTATTAAATTTATTGTCGACAAAAATGGAAAAGTATCGGAAGCAGAAGCGGAAACCAAATATGGGTATGGAATGGAAGAAGAAGCAATAAGAGTTATAACAAAATCACCGAAATGGAGTCCTTTAATTTTGATGGGAGAGAAACAAAATGCTTATCGTCGTCAGCCAATTACATTCGTAGTTAGTAATTAGCGCTATTACTTCTGCTCTGAGTCTTACTTCATAAAAATAAAAAATTCTAAGGCGAGTCGCCACCATTGGCTTTGCAGCATGACTGTGGTACCCGCCGCTGTTCAGGAATTTTTTAAGTAATTGTTTTTTATAATTTTACATTGATGAACATAAAAAATATAATGAGTCCTTCAGACTTCAGTGCAGACATTTTCGATAGATTACTTGCAGGCGAAACCGTTCCTTTTGACGACCCTGAATATTCTAAGATTCATGAAGCAGTAAACCAAACAAGAAAGCTATTGGTTGCCTTAAACAATGCCACAACTGCGGAACAAATTCGGGAATTACTGAGTCAAATCACAGGTTCAAAAATTGATGAAAGTACAACGGTATTTACCCCATTTTTTACAAATTTCGGACGGCATATCAGCCTTGGTAAAAATGTATTCATCAACCATGCCTGTTCTTTTTTGGACCTGGGTGGAATTACTATTGATGACGGAGTATTAATTGCACCGAGGGTTATCTTGGTATCCGAAAGCCACCCTCTTAAATTAGAAGAACGCAATAAACTAACTGTTGGTCGCATTCACATTAAGCAAAATGCCTGGATAGGTGCCGGAGCAACTGTATTACCCGGAGTAACTATTGGAGAAAATTCGGTAGTGGCGGCGGGTGCAGTGGTATCAAAAGATGTTCCTGCTAATTCCATTGTTGGCGGAGTGCCTGCTAAATTCATAAAAGCAATTAACACATAAAATCTAAACAAAAAATAATAGAACCAAGATGTTTACAAGCTTTCAATCCTAAACATCCTAAACCATTAATTACCGCTTCCCAATCCCTGCATGCCTTCAGTATCTACTTTATTGTTTTTGCGTTTGAATAAAGACACATCGAGTTTACCAAAGCGCCAGTTAAAATTCAGCCGCACTACCTGTGGGTCTCTTCTGCGGTCGGTATTTTGTTCAAAATAAACTGATTGGGAAAAAGTGCTGTTGAGCCTTGTCCTGAAAATATCATTTACCTGCAGCGTCAGCGAAGCTGCATTGCTTTTCATAAAATCTTTTTTGATGGCAATGTCCACACCATACAAAGGTTTGATGTATCCCTGTGCAGAAGGAATATTGGCACCACCGCCAAACATCATACCACCGCCTCTTCCACCGCCGCCTCCGCCGCCGCCAGGCCCTCCTCCACTATTCTGCGACACCAATGTTTTAGCCTGGTAATCGCCGCTTAACTGGATAGAAAAATTGGAAGGCAGTTTAAAGCTGTTGTTGATTTTTGCAAACCAGCTAAACTGGTTATCATCTACACCACCCGGAAGGTTAGCCGCATTCAATGTGGCATTAAAAAAGTTTACGTTGGTAGTAAGATCCCACCAGTTGGTTATTTTATCTTTGCCCGTCAATTCAAAACCATAAGTATAACTCTTGCTGGCATTGGCATAAGTGGTGATAATTACAGAGTCGGGCTTGGCCGGTGCATTGGGATTTTTATCCCGGTATTGATAACGGGAAATGATGCCTGCTGTATTTTTATAATACGCAGTAGCTAAAAAATTATGCCCAGTGGCAATTTGGTTTTGATAAGACAGTTCCAGCAAATTGGTAAACTCCGGCACCAGGTCAGGGTTGCCTTTAGACAGGTTCAATGAATCGGTGTAATCAATAAATGGGATCAGCTGGAAGAAATTAGGACGGTTAATTTTTCTTGAATAATTTAATTGCAGGTCTTGCTTTTCTGTAAGCTTGTAAGTGGCAAAAGCACTGGGAAAAAGACTGAATGGAAACTCGTTTGAAAAAGCTTTGTTCTGGCTGATGAGTGTGCCGTCATATTTTGAACTCTCCACCCGTAACCCCAACTGGTAGTTGAAATTTTTTAACTGCTGTGCAAAAGTGGCGTAAGCTGCCAGCACCCGGTCTTTGTATTCATAATTGTTGTTCAATGAAGGAACAGAAATAAATTCGCCTGTCTGCAGGTTTTTAAAAAAGTTATTATTAAAACTGCTGAAATTCCGGATGGCAATCCTGGCACCGGTTTCAAATTTTATTTTATCACTGACAGGATTACTGAAATCAATTTGTGAAGTAAGGAATTTTGAATTACCGCCACCTGCTGACCGTTCAAAAATAAGTGGTGATTTAGGACTGCTGTTGCTGAAAAAATATTGGGTGCCAAAATCATTCGTGTTGTCATTCTTACTGGAGTTATAATTTACATCCGCCGAAATATTTTTATTTGCTTTGGCAAAATTGTGTTTAAAACTCAATGTAGCTCCATAGTTCCTGAAGTTGCTTACGCTGTTACTGCTGCGGTTGCCAAAGTCAGATGTCATTGTTTGTGCGTCATTATAATGTGTCACAACAGTGTCCCGGTTAATATTGATGAGGTCTTTATTTTTAAACTGCCCACGGCTCAAGTTGCCCGACACCGTTAGGGTGTTCCTGTTATCAATAAAATAATCCAGCCCTGTTCTGGCAAAGCCAAATACACCATTGCCTACAGGCCTGTTTACCTGCAGCAAATGAGCAATGCTGCTGTCGCTTACATAATCTATACGGCTGGTATTTACATCCGTTATTGATTTACGAAAACCTACCTGTCCTGCAGCAAAGAAATTAATTTTTTGTTGTTTAATATTAATATCGCCGCCAAAACTTGGTTTGCCACGGCTGTCAATACCTGCTCTTACACTTCCGTTGTAGCCAGCTTTTCTATTTTTCTTCAACACAATATTTAATATGCCGGCACCTCCGCCGGAAGCATCAAATTTAGCAGAGGGGTTAGTGATAATTTCTACTGTGGCTATGGCATCCGCAGGTATTTGTTCCAGTGTCATGGTGGTGGGGCGGCCATCTACAAATATTTGTGGCGCTGCATTCCGCATGGTTACATTGCCATCAATATCTACATTTAAGCCCGGCACACTTTTCATTACATCCACCCCCGTGCCGCCAATGCTGGTAAGGTTTTTTTCTACATTAAATATTTTTCTGTCGATGGCCATGGTGAGCAAAGCCTTGGTATTGGTAACCGTTACTTCTGACAGTTGCTGTGCATCCAAATCCATTTTTATGTTTCCGAGATCTTTATCAATACCATTGATCATACTGCTGTAGTCGCCGTTTTTTATTCCACCGGTATTCATTTCAAAAAATGCTTTTTGTTCAATGGGCTTGTAGCCAATGGCGGTGATCTTTAATTTATACGTTGCTATCACGCCCAAATTTTCTAAACTGAATTCGCCTTTTTTATCAGTAAGCATCCCTGCCACCATCACATCCTTTCTTTTTTTTGTAACCGAGTCCAGTTTATTTTGCAGCAATTGTATAGATACGGCTTCCAGCGGTTTGTTGGTGGCAGCATCAATTATTTTTCCATAAAAATGTCCCATGTTCATATTTTGTCCGCCACGGTTGCCGCCGGGAAACTGTGCCAGCAAATGGGTTGAGGTAAAAACAAGTGTTACAATAAAAAAACATTTTATTTTATAACGCATTGAATATTTTTTTTTGAAATTTTATTAAAGACAAAATTGCCCTAATAAGTTTAACTAAGCTGTCGCTTAATTGATGAACGGTAGTATGGTTTTAAGGATCTGCTTTTACAAAAGTTGTAAAATTATTTTATGTAGATCGTTACCAGTACTTCGATGATGCCGATAACAAAACCAAAAAAGCCACCAACAAATTCAAGAAACTTAAATTCCTGTTTGGTAATTTGGTTCAAAATATTTTCTAATTTTTCAGAAGAAAAGCTGGCTACTTTTTCAGTCACAATTTTCTCCAGGTCGAGGTCATGCTGCAGTTTGGCCATGTAGCCTTTCATTAAAACAGGGAACAGACTTTCCAGTTCCAGCAGGAAAGCCGCTTTCAGCTGGCTGGTGGTTTTATCGCCGATGAACATGGACAACATTGGAAAAACTTCTTTCAATTTATGACTCAGAAAATTATCAATGTGGGCTTCTATCTCAGGCTTTAGTTTTTCCAGGTTTTCGGGGCTGGTTATTTTTTGTTCTATTTCATCAAAGGATAACAATTCTTTTCCCACTACCTGCCCCAGCTTTTCTGCAATCAGACGCTGGTTTTTAGGAAATATTCCCTGTATGGTAAGGCCCAATATTTTAATTGGCTTGCGGGGATGAAACAACATTTTTATAGCAATCCAGGTGGTAACCCAGCCGGTAAATGTGGAAAGTAAAATGCTGATGGTGTGTGCAGTCCAGTTCATATTATAATTTAGTGTGCAAAGAAAAGCAATTAATTATAAAGCAGTTTCCGGCGTTAATAACTAAGCAGCTGATGTATTTTTTAAAAAACAGTATTTTGATTTTGAACGGAAAATGTTTTTTGTTACTTTTGCCCCCAGCGAAAAAAACGGTAGTCGTAGCTCAGTTGGTTAGAGCATCAGATTGTGATTCTGAGGGTCGGGGGTTCGAGCCCCCTCGATTACCCAAAAAGGTTCTTCATTTTTGAAGAGCCTTTTTTATTTTAAATGCCAGTCAGCTAAGCTAGTAATCCCGGTAATAAAATAATATAACCCTGCACCCTGCTTTTCGCCATTCATCAATTTTTATGAAAACATTAGTGGCAATAGGGTTGTTATTGAAATAAACACAATGGTTTTTCCGTTAATTTTACTTTATGCTACAATTAAAGCAGATAATTATGAATAAAAAATTTCTACCGGTATTACTGGTGCTTACCGTTGCCAGTTTCATCATTGCTTTTTCGAGGGGCAGCAATAATGATAACCCTAAATCGAAGTATGAAAAAGTGCTCAGAAACCTTGGCTTGTTACTGGAAGAAGGACACTACAGCCCAAGAAAAATTGATGATGTTTTTTCCAAGCAGGTTTTAACCAGTTACCTTAAAGACCTAGATGATGATAAATCAATTTTTCTGCAGGCGGATATAGACAGTTTTCAAAAATATGCCAACCGGATTGATGATGAAATTCACGGAACCAAGCTGGAATCTTTTTACAGCATCAGTGAGTCTTACTCCCGCCGCCTGAAGGAAGCATCACAATTTTACACTGACATATTAAGCAGTTCATTTGATTTTTCTAAAAATGAAAATATAATGTTGGATGGAGACAAAGCAGTTTTTCCAAAAACCAATGATGCCCGGAAAGAAGTATGGCGCAAACGTTTAAAATACCTGACGCTGACAAGATATTCTGACATGCTGGAAGACAGGGAAAAAAATAAGGACAGAAAGATAACCGCTGCTACAGACAGTGCCACTGCTGATGCCATCAAAAAATTTGTATATAAAGCAGACAGCACTTTGGAAAGAGAGGCACGTGACCAGGTAAGAAAACAGATTGACCGTTATTTTACTACGCTGAAAAATCACAACACTACAGATGAGCTGTTCAGTTCTTTTGTAAATGCCATTGCTACAGAAATGGATCCACACACCAGTTATTTTGCACCTATCGACAGCAGGGGATTTAATGAAATGATGAGTGGAAAATTTTATGGTATTGGTGCCCAGTTAAAAGAAGATGAAAGTAAAATAAAAATAGCCAGCCTTATTACTGGCGGCCCGGCCTGGAAGAGCGGTGAGCTTGGGTTGAATGATGAAATTATTAAAATTGCACAGGGTAAAAATGAGCCGGTGGATGTAACAGGGTATGCTGTATCGGATGCAGTAAAATTAATCCGTGGAGCCGAAGCCGGTACTGAAGTAAGGCTTACCGTTCGTAAGCCGGATGGTAATATAAAAGTAGTGGTGTTGAAAAGGGATGAGATAAAATTAGATGACACTTTTGCAAAAAGTGCCATCATCAACGGGGAGCATAAAATTGGTTATATCTACCTGCCGGAATTTTATATGGACTTTGAAAAAGCAGATGGTGCCAGATGCAGCGATGACGTTGCTAAAGAAATAGAAAAATTAAAAGCAGAGAATGTAGAAGGCATCATTATGGACCTGAGAGGCAATGGTGGTGGCTCATTACCAGAAGTGGTAAAGATGGCTGGTTTGTTTATTGAAGATGGGCCGATATGCCAGGTAAAAGCAAGAGACCAGGTGCAGCCAATGCAATTAAAAGACAGGGATAAAAATGTTTTATACACAGGCCCGTTAACTGTAATGGTTGATGAATACAGTGCTTCCGCTTCTGAAATTTTTGCGGCAGCTATACAGGATTATAAACGGGGAATTATTTTAGGCAGCAGTTCCACTTATGGCAAAGGCACAGTGCAGCGTACCATTCCGCTGAATCCTTCATCTGAATCAATGATACAGATTGGCAGCAAACAACAGGAAGATTTGGGAACCGTAAAACTGACCATTCAGAAATTCTATCGCATCAATGGTGGTGCTACACAATTGAAAGGAGTAACACCGGATGTGGTAATTCCAGACAGGTATGAATTATCCAAGACAAGAGAAAAAGACAACACAACTGCATTAAGCTGGGATGAAATCAGCAAAGCAGATTACAAACCCTGGACATCTACCTACAGCACCGATGCGGTGATTGCAAGTGCCAACGACCAGGTAAGATCAAGCACCGTTTTTTCTTCTTTGAAAAATAAAATTGAATGGATTAACAAAGAAAATGATAAAGAGTTTCCGCTAAGCCTGGAAAAATATAAAGCTGAACAAAAAGGACTGAAAGTAGCCTACAAACAATTGGACAGCCTTTATAAATTGCCTGCAGAAATGAAGGTAAAAAATATAGATGCAGACCTGGCAAAATATACAGCCGATAAAGAAAAAACAGAAAAAAATAAACAGTTTTTGAATAGAGTGAAAGCCGATATTTATGTAGATGAAACAGTAAAAGTGATGAACAAGATGATTACACAAAGCAACCTGGCACTGAACAACAATGCGCCGGAAGCATCTAAAAAAAATTAAAGAATTGTAAGTATAATAGAAAAGCCGTTCATTTATAAATGAACGGCTTTTCTATTGGTATCATCAAATCATTACAAATATTTTTCTTCAATAATTTTCTTGTGATGGTAATAATGGCCCAGTATTATAAAGCCATAACCGGCAACTGTGTTAGTATTATTATTGGCCGAGCCAACCGCTTCAAGGGCTTCTTTTGTAAAGCTGTCAAAGAGTATTTCTGTCCCTCGCCTTACTGCCAAAAATTCTTTTATCATTGCATCCCAGCTCTTGCTGTTGGCATAAGAATTTGCCGCATAATCATTCTCTTCAAAGCCGGGTAAATTTTGTTTTTCGCCTCTTGCAAAACACAATGCCCTATAGGTTAAAATTCTTTCGGTATCAATAATATGCTGCAGCAATTCTTTCAATGTCCATTTACCCTCGGCATATGCATACATGGATTTTTCTTCGGTAATAGTTTTCAGAAAAGTTTCAATACCCGGTGCTTGATTTTTAAATGCAAGTGCTAAATCATTCTCCGGCACCTGGTCAATATATTTTTGGAAATAGCCGGGATGACTGGTGGGTGATGGTTTTGACATGTTATTATTTTTACTCTAAAGATAAAAAAAGCCGGGCAATTATGCCCGGCAGTTTCATGAATATTATTTTAACCAACCAGGCCTTATGCTTTTTTGGTTTTTATCATCTTTGGTTTTGGAAGTACTGCTTTGGCAACAGTGCGTTCGCCTTTTAAAGTGCTGGCTAATTTTACTGCAGCATATGCATTTAATAAACCGCCTGTTTTGCTTAGCTCACTCAATTTTATTTTATCCTGTGTCCCTGGAATATTTACGTCAATATCTGGTACAGTAGCTGATTTTTCAATTACATATTTTAATTGTTTTGCACTCAACTTCGGAAAGTATTCTAACAACAAAGCTGCAGTACCTGCCACTACCGGGCAAGCCATGCTGGTGCCGGATAATTTACCGTAAGTATTACCGCCTGGTAAAGTTGCATAAATCTGTACACCGGGTGCAAACACATCTACATCTCTTTTACCGTAATTACTAAAACTTGCAGTAATACCACCATTCTTAGGATCGCCGCTGGCACCAACTGTTATCCAGTTGCCGGCTTTTTTACCATCTAAGAAATTTACAGTAGGAAAG
The DNA here is from genome assembly GCA_031371545.1 of Chitinophagaceae bacterium. GTDB lineage: Bacteria > Bacteroidota > Bacteroidia > Chitinophagales > Chitinophagaceae > Ferruginibacter. The sequence continues at coordinate 28,519 of JANMJU010000059.1, forward strand.
TTATCGGTGCTGTCAATATTTTTTGCATCATTACCTGCAGCATGTACCAGGAGTACTCCTTTTTTTTCTGCATATTTTACTGCATCATCCACCCATTGTTTTTCAGGAGAAAAATCTTTTCCAAAACTCATGCTCACCACCTGTGCCCCGTTATCCACAGCATACCTGATAGCATTGGCAATATCTTTATCATGCTCATCACCATCCGGCACAGCACGTATCATCATAATGCGTACATTATCTGCAATACCGTCTCCGCCTTTTTCATTGTTTCTTACACCTGCAATAATGCCGGAGCAATGGGTGCCATGCATTGGTGTATTGGCCATAATATCATTGTTGCCATAACTGCGGTCATTGATATTACTTTCATCATCCTGCACTATTTCTTTGCGGTATTCTTTTGGTGGGTTGTTGGCAGCATCTGCTTTTCTCAACTGGCCTTCAAATTCATCAACAATCTGTTTGTTGGTAATATCGTTGGTGCCATTGCCTTTGCAGAGCTGCATTAAAAAACCTTTAGTCTTTTTAGCATCTGCATTTTCTGTTGTATATTTTTCCAGGTCATTGCAACTGTATTCGGCTTTGCCCAAATCCTTTGCAATCACCGTATCACCTTTTAAAAAAGAAGGGAGCATCTTTTTCATGAAAGCTACTTCCTGTGGATTTACATCACCTACAATTTTCTGTTGTGCCTTTTTAAATAATTCTATTTCTGCTTTTTGTTCCGGTGTGACAGATGATTCATCCGGTACCAGGCTGCCATACTTTAGTTTTAATTTGTTGTACACCCTGGCTGCTTCGTAGCTGTCTTCTTTTACATTACGGCCATCTTTACCACCTAAAAAATTCCATCCATGCACATCATCTATGTAGCCGTTTTTATCATCATCAATACCATTACCTGGGATCTCTTTTTTATTGGTCCACAACACAGGCTTCAGGTCTTCATGCAGGGTGTCGATACCACTGTCGATAACAGCTACCAGCACCTGCTTGCTTTTTAATTTTTTTGTTTTGATAAAATTGTACGCTTTATTAAGGCTGATACCATAATAACCCGTACTGTCTTTATCAAGCTGGTGCCAGTTTTTAGGCACTTCTTCTTTTGCCGTTTGGCCAAAACTAACCGTGCCCACCAACAGTGCCGCACTTAGCATGTAAATATTCTTTATCATTTTAAGATTTTTGTTAGGGATGCAATTTATTATAATGGCAGCATATAAAAATGCCGTTGGTAAAAAAAGGATTTTATTTAGGCTAATGCTAACAGTTTTACAGCAAAAACGATTTTGTAAAAAAGCTGGATGCTGTATTTAGCTGCACAGGTGTATTTTTTTCAAAAAGCCCGAAAATACTACTGCCACTGCCACTCATGGCTGCATACACTGCGCCCTGCAGGTACAGTTCTTCTTTTATTTTTTGCAGAGGCGGATGTGCTCCAAATACAGGTGTTTCAAAATCATTTACAATTGTATTGCGCCAATTTTGTACAGGCTCAGTAATAAATTGCTGTAGGTTTTTAGATAGCCTTGAATTTTCCGGAGCCTCGTTTTTTAATTGAGTAAATGCCCACCCGGTATTGATATGAATGCCGGGATTAATAAGTACCAACTGGTAGCCAGATAAAGAAATATCCAATGGTTTCAAAACTTCTCCCCTGCCCGTAGCATAACAGGGTTTGTTGATGATAAAGAAAGGGCAATCGCTGCCGAGAGTTAGTGAATAGTTAATCAGTTGGCCAGTTGATAAGCCCAGGCTAAATTTTTCGTTCAGCAGTTGCAATGCAAAAGCTGCATCAGAAGAACCGCCACCAAGGCCAGCTCCCATGGGTATGGCTTTGTGCAGGTGCATTTGCACAGCAGGCAGTTGAGGGAAATCATTTTTTAAAAGATGCCAGGCTTTTATGCAAAGGTTGTCTTCCTCTTTGGCATCAATGGGGAAACCAGATTGGGTAAAAATAATTTGTTGTGGCTGATTATCTTTTGTGCGGATAACTTCAAGGGCATCTTTTAACGGAATAGGATAAAAGACAGTTTCTAAGTTGTGAAATCCATCCGGCCTTTTATGCAGGATATTTAATCCAATATTTATTTTACAATTTGGAAAAACAACCAAAGTGATCAGTTTAGTATTAGTTATTGTAAGTTAACTCATTTTTAATTCTGTATATAACGGTAGGGCTAACACCAAACTCTTTTGCAATAGCCGCCTGTACTCCATTTTTGTCCTGCAACCGTTTCCTGATTTTTTTTACTGTGTCATTATCTAATTTAGCAATCGGCTTTTTTTGATACGGCAAATGGTTGCCTTTACTTCCCCAAATTTCACCTGACTGAATTCTGTAAATTGTCATTTCTGTAACGCCAAACATTACTGCTATTCTTTTCTTTTTGATTTTTTTTAACGGGTCATTTAGCATTTTCCTAATCCGTTCTACTTCTGTCAGCGTGAGTTTGGCTCCTATAGTTCTGGCTGCATTTGATTTTTCTCTTGCTGCTTTTGCTGCCGGGTTTTGCCTTCCATGTTCATACATTTCAGCTTCCGTTACCCATTTAAGATTGGTTGCCCTGTTATTAGTTTTCTTATAATCAAGATGAATTGCATGATTATGAAGTTGCGATTTTTTAAGTACAAAACATTGTGCAACAAGTAAATGAAAAGGTACTTTAATCCGCCTGTCTTCTTTTGTATTAAAAAAATCTAAAAAAAGGTAGCCTTGCTGAAGAACACCCCTATTGATAACAGCTTTATCAGGATTGGGAAAATAAGACCGTACCCTGCCCAAACTAGAAACTTCGTATTTTGTTTTGGTTGGATATTTAATCGGCTTCCATATTTCATTGGCATATCCAACAGGGTCTTTTGTACCTGCTTTTTTTGCCTGCTGCCTGAGATGATAGAGGGGAGAGTCTAAATTTGCTACCAGGTTTTTTACAACACCAAATGAACAATTGAAATGAACTGCCAACTCCTGTTTTGTAAAATTATTTTGTTTAAATAATTTATAGATTTTGATTTTATCTGATTCAGATAAACGAATTATTTTTTTTTGGGTGGCCATAATAGTAGATATTGAAATTTAAAACAATCTCTATGCCGGGATTGTTTCAGCTACTTTTTACGAGTATTGATTTCATCCCGGATAGCGATGGCTTTGATATAATCTTCATGTTCCAGTACTTCACTCAGCAATGTTTCCAGCTCTTCCAGCGAAAGCGATTTCAGGTCTTCTTTGCTGCCGGTTTCTGAAGTGATGGGTGTGTCTGCTTTCTTTTTCTTTTCGTCGTTGTCCATCAGTATGCCGGCACTTTCCAAAATATTATCGTAGGTAAAAATGGGGCAGCCAAAACGAACTGCCAGTGCCAGCGCATCGGAAGTACGAGAATCAATTTCGACCGTATCATTTTCGCTGCTGCAAACCAGTTTGCTGTAAAAAATACCTTCCTGCAAGTCGTTGATCACCACTTCATGCAGCTCCACATTAAAGGCCAGCATAAAATTTTTCATCAGGTCATGCGTCAGCGGACGGCTGGGGCTCATGCGTTCCAGCGCCACAGCAATGGCCTGTGCTTCGAAGCCACCAATTACAATGGGCAACCTGCGTAAACCATTTACTTCACCTAACACCACTGCATACGAATGGGTTTGCGTAATGCTGTGAGAGAGTGCTACTATTTCCAGTTCTATCTTTTTCATAAACAATTTACGAAACTAAGGGATTTTTTTATAAAGCGCTTACTCTTTGGATTTTAGAGCACTGTTTTTTTGAGGTTGTTTTTTGGTATTTTGTTTGGTTGATTTTTTTGCTTTCTTTTTTATTTTTATTGCAGCTTCATCAACAGCTGCTTTTAAAACCGAATCTGCGGCAAGCATTATTTCTGCCGAAGCTTTCAGCGCTGAGTCTTGTGCTTTTAACTCAGCCATTACAGAATCAGCCGCTGGCTCAAAATATTGCTCCTGTAAGTAATCTGCAGGCACACTAAAAATAGAACCAGGCAATGATTGTGGCTCAACAGAAACTGGTGTCATTAAAAAATATTTGTCTATTTCCATGCCCATCGAAATGGTGCTTCCATTTCCAAACATGGGGATCATATCTTTATTTGCATACGCTTTGTCAAACGGAAAATAAAGTGAATCCGCATACCAGATAGTAAAATTCATTTGCACCATAAATTCGCTTTTGGATGTATCCAAACCTGTGAACTCTGTAGCATGATAACCCAAAATATTTTTACTTTTTCCACTGGCTGGTGTCACTGCTGGCATTCCTTGAACAGTAAAATTTTTCATGCTGTCTGCCCGGTATGTTTTATTTGTGGAATTAAGATGATATATTATCCCTTTTGTAAAATCAATCAATAAATCATCTTTCCCATTTTTTATGCTATCGCTTTCTTTTAAGATGGCCTTAATTTTTTGTTTCCCAAAGTACGCATCCATTCTCATCTCACTTTTGCCTGTTGCTTCCTGGAATTTATAAGTCACTTTTCCTTCAAAACTCTTTTGAGCAAATACAAAATTTCCGGAAGCAAAGACCATCAACAGCAACAGCAATTTTTTCATGCAATTTATTTTGTCAAATATAAAAAAACCATAGCCGAAACTATGGTAAATTATTTTGTTTATAAAAGTTCAACAATGATATTCAGTACAAGTGAGTGACACAACGATGTTGCCCAAAGAACAAATGCCGGCTACATAATTTTACATTCCCTTTAATTTTTTTATCGCTGCTGTAATCTTTGGCACCACTTCAAATGCATCCCCAACAATACCGTAATCAGCAGCCTTAAAGAAAGGAGCTTCCGGATCTTTGTTGATCACCACAATTGTTTTACTGCGGTTAACACCCGCCAGGTGCTGGATAGCGCCGGAGATGCCGATGGCAATGTACAAGTTTGGGGCAATGGCAATGCCGGTTTGTCCCACATGCTCATGGTGAGGGCGCCAGTTAATATCAGCCACGGGTCGGCTGCAGGCAGTGGCTGCACCCAATACTTTGGCAAGATCAGTTACCAGTCCCCAGTTTTCGGGCCCCTTTAATCCACGGCCGCCGCTTACTACAATTTCTGCCTCGGTTAATGGCACATCACCTTCCACCTTACTGGTTGCCGTTACCTGTACTTTTGCTGCATCAACCGTTACGTTTAAATCACCCACTGCTGCCACACCATCACCAGTAGTGATGGAATAAGCGTTGGGATTTAAAGAAATAATTTTTATGGCTGTGTTGATGGCAACATTGGCAAATGCTTTTCCGCTGAATACATTTTTCTTCACTACAAATCCATTGCTGGTATCAGGCAGTGCAACAGCACCTGTTACCAACCCTGCTTTCAATCTTACACTCAGTCTTGGTGCAACAGCTTTGCCGGCAAAGTTGTTTGAAAATACAATTACCGCTGCGCCGCAAGCAGTTACTGCTTCTGCAATTACTTTGGTGAACACCTGTGCATCAAACTGGTTGAGGGAATCGTTTTTAACAGTGTGGATTTTTGATAATCCGTATTTGCCTAAAGCGGCTAAATCTTCGTTAGTAGTTCCTAACACAATTGCTTCGGCAGTTGTACCAATTTGTTTGGCTATTGCTGCACCATAAGAAGCGGCTTCCAAAGAAGCTTTTCTCACATGACCATCTGCCTGATCTAAAAATATTAATACACTCATATTAATGGATAATTTGTTAGTGGATAATTGATAATAAAATTATTGGCTTAAAAAACTTTCGCTTCTTCATGAAGCAGTCTTACTAACTCTTCAGGATTGTCAGCAGACACTAATTTCACTCCTGCTTTTGCCGGGGGCAAATCAAAACTAGCAATAGATGTCAATGCCTCCGCGGCCACTGGCTCTATTACTTTCAATGGTTTGCTTCTGGCACCCATAATACCTTTCATGTTGGGGATGCGCTGTTCTGCCATTCCCTTCTGGCAACTCACCACTACCGGTAGTGCCACTTTATTTGTTTCTTCACCGCTATCAGTTTCTCTTACCACTATTGCACTGCTTCCTTCTAAATCAAATTTGGCTGCCATTGAAATATAAGGCAGGTCCAGCAATTCGGCCACCATACCACCGATGGAAGAACCATTGTAGTCGATTGTTTCTTTACCGGTGAAAATTAAATCGTAGCCGCCCTCTTTTGCAATGGCTGCAATTTGCGAAGCAATATAAAAACTGTCGTGACTGTCTGCATTAATGCGGATGGCTTCATCACCGCCCAGTGCAAGTGCTTTTCTGATGATCGGTTCTGTATCGGCACCGCCAACTGTTATTAAATGTATTGCGGTGGAAGCAGCTGCTTCTTTCAATTCGATGGCACGAACCAAAGCATACCATTCATCGTAAGGATTGATGATCCATTGAACGCCATCACCTGCAAATTTCGTGTTGTTATCTGCGAAGGCTATTTTTGCGGTGGTATCAGGAGTTTTACTGATACAAACTAAAATTTTCATTCAGAAGAATTTTTGAATCTTTAAAAAGGTTGTTTATGCAACTAATACAAAGGTAACGGTTGTAATGATATGGTGATTAAAAAATCAAAAAAATATTTGACCCATGAGCAGGATAGAAAAATTACTGGAGTACATGAAAACATCTGACAAAGACAGTTTTCTGCAACATGCGCTGGCACTGGAATACATCAAAATAGACAACGATGAGGAAGCCCGAAAACTCTTTAATGAAATTTTGCTAAGGGAACCAACGTATGTTGGTTCGTATTATCATTTGGGCAAATTATTAGAACGGGTGGCAGATTTTGACAGGGCTATCCGGGTGTATAAAAGAGGCATGGAAGAAGCCAGAAGAGCTGGTGACAATCATTCGTATAATGAATTGCAGGCGGCGTTGGAAGACCTGGAAGATTAGTGGCAATTTTAATTCTGCAATCCTTCGCCCTCACCATTCACTCTTTTCCCCTCTTCATCTGCAATTGTTCGCCTTTGCCTGGCGGCTTTTACCTGGTTATTGCCAAAGCGGTAACTGAAATTTACTTTAAACAGCTGCGACTCCCAGCGGTATTCTGCCACCAAATGCTGGCCAACAAAATCGCTGGTGCCGTTCCAAACCATCGTATGAAAAATATCACTTACTGCAACCTTTATATTCGCTTTTTCATTGAATAACTTTTTCTGAAAACCCGACTCCATCCCAAACATGCTTCCACTGCGGAAAGTACCGCTCCAAATGGAAGGAGAGTTATAAAAACAACTCAGCTCAATCGTCCAGCCTTTACCAAATTTGGCTGATTGCTGCATGTTGGCAGTAACAGATTGAACACCAAGATTAATTGTTTTGCCCTGTCCAAAATCTGCTTTGTAATGAGTCGAAAATGCATTGAGATTTACAAAACAGGCATACCAGTTTTTTTGAAAATTGTAATTAATATTTAAGCTGAGAATTTTTTGTGTGGCCACATTTTTCTTAATGAGAAAACTCTTTACCAGTTCGATGGTATCTACCAGCCGGGTGAATACGTCTTTCACCACACTGTAGCTGAGTCTTGTATTTAATTTACTGTGAAATGAATGAGTAATGCCTACACTGTTGGTATACTGTGGCTTCAATTCTGTATTGCCTTTATAATAAGAGTATTCATCAATTTTTATTTCAAACGGATTCAGATCCTGGTAGGCCGGCCGGTCTATCCTGCGGCTGTAAGTAAAACCAAATTGATTGTTGGGATCTTTATTAAAAGTAATGGCAGCACTCGGAAAAACGTCGGTATAATTTCTTTTAAAAGTAGAATCATACGACTGCCAGTTGCTTCCCTGCATTTTAAATCCCATTGAGCGGCCGGTGATATTTGCATTTTCTAACCGCAACCCAAATTGTACCTGGAAATTTTTATACTGCCTGTTATAATTAATATATGCCGCATTGATATTTTCGGTGTACTTAAAATTATTACTCCTGGCAGAATCAAATAAAGTGCTGTTGGTATAAATATCAAACTGGTTAAAATCGTTCTGAGAATTTACATAAGATAATTTCCCTCCAATGCCCAGTTTGCCTTCTTTAAAATTTTGTTCGTAATCCGTTTTGAAACTGTAGATAAAAATATCGCTGGGTGCCAGCATCTGGTATATCCGCTGACTCGTGATATTGAAAAAAGAAGCATCGTAATAATAATTGGGCTGCAGCTGATTATTCCGGAGTTTATAGTAGCCGTAATCTGCATCCATACTCAGTTCGCTGCCGGTAGTGTCCGTATGCCGGTAATTGATATTTATATTATAATTACGGTTGTTCGTTTTATTTTTATTGTCTGCCACCAGCCAGCGTTCAATAAATTTTGTAGGTGCATAAATGATTGGTGTAGCACTGTAAAGCATCATGGTATTATTATCTGCACTACCACTTACGATTAGCCCAAGTGTATTATGCCGGTTGATAAAATAATCCATGCCTGCCTTAAATGTGTGGCCCCTTACTTTGTTGGTACCGGTACTGTACTGGTCAAAAGCCGTGTCCGCCTGTGTACGGGTTACATGCAGGTTGGTTTCGTTGGTAGCGTGGTTGTAATTATAATTGCCAAATAAATTAATGTGGCTGCTGCGGCTGTTAATGGAAAATCCGTTTACAAATTTTGCATATTTACCAATGCTGTAACCAGTGTTGACCGTGCCGTTGGTGCCAACAATATTGTTCTTTTTCAGTTTTATATTGATAATGCCTGCATTGCCGGCGGCATCATATTTTGCTGAAGGATTGGTGATGATCTCGATGGCATCAATGGAAGAAGATGGCAATGCACGGAGGTAGGCACTGAGTGCAGTGCCGGATAAAGGAGCAGGCCGTCCGTCGATGTAAACACTCACACCGTTTTTACCGCTCATGATGATGTTATCGTCCCTATCCACCACCACGCCAGGAGCTTTACGCAGCAGCTCCATTGCATCAGAACCAACTGCATTGATACTGCCCTCCACATTGAAAATAGTTTTATCTGCCTTCACTTCTATCATGGGCTTTTTTACTGTTACCACCACTTCACCCAATTGTGCAGCTTTTTTTTGTATTACTACCGGGGCAATCTCAACATCATTATTTTTTATTGTAATGGTTGCTGAATTTCCATTGCTAAAACCAATATTGGTGGTGGTAATAAAATAACTGCCGGGCAAAACGTGTGAAAAAATATAGCGCCCATTATTGTCAGCCACATTAATTTTTACAACAGCAGAATCTTTTAACTGATGGAGGATAACAGTGGCACCCGGCATCGGCTGCTGCTTTATATCTTTTACAGACCCCGTTATTTTTTGGGCTTTGGCAGTGGTGGTACAGGCAATACAATATAGGACACAAATAAAAAATCTTACCATGCAGTGTTGGTTTGGTATGCCCAAGATAACAATATTATTTTTGATGTGAGCCTGAAAATATAACTTCTTTGTATTTCATCAACTTATACAGCAGCAACAGATTAATAGGGTTAAAGTAGTAATCACTTATGAAGAAAATAAAAACAGTTACAGTTTCAGCAGCTCCTGAAAACTCGTGTTTGCTTTTAGCCGGATGTCAAAATTATTTATTCAAATAGTTTATTGAAGTTAATTAATGCAATGCAGTGTCAAACGTGCCGCCCTGAAAATATGCAGTACAAGTGAGTGACACAAGGATGCCGCCATAAAAAACAACTGCCGGTAACAAAACAAAACTCCTTCCAGCTTTGTTACACAAGGTTATCAAGCGATTAATAACATTCGTTCGTTTCCAGATAAACCGGCTGGATATTTTAGCGGATATCACCCTAACTTTGCAACACTTTTTAAACTTCAATAGTAGCATACGATGAATCTTTTTGAGCAACAGCAGAATGAATTTGCAGGCAGGCATATTGGCCCCAATGAAAATGAAACCCAATCAATGCTTTCGGCTATTGGCATGGAGTCACTGGAAGAACTGATCAGCAATACCATTCCGGATGCCATCCGGATAAAAGGCGATTTGGATATACCTGCGCCGGTGAGTGAATTTACTTACCTGGAAGAATTGAGAAAGACAGCTGATAAAAATAAACTGTTCAAAACTTATATCGGGCAAGGTTATTATGATACCATTACACCGAGTGTAATATTGCGGAATGTATTTGAAAATCCAGGCTGGTACACACAATACACGCCTTACCAGGCGGAGATTGCACAGGGCCGTTTGGAAAGCCTGCTGAATTTTCAAACCATGGTGAGTGATCTTACTGCTTTGCCGATTGCCAACGCCAGCCTGCTGGATGAAGCCACTGCGGCGGCAGAAGCAATGGCCATGTTATTCAACCATAAAAACAAAGACCACGACCATGTTACTGCTCCTAAATTTTTTGTGGACGAAAACATATTTGCACAAACAAAAGAAGTGCTGGCCACCAGGGCTGCACCAATCGGTATAGAATTGGTTACTGGCAATTACAGCACGGCTGCTTTAGATGAATTATACTTTGGTGCTATCGTTCAGTATCCCGACAGCAATGGCGCTGTGAATGATTACCGGGAGTTTATCAGGCTGGCTCATGCTGTAAATGCGATGGTGGTAATGGCGACTGATTTGCTGGCACTGACATTGCTTACACCGCCGGGTGAACTGGGTGCTGATGTGGCAATTGGATCATCGCAACGGTTTGGTGTGCCGATGGGTTTTGGCGGACCGCATGCTGCTTTCTTTGCCACATCAGATGAGTTTAAAAGAAATATTCCGGGAAGAATTATTGGAGTAAGTATTGATGCACAGGGCAACCGCTGTTTACGCATGGCACTGCAGACGAGGGAGCAGCATATTCGCCGAGAAAAGGCTACCAGCAACATTTGTACGGCACAGGCGCTGTTGAGTAACATGGCTGCGATGTATGCTATTTATCATGGCGCAAGAGGTTTAAAAAATATTGCAAAAAGGGTAAGCACCCTGGCGCAAACACTGAGTGAAGAGCTGGATGAACTGGGTTTTGAAAATGTAAACGCTTATTATTTTGATACGCTTGCAGTAAAAGTAAAAGCAACTGCAGCCATTAAAAAAATTGCAGAATCAAAAGAAATAAATTTTAATTACTTTGATAATACTGTTGGTATTTCAATTGATGAAACAACAACACAAAAAGATATCCTGCGGATACTGGATGTGTTTGCCAGCTCCATCAATATTGATACAGCATCGGCTACTTTTAATTCGGATGATACGTTAGAAAATATCCCTTTTGCTTTAACAAGAACCTCTTCTTTTTTACAGCACCCGGTATTCAACACCCATCACAGCGAAAGCCAGATGATGCGTTACATTAAATTTTTAGAGATCAAAGACCTGAGTTTAAATACCTCCATGATCAGCCTGGGCAGTTGCACCATGAAGCTGAATGCCGCTTCAGAACTGATTCCTGTGAGCTGGCCGGAGTTCAGCAAGCTGCATCCTTTTGCACCTTCATCACAAACACAAGGCTACCAGCAGATCATTAAAGAACTGGAAAATTACCTGAGTGCCATCACCGGTTTTGCGGCCACTTCTTTGCAGCCTAACAGTGGTGCACAGGGTGAATATGCAGGATTACTCACCATCAGGGCATACCATGCATCAAGGGGTGAAGCCCACCGCAATGTGGTGCTGATACCGGTTTCGGCACACGGCACCAACCCTGCCAGTGCAGTAATGGCAGGCATGAAAGTGGTGGTGACTAAATGCGATGAGGCTGGCAATATTGACGTGGAAGACCTGAAAGCAAAAGCGGCTGAGCATAACAGTGACCTTGCCGGATTGATGGTTACTTACCCTTCCACACATGGCGTGTTTGAAGAAAGCATAAAAGAAATTTGCAGCACCATTCACCAGTATGGCGGACAGGTGTACATGGATGGCGCTAACATGAATGCACAGGTTGGGTTAACAAGCCCCGGTATGATTGGTGCTGATGTATGCCATTTGAATTTGCATAAAACATTTGCCATACCGCATGGTGGCGGCGGGCCTGGTGTAGGGCCAATCTGTGTGGCTGAGCAACTGGTTCCTTTCCTTCCGGGACATTCATTGCAGCCGGCACTTCATGGTAAAACAACTGCGGTAAGTGCAGCACCTTATGGAAGCGCCAGTATCTTACTCATCAGCTATGCTTACATAAAAATGCTGGGGGCAAATGGCATCCGCAAAGCAACGGAGTATGCTATTTTAAATGCCAACTACATGAAAACAAGACTGGAAAAATATTACAAGATATTGTACACCGGCAAAAATGGAACGGCTGCTCATGAGTTTATTGTTGACCTGCGTCCGTTTAAAACAAGTGCCGGCATCGAAGCGGAAGATGTGGCCAAAAGGCTGATGGATTATGGGTTTCATGCACCTACCCTTTCTTTCCCGGTAGCAGGCACGTTAATGATTGAGCCAACAGAAAGCGAAGACAAAGCAGAGTTGGATCGTTTTTGCAATGCACTGATCAGCATTTACCATGAAATAATATCAATTGAAAATGGCGAAGCAGATAAGAAAGATAATGTGTTGAAAAACGCACCGCATACACAGTTGGTAATTTGTGGAGCGGAATGGACAAAGCCATACACCCGTGAGCAGGCAGCCTTTCCTTTACCGTATGTAAAAGAGAGTAAATTTTGGCCAAGTGTAAGCAGGGTGAATAATACGCATGGCGACCGGAATTTGATTTGTACCTGTGAGCCCATTGAAAGCTATATGGAAGCTGCGGTGTCAAATTAAAAAACAAGAAACTTACTTATAAAAAAATGCCTGCAATGTGCAGGCATTTTTTTATACAATATTTTGATACGGTTTAAATTTTTTGAAAGCCCATAAAGGCTGGGAAAATAAAATTACAAAAGCAATTTATTCTATACCGCCGGAGCTACTACTTTAGGCACAATCAGCCTGTTAAATTCTGTGCCGTTAAAAATTTTCGCTAAATTATTATCATGCGATTTGTGCCAATCATTAATGTTAGCCTCACCTACAATACGCCAGAAATTTTTTGATTTCAAGTCTTCGTAATCCGGAGATTTTACAAATATGCCATGGATGGCATTACGCTTTTTAAACTCAATCTTTAAAGGGCTCTTAGATAAATAGCCATTCTCTACAAATTTTGCAATAACGTCATTAATCATAATTCGTTTTTTTGCAAAGTTATGTTTTTTTACCTGCATTATGAAGCCTTGTTGGCTAAGATTGATAATTTATGGATAAAAAAAACTGCTAAAAGCTATACCAACATTGCATATCACAAAAAAAAAATCATTTAAAATAAGTAGTCGGAAAGGCCATGATAAATACAGGATTGGGACAGGTTTTTATCATTTTACCACTCATAAGAACAGTCACTCAATATAAAAGCCTTGCTATATATTTGCTGCTTAGCATCAATTACATATTGAATGAAATTATCCACTTTTCTTTCTCATCAATGGTTAAGTTTTTGGAGAGCCCGTAATGCCAACAGAAGTTTATTATTACAGATAATCCTGGGTATTTTTTACCTGCTTATTTTTTTAGAAGTGGCAGGACTTGGTATTGCTTTGCCTTTTCTCATTGAAGAATCGATGCCGGGAAAAGATCCGGTTGTGTTATTTTGTTCTTACATCATCTATTATTTTTTAGTGGGCCTGCTGGTAAGATTCCAGATGCAGGAATTGCCTTCCCTGAGCATTCAGCCTTACCTGGCACAAAATATTAAACGCAGCAGCATGTTGCGATTTTTAAATGCAAGATCTCTGGTACATGTCATTAATTTTTTACCGCTGTTTGTTTTTATTCCTTTTACGATGGTGACCATTGCGCCAAAATTTGGAACCCTTTCAGCCATTTGTTTTTTAGCTGCCATGTTTGCGCTGGTGCTGAACAATCATTTTCTCAACATGTACATCAAGCGAAGATCGGTGAGTAACAGTTGGTGGTTTTTATCTATTGTACTTTTGCTGGCCGCCTTTAAGGCGCTGGATTATTTTAAACTGATCTCTTTTGAAAAATCATCTGCACAAATTTTTATTTACCTGTTGCAGCATCCCTGGGTTACTATCATTCCAATTACCATCGCCTGCATTACTTTTTTTATCAACAACAATTATTTACGGAGTCATTTATACATTGAAGAACTGGTGAGTGAAAAGAAATTGAAAGCAGGAAAAAACTTTGCTTTCCTCGACCGCTTCGGCGACATCGGCGATATCATTGCTCTTGATCTGAAATTAATTTTGCGAAACAAACGACCGAGAACACTGATCATTTTATCTGGCGTTATTTTATTGTATGGTTTCATGTTTTATCCAAAATACCTGCAGACAGAAAATTACAGCATGTTATTCCTGTTTGCTTTACTCATCACAGGGTTATTTATTTCTAACTATGGCCAGTTTTTATTCAGTTGGCAGAGCAGTCATTTTGATGGCATGATGTGTTACAACATGAATATGAAACAATACATCAAAGCAAAATTTTCTTTGTTTCTAACAGTGTGCAGTTTGCAATTTTTGCTTGCCAGTTTGTATGGTTTTATGAGTTGGAAAATTTTGCCGATTGAGCTGGCCGCTTTTCTTTACAGTATTGGGGTAAACACTTTTGTTACCATTTATGCGGCCACTTACAATTACAGATATTTAAACCTCAGCAAATCTTCCAGCATGAATTTCCAGGGTGTGGGAGCGGTACAATGGTTACAATCCCTACTCATTTCTTTTGGTCCTGTGCTGGTGTTTTTTTTGCTAAATAAATTTATTGGTTTTTGGGTGGCAATCATCAGTATTTGTTTGGTAGGTATTACCGGTTTGATATTAAATGAACTCATCATCAACTGGCTGGTAAAACAGTTCAATCTCCGCAAACATAAGATACTGGAGGGTTTCAGAGAACGATGATGTGGTGAGTTGTGAATGATGAATGGTTAATTTTACAGCATCAACCTCCTTCATCGCCCATTGCCCATTGCCTATTGCCTATTGCCTATTGTCTATTAAAAAAACTCATTATGATAACAATACACCATCTCAAAAAATCTTACAAAGGAATCAGTGTGGTAAATATTGATGCCCTCGAAATAAATGCCGGGCAGATAATTGGATTGGTAGGAAATAACGGTGCCGGAAAAACAACTTTTTTCCGCCTGCTGCTGGATCTTATCCGGGCAGATAGTGGCGAAATTTTATCGAAAGGAAAACCTGTGGCAACCAACGAAGAATGGAAAGATTATACAGCCGCTTACATTGATGAAGGCTTTTTAATTGACTACCTTACACCGGAAGAATATTTTTATTTTGTTGGAAAACTCAACAATTTATCCAAAGCAGATGTGGATGATTTTTTGCAGCACTATACTGCTTTTTTCGACGATGCTATTTTAACGAAAGGAAAATACATCCGTGATTTTTCCAAAGGCAACCAGTTTAAAATTGGCATCATTGCTGCCCTGCTTACCAATCCTGAATTTTTAATTTTAGATGAACCCTTTGCCAACCTCGACCCCACTACACAATTACGATTGGTAGATATGATTAAAAAAATGGCACAGGAAAAACAACTCTGCATCCTCGTATCCAGCCACGACATCAATCATGTGTCGGAAGTATGCACCCGTATTTTATTGATGGAAAAAGGAACCATCATAAAAGATATTGCCGGCGGCGAAACTGCTTATGAGGAAATGGTGGAGTATTTTAAAGTGCGGTAGTGGTGGTTAGTTTATGATGAAGGATAAAACTAAAAATCCTAAACCCCTAAACTTCTAAACTTTTTTCATTTCACCGGCCTTCCACTCACATACTTATTACCCCTTACATAAAAACGATAAGGCAGCAAAGCGTCTGCTCCTGCCCCATCTATACCAATCCGTTTGCTGGTGGCAATGGCATCGGCAATTAATGAACAGCCATCATCGGCAATAAATATTTCTTTACCATTTAAAGAAATACCAGAATGAATTTTAGTGATGCCTAAAGCCTTGCACACATTGCCCGGACCTTTAGTTAGAGTATAATCAGCCACTTTCTTTCCAGTTCTTATCAGCATGTCTCCTATCCCTTCCATTGGCGCTACAGCCCTTACCAGCACAGCGTCCGGAATATCTTTTACATTTGTTACCACGTTAAATAAATGGTGCATGCCGTAGCAAATATACACATACGATACACCGCCCTCTGCATACATGTGTTCATTGCGGTTAGTGCGTTTGCCGTTGTAGGAATGAGAGGCTTTATCAGTAATGGCAAAGTAGGCTTCTGTCTCCACAATCCTTCCGCTGCTATGTATGCCGTCAATATTGGTAACGATTATTTTACCTAATAAATCCATTGCAACCTGCAACACATTTTTGCTCAAATAAAAATCTGCCTTTAATTTCTTCAACTTACTGTAATTTTATCTATGAAGATAAACAGAGCTGTGTGTATTTAAAATCCATTATCAAAAAAACTTTGACCCCAACTACGAATGCTGAAAGAAATTATCATCGCTATACAATCTTACATTGAAGCACACCGCTTTATTGTAAAGCACCGTTTATGGAAATGGATATTTGTTCCGGGTATTATTTATGCCATCCTTTTTTTTGCAGGTATTATTCTTTTCTGGAACAGCAGTGATATTGCCATCCAGCAACTTTTAAACATTACCGGGCTGGGAAAATGGATGAATGCAATAGAAGGCGGCTGGCTGAAATTTTTATTCATCTTTGGCCAGGTAATACTGAAGCTCGTGCTGATGCTCTTATACTTTTCATTGTTCAAATATCTTTTTCTCATCATTGGCTCGCCGCTGTTTGCTTACCTGAGTGAAAAGACAGAAGCCATCATGGAAGGAAAAGAATTTCCTTTCAGCTTTGCACAATTAATAAAAGATGCGGTAAGAGGTATCAGGCTGGCTTTTAGAAATGCTTTATGGCAAACCGTTTATACAGTTTCTATTTTAATCCTTTCTTTCATTCCGCTGGTCGGATGGTTCACCCCATTTTTTGCATTGCTGATAGAATGTTATTACCTCGGTTTTTCTATGCTGGATTACAGCAGCGAAAGAAATAAATTATCCACTTCACAAAGCATTGCATTTATAGGCAAGCACAAAGGGCTGGCCATTGGTAATGGCATTGTATTTTATTTAATGCACATGATCATTATAGTAGGATGGATACTGGCACCCAGTTATGCAGTGATTGCAGCCACCTTAAGTTTATTAAAAACGAAACAGCAGCCATGAGCAGTACCATTTATTTAATCCCCAGCGTACTGGATGAAACCGCCACTCACACCATTCTTCCTTACATTGTAGATGCAGTAAAAAACTGCCAGGTAATTTTTGAAGAGAACGAACGTACAGCCCGGCGCTTTTTAAAAAGCATCTGCAAAGAAATAGTGATTGACGATTACGAATGGTTTGCTATTCACAAAGCAGAGGAAGAACAAAAAAATAATTTCAGGCAAAAGATAAAGGAAGAAAAAAATATTGCCATCATCAGCGAAGCCGGTTGTCCTGGCGTGGCCGATCCGGGTCAGGCATTGATAGAACTGGCACAGCAAATGAATGCCACTGTAAAACCTTTGGTGGGGCCAAGTTCCATCCTGCTGGCACTGATGGCAAGCGGCATGAACGGGCAGCAGTTTGAATTCATTGGTTATTTACCGATTGAAATCAATGAAAGAGCCAAAGCCATTAAAGAATTAGAAATTACTTCACAGAAAAAAAACAGCACACAAATTTTTATTGAAACGCCTTACCGCAATAACCAGCTGATTGAAACCCTGCTGAAAACATGCAAACCAACTACCAGGATCTGCATCGCTTCAGAACTGACGGGTGCCAACGAATATGTAAAAACAAAAACTGTGGCCGATTGGAAAAAAGAAAAAACCGACTTTCATAAAAAGCCGGTTATATTTTTATTGTACAGTTAAGCAAAGTAAAATTATTGCGCCGGCATCTTATCCATCCGGTACACAAAATATTTTGTATCGCCCCTGAAAAATAATTTGGTGTAATATTCTCTGTAATATAATTTTACTGCCACCCGCTGATCCAGTTTTGTTATTTGGTTTGCCACACTGTCTTCTGCTACAGAAAATTCCCATTCTTCATTGGGTGTGGTAGTGTTGCCAATATTTACAAACCCTGTTTTCAAAATACCTTCATTTGTTTTAAATACATATCCCTTGTTGGAAAACTTATAAATATATCCAATACGGTCGCCTTTGCTATACACAAAAACAGCTGCCAGCATATAAGCAACTACGAGGTATAAAATACCGGCTACGATTATAAACAGCATCAGCTTTTTTAAAAATTTCTTAAACCAGTTTCCTGCCTTTGACGGTTGTGTAAGTGGTTGTACATCTGCCATAATGAATGTTTTGCTGCAAGATAATTATAATCCATATTCATCTGTCAAATAAATCCAATTGATAATTACAGGTGAATATTAATGCTGCAGAAAGAGGAGTAAAAAAAAATCGGCACAGGTAAAAAATGTAACTGGCAATGTTTATTTTGAATGGTAATGATTTTTGTACCTTGCAGCACTTTTAAAGGACGATTGTTTTAATAAAATACTAAATAAAACCTGAATAAAAAGGCAGCTTAAACTGG
>JANMJU010000072.1:0-7320 GCA_031371545.1 Chitinophagaceae bacterium
ATTTGGTGATTTGATGATGAATGGAGGCATTTGAATTTATGGAATTCCTTTATTGCCAATGAAAACCCAATCATCAAATTGCCAAATTTCCAAATCACCAAATTAAACTATGACCGCTCCAAATAAAAAAGACGCACTGGGCAAAGGAATCAGAAGCCTGCTGCAAAATATTGATGCCGACCTGAAAAGTACTTCAGGCAATTTAAGATCTGAAGTAGTGGAAAAAACCACGGCCAGCAACAGGATTGCATTGGATCAGATTGAGGTAAATCCTAAACAGCCACGAAAAGATTTTGATGAAACTGCTTTAAGCGAACTGGCTGCTTCTTTAAAACTGCATGATATCATACAGCCATTAACCGTAAGCAGGATGCCCAACGGCAGGTTCCGGTTAATTGCTGGTGAACGAAGGTACAGGGCGGCAAAAATTGCAGGCCTTAAAGATGTGCCGGTATATATCCGCCAGGCCAACGATGCAGAATTATTAGAACTGGCATTGCTTGAAAACCTGCAAAGGGAAAATCTGAATGCTATAGAAATTGCTCTCAGTTACAAGCGCCTGATGGATGAACTGGATTATACACAGGAACAGGTGGCAGAGCGGATGGGCAAAGAACGCAGCACTGTTACCAACTATATCCGTTTATTAAAATTGCCGCCTGATATACAAGTAGCCGTTAGAACAGGAGTTATCAGCATGGGCCATGCAAGAGCATTGATAAATGTAGATGTGATAGACAAACAGCTTTTTATTTTTTCTGAAATAAAAAACAAACAGTTGTCAGTAAGGCAAACCGAAGACCTTGTACGCAACATGTACACCGGTGGCGGTGCTGTTAAAAATACTGTAAAAGCTCAGCTGCCACCAGCATTTAAAAAGATTGAAGATAATTTAGCATCAGAATACAATACCAAAGTAAAGCTGGTGCATAGCAAAAAAGGCAATGGCTCCGTAACCTTTGAATATTATTCACTGGAAGAATTGAACGGGCTACTGGATAAACTGAATATCAAAGTAAGTTGATGAAAAAGATATTGCTTATTATTTTCTTTTTTTCTTTTCATGTAATGAATAGCCGGGTTGCGGCACAGGCTCCGGCTGATAAGAGTAATGACAGCACCCGGTTAGTAAAAGGAGACAGTATAAAAAAAGCAATCGCCGCATTTAATCCCCGTAAGGCTACCCTCCGTTCTGCTATCATCCCCGGTTGGGGACAGATATACAATAAAAAATACTGGAAGCTGCCATTGGTGTATGGGGCACTGGGAACTACCGCCGGCATTTATTTTTACAATGTAAAAAACTACAACAAACTTAAACAGGCGTATATAAATTTAAACGACGGTGATAATACAAATAACGATCAAATAGACCCTGAATTTCGTAACCTTTCAGTAAATGCTATCCGAAGTTACCGCAACAGTTTCCGGCAAAATGTAGATTATTCAGTACTTTTTTTTATTCTTTTTTGGGGACTGAATGTAGTGGATGCCACGGTGGATGCCCAGTTAAAAGCATTTGATGTAAGTGATGACCTAAGCTTGGGATTAAAGCCCGGGTACAGTCCGCTGGCAAATACCACAGGCATCAGTTTGGTTTTAAATATTGGTAAAAAAAATTACAGCAAATAAGGACGTTTAGTAATTTGCTTTCTAAATAGATCTATCAACCGAAATTTTTTATATGAACATTGCATTGATTGGTTATGGCAAAATGGGCAAAGCCATAGAAGAAATTGCGTTAGAAAGAGGGCATCGCATTGTACTTACGATCGACGTAAATACGCTTGATAATTTCACAAAAGAAAATTTACAGCAGGCCGATGTGGCAATTGAGTTTACCGGGCCACACAGTGCCGCTTGTAATCTCAGCCGATGCCTTGAAGCCAGAATACCGGTGGTATGCGGCAGCACCGGCTGGCTGCAGCAGTGGGATGAAATAAAAAAACTTTGTACTGATAAAAACGGCAGCCTGCTATACGCCAGTAATTTCAGTGTGGGTGTCAATCTTTTTTTTGAATTGAATAAACACCTGGCCCGTTTGATGAACAGCCACCAGGAGTACGAAGTGAGCATTGAAGAAATACATCATACAGAAAAAAAAGATGCCCCCAGCGGCACCGCCATTACATTAGCAGAACATGTTTTGGAAAACAACGAGCACAAAACAAGTTGGGTAAATCATCCGGGCAATACCGCCGAAGAGTTATCCATTATCAGCAAACGCATTGATCCGGCTCCGGGTACCCATATCATCAAATACAGTTCTGCTATTGATGATATTGAGATCATCCACACAGCCCACACCAGGAAAGGGTTTGCCACAGGAGCGGTACTGGCAGCTGAGTTTATCCAAAATAAAAAAGGCATTTTTACGATGAAAGAAGTGCTGGGTATTTAAAAGAAGTTCATTTTAAAAACATTTTGCAGCTGTTAAAACAAATCATCGGTACATTCGTTTCACATAGGAATATTCGAATTTGTCCGCTGACTATATCTACTGAACCACTTTGCAAAATGAACAGGGAAAAAATTTCACTGGCTATTATTGATGACCATCAAATAGTGATTGATGGACTGAAGTCCCTTTTAGAAGGGCATGAAAAATTTACCGTAGCCATAGAGACTACAGACCCTCACCAATTATTACAACAATTAAAAAACACTCCTGTAGATATTTTACTAACTGATGTAATGATGCCTGTAATGAATGGCGCCGAGCTGGCGAAAGAAGTTTGCAAAAAATATCCCGGCATAAAAATACTGGCGCTCTCCATGAGTGGCCAGGGGGATGTTGTAAACCAAATGATAGAAGAAGCCAACATAGCAGGTTATGCAGTAAAAAATATTGGCAGAAGAGAATTGATTGGTGCTTTAGAAAAAATTGCCGGCGGTGGTATTTATTTCAGTGATGAAGTGTTGACTGAAATGACCAGGGCCAGTGAAATGCAGAAAGAAAAAACAGCTACTAACTTAAGTGTAAGAGAAATAGAAATCATTCAGCTGATTGAAAAAGAATACAGTAACAGACTGATTGCAGACACACTGTTTCTGAGTGAAAGAACGGTGGAAACACACCGAAAAAATATCTTTAGAAAAACACAGGTTTCAAGTGTAATTGGTTTAATCAAATATGCGTACGAGTATAAGCTGATATAATATAACAGCAACCTATTACTTCTCTCCATTCATTTACATTCATACAATTTATAAACGGCAGTCATGATGACTATTTAATCATTAAATTGCACAACTGAAAATTTTCAGTGTTGTATTTAAATCCCGTTTATGAATCTTGCTATTGTTTGTTATCCCACTTTTGGCGGTAGCGGTGTATTGGCCACCGAGCTAGGAAAAGCACTTGCTGATAAAGGCCATAATATTCATTTTATTACCTACCAGCAGCCCGTGAGACTAAGTGGTTTTCATGCTAATATTTTTTATCATGAAGTAAGGGTGCCCACTTATCCGTTGTTTGATTTCCCCCCTTACGAAACAGCTCTGGCCAGTACCATGGTGGATGTAATTATCAATAATGATATCCAGTTACTGCATGTTCATTACGCTATACCGCATGCTTCTGCGGCTTATATGGCCAAACAAATTTTAGCCAAACAAGGTAAAAAAATTCCTGTAATAACAACGCTGCATGGCACTGATATTACCCTGGTGGGAAGGGATAAAACCTATAAGCCGGTAGTTACTTTTTCTATGATGGAAAGTGATATACTAACAGCTGTTTCAAAAAACTTAAAACAAGAAACCTATAAAAATTTTGACATTGACAAAGAAATTGAAGTGATTTATAATTTTGTAGATATCAAACGCTTTAATAAAAAACCCGTTGATGCTTTTAGAAAACTGATAGCACCCAATGGAGAAAAAATTATTGTACATGCTTCCAATTTTAGAAAAGTAAAAAGAGTGGAAGATGTGATCAATGCTTTTTTACTGATCAATGAAAAAATGCCTTCAAAATTATTATTGCTGGGTGATGGACCGGAGAGGCCTTTTGCAGAATCTATCTGCCGGGATTGTGTGGCTGCAACCAACATTAAATTTTTAGGAAAGCAGGAACAGATGGAAGATATTTTGCCATTGGCTGACCTCTTTTTATTAACCAGCGAATACGAAAGTTTTGGACTTGCCGCATTGGAAGCAATGGCTGCAGAGGTACCGGTAATATCCACCAATGCCGGTGGCTTGCCCGAAATAAATATTGATGGAGTAACAGGCTACATGGCAAATGTGGGTGATATACAGGAGATGTGCAACAAGGCGTTGGAAATTTTAAAAGATAAAAAAACACACGATCAGTTTAAAGCCAATGCACTGATACAAGCGAAAAAATTTGACATTGATAATATTGTACCGGAATATGAAAAGCTTTACCAGCGGCTTATTGTAGCCTAACGCTGTTTAAGCCATGCTTCAGGATTAAGGTCTGAATTTTCTTTGGTGATATGGAGATCCACGGCAGGCACCCCATCTAAATTATGTGCAGCTTTCCCAATCACTTGCCCCACTTTTACAGTCTGTCCTTTTGATACATTCACCCCGTTGATATTACTGTAAGTAGTGAAGTACCTTCCATGTTTTATCACCACCATTTGTACATCATCGTAGTTATTCACTAACTGTACCTCACCATCAAAAATGGCTTTTACTGCTGCCCCATTATCGCAACCAATAGAAATGCCAGAACTCTCTATTATAATGTTATCGATTTTATTGGAGCCGAAATGCAGCAATGGATAACCACTGCTTACTGGCCATGGCAAGTTGCCCCTGTTGCGTTCAAAACTTGAGTTTAATGTAACGTCTGCATCTGTAGCAAGCAATACACTCTCCCTTGGTTTGGAAGGTTCAGTAACCTTTTTTGTTTTTGTGTTAGCCTTGGTAGTAGTGGTGCCTGCAGCTGTATTTTTTGTGTTACTGGTCTCCGTTGCTTTTCTTGCTTTTTCTTCTTTTGCTTTTAATAGAGCAGCATCATTTGCTTCTTTGATTGCTCTTTTAATAGCGGCTGCCAATGCATTATTTACTTTCAGCATTTGCTTTTTCTTAGCCGCTATCTGGTTACTTAGTTCCTTGCCTTGCGCCTTTAATCTTGCAACAACTTTATTTTTTTCTTCCTGCTGTTCTTGTAAAGCATCCACCTCTTTGCTCTGTACCTGCAGCACCGTATTTTTCTTTTGTTTGTTGCCACTTAATTCATCAATCCGGTTCTTTAACAATGCCTGTGTACGCAAAATATTTTCTCCCTGCATTTCACGGTAGTTGCGGTAGCTTTTTAAATAGGTTACTCTTTTTACAGCATCATTAAAGCTGGAGGCAGAAAATATAAAGTTTAAAAAATCGGAGTTGCTCCTGTTTTTGTATGAGTACAGCATGCTTTTGGCATATTCCTGTTTTAATGTATCAAGCAGCAGGTGCAGTTTGTTTACATCTCTTTGCGATTTGTAAATATTATTATCCATCAGGTTAATTTCCCGGCTGATATTTTCAATTACATTTTCCTGCTTATTTAATTTATGATTGATGATAAGCAGTGTTGAAACATTTTCTTTCGTTGTTTTTCTGTTGTTATCAAGCAGTTCCTGCGCCTGCTCCAGTTCTTTCTTTAATTGCTGGCGCTGCTTCTCCAGCTCCTGCTGTTCTTTTGATACAGGAGGCTGGGCCATCACCGGTATGGCGGCAGTTAAAAGAAAAAACAATGCTGCAAAAATTCTGTTCATGTACTCGATTTTACCGGGGTTAGTAAAAAATAATTCAGGGTAAATATATTCGGCCAGCTAAATTTAAAGGTTTAAAAATATGAACACAATGATAGGTTCATAAATATAACCATTACCTGCGTTTATAATTTTTAGGGATGTTGAAATTTAGCTGTAATTCTTTGTTAAACTCATATTGCTTATACTTAAGCTGGATGTCCAGTTTATTTTTTTCTGAAACTGTTATCTCCCGGTAAGTGGAAAAATTAATACCGTTGCTGTTTTCAAATTCATCATAAGTAATGTCTGCAGTGCGGTTGCGGTTTATATCCAGGTCATCCAGTTTGCTGTGGACTATTATTTTATCGGGTCTTGTCAGGGTAAGCAGGTGCTTAAAATTTGCTCCCACAGTGGCCAGCAAAATTTTTGATTCTGTTTCCTTATAAGATACCACACTATCACTAAAAAAAATTGGATTGCCCAGCAACATATCCTGCAGTGTTTTAAAATCAAAAGGTATTTGCGTTACTTCCTGTAAATAATCAATTGACCGAAGCTGTACTTCTTTGTTTATTTTATCCAGTACAAATACACTGTCTTTATGTATCAATGCCCTGAATGCCTCAATATTAAAAACGGTGGCATAACCGGATATCCAGATCACACTGTCTTTTATGATTCGTACATACGCAGTAATGGTTTGTTTGCCTTTACTATCCTGGTATTCCACTTTTATTTTGGCTGAAAAAGTTTTAAAGTCAATTACTTTATTATGAATATCAGCTAAAGAGTTTTTAATAATCGCCAGTGAATCATCCGCAGATGAATGGGTAATCAAAACAGAAGTCGTATCTTTTTTTGAAATAGCAGCTTGTATTTTTCTGGTAGATTTACAACTGCTGAAAAATAGTACAAGCAGCATTGCAGCTAAAATTGCCCCATTCACACAACCTGTTTTTTTTAAACAATTCATCATTAATTATTTATTTTTTTCCGGTATGGCCAAAGCCACCTGCACCTCTTGTTGATTCATTCAATGTTTCTGCCCTTTGCAAATCCGCCTGCTCCACTTTACTAATTACCATTTGAGCAATCCGGTCTCCATGCTGCAGTTGCTGCGGTTCATTGCTCAGGTTAATCAGTATCACTTTTATTTCTCCCCGGTAATCACTGTCCACCGTACCAGGAGAATTAAGACAGGTGATGCCATGATGCAGTGCCAGCCCACTTCTTGGCCTTATTTGTGCTTCGTAGCCAGCAGGCAATTCAATGCATAAGCCGGTTGGCACCAAACTTCTTTGTAATGACTGCAACAATAACGGTTCCTGCAAATTGGCCCTTATATCCATACCGGCAGACCCTGCTGTAGCATAAGCCGGTAATTCATTTGTAGATTTATTTACAATGGTGATTGCAATTTTTTGCATGGCAGCAAAGTTAATGATGTAGGTAAAAAATAGTTCAGCAAAATAAATTTTTAACAGCCATCCTTATTTCTTTTCAAGCAGTATGCTGGCATAAGCAACAAGCCCTTCTTCCCTGCCAACAAATCCCATTTTTTCGGTGGTGGTAGCTTTTATTGAAACTGTATTGATTGGAAGTGATA
>JANMJU010000075.1:0-16713 GCA_031371545.1 Chitinophagaceae bacterium
ATGCTGCTGATTCAGCTAATAAAAATTACGGCCAGAATATTTTGCATGGAAGTTTTGTTGGACAGGTAAAAGATGCTAAAACAAATTTACTCATTGCTGGTGTATCGGTTTATTTTGCCGATTTAAAAGTGGGAGGTATTACTGATGAAAATGGGTTATTTGCAATCCGCAATATTCCTGAGGGAAAACACCTGGTGGAGATATCCCACGTTGGATACAGCACCATAGCAGAGCAGGTGGATATTATTGGTGAAACAAAAAGGGATTATTTATTGGCAGCGTCTGTAGTAGAAAATAATGCAGTAATCATTACCGGCGTGGGTGCTGCCACACAATTAAAAAAATCCCCTTTCCAGGTATCGTTGCTGCGTAAAGAAGAGTTGCTGCAAACTTCCTCTTTAAATATTATTGATGCATTAACCAAAAAGCCAGGGGTGTCTTCCTTGTCTACAGGACCTGCTATTTCAAAACCTGTAATACGTGGACTTGGGTACAACAGGGTGTTGACGATTAACGATGGCGTAAGGCAGGAAGGGCAGCAATGGGGCGATGAGCATGGAATTGAAATTGATGAATCGAGTGTAAGCAAAGTAGAAATTTTAAAAGGCCCGGCTTCACTTATTTATGGCAGCGATGCCATTGCCGGGGTTATCAATATCATCACCAATGTGCCGGTAGAAAACAATACCATCAAAGCAAATATTTTAAGCAGTTATCAAACTAACAATAATGCAAGGTTGTTGAATGCAAATATTGCTGGTAATGTAAATGGAATTAACTGGAACCTTTACGGCTCCACCTCTGGAGCGGCAGATTTCCGGAACAAATATGATGGCAGGGTTTTCAATTCAAAATTTACTCAAAATAATTTTGGCGGTTATGCAGGATACAATGGCAACTGGGGTTACAGCCATTTGCTGTTCAGCAGTTTTAATTTAAAAACAGGATTGGTGCAAGGGGAGAGGGATGATGAAGGATATTTTATAAAACAAATTGCAGGTGGTGGAGTGGCAAGGGTTACAGAAGATGACTTTAAAAGCACCACTCCGTTGATTCCTTATCAGCATATCCGGCACTTTAAAATTGCAACAGACAATTCTTTTAAGTTTGGTAAAAGCAGGCTATCCCTCAACGTTGGCTACCAGGAAAATCGGCGGGAAGAATTTGGCAACCCAGATAACCTTAATGAAAGATCATTGTTTTTTGATTTAAAAACCATTACCTATACAGCACAATACCATTTGCCTGAAATGAGTGGCTTTAAAACATCCATCGGTGTAAATGGAATGAAACAGCAAAATACCAACAAAGGTGTGGAGCAATTGGTACCGGATTATGACCTGTTTGATATTGGTGGATTTGTTTACACACAAAAAGCAATTGGTAGAATAACACTAAGCGGCGGAGCCAGGTATGATAACAGAAATTTGAATGCAAAAAATTTGCTGGAAGGAACAGCAATAAAAGGCGAAGCATTTAAAAAATCATTTGGTAATTTTTCCTGCAGTATGGGAATGGCTGCTCAGCTTTCCACCCAGTTCAACTTAAAAGTCAACCTGGCAAGAGGTTTCAGGGCACCCAGTATTCCTGAGCTGGCAAGCAACGGTGCACATGAAGGCACCATCCGTTACGAATATGGTGATGCCAGCCTGAAGAGTGAAACCAGCACACAATTAGATGGAGGGCTGGAGTTTAACACAACGCATGTGTCAGTAAACCTCGGTGCTTTTTACAACAGTTTCAGTAATTTTATTTTTTACAAAAAATTACAGGCAGCTGGTGGCGGCGACTCTACGGTAAATGTGAATGGAGCTAATTTAGCTGCATTTAAATTTGACCAGCGCAATGCTACTTTAAGCGGCATTGAAGCTACAGTAGATATTCATCCGCATCCGCTGGATTGGCTGCATATAGAAAATACTTTTTCATTCACCACCGGAAAATTTAAAGAAGCCATTGAATCTTCAAAATACCTGCCTTTTATCCCTGCAACAAGATTGATAAATGAAGTACGCTGCAACTTTAATAGTTTGACAAAAAGCATTGCAAATTTTTATGTAAAGCTGGAACTGGATAATACTTTTGCACAGAACAATATTTTTGCTGCCTACCATACAGAGACAGCTACCCTAGGTTATTCCTTACTCAATGCAGGCCTTGGTGCAGACATTGTTTCAACAAACGGAAAAAAAATATTCAGTATTTATTTAACCGGTAATAACTTAACAGATGTTAGTTATCAAAATCATTTAAGCCGTTTAAAGTATGCATCAGAAAATCTGGCAACCGGCAGGATGGGAGTATTTAACATGGGCCGTAATTTCGGTATTAAACTAAATATTCCTTTGAGTATGCAGTTGAAAACAAAATAATTTTCTTCAGTAATAATTTTTTGAGATAGCAGCACTAAGCACTTAACTTGCAAACATCAACCAGTAATCATTACCAATGAAGTTTGTAAAAAGTTTTCTTACTGCTGCTGTCATTTTTTTATCTCTTGCCGGGCAGGCACAAAATTTTGATATTGATTTGCTGAAATCAATCAATCAAAATGAATCAGCTTTTAAAAATGATTTTAGCAAAACTGTTTCCAACAGTGTGACAGTATTTAATATTGCAGCGCCTGTTACCCTGCTCACAGTAGGCCTGGCTAAGCATGATAAGAAACTGCAAATAGATGCAGCTTACATGGCAGGCGGTTATCTTTTATCCACCATCATTACGCAGGGAAGTAAAAGAATCATTCAAAGAGAAAGGCCTTTTGCAAAATATTCTTTTATTGTACAGCGGGGTGAAGGCGGCGGCTACTCTTTCCCGTCAGGTCATACTTCTGCAGCTTTTTACACCGCTGCTTCGTTAAGCCTGCTGTATCCAAAATGGTATGTTATTGTGCCGGCTGGTTTATGGGCTGCGTCTGTAGGCTATGCCCGTATGTACCAGGGTGTCCACTATCCAACAGATGTGCTGGCAGGTGCTGCGGTAGGCGCTGGCAGTGCATGGATCACTTATAAATTTCAACATTGGATGGATAAAAAAAATGCTGCAAAGAAAGTTGCTAAGCCTGCTGCGTTATAATTTTTTTTTGAAATTACTTTGACGCCAGCTTTAGTTCTTTAGGCATCATCGTTGTGTCCCCTCACTTTTACCGAATACCTTTTTGCATCGCTCAATTAGCGCCGGGTTCTTTTTTTACACAGCCAGTTTTCTGATACTGAAATAATTTTTTATTTGCCCTTTATTATCATTTGGTAGTACTGTACTTTTATACTATGTTAGAAATCAACATCAACACACCTGCATTATTATTTCCTGCCATCACCCTGCTGATGCTGGCTTACACCAACCGATTTTTATCACTGGCTGCACTGGTAAGAAAATTGCATGATGAATACAATAAAGGAGAAAAAGAACAACATGTTTTGCGGCAGATAAAAAATATCCGCAGCAGGCTTAACCTTATCCGTTATATGCAAAGTTTTGGTGTGCTTAGTTTTCTCTGTTGTGTGTTGTGTATGTATGCCATCTTCCGAGGATGGATGATCATTGCCCACTGGATATTTGCCTGCAGTCTTATCTGCCTGCTGGTTTCCATTATACTTTCTTTATTAGAAATTAATAAAAGCACCCGTGCAATAGAACTGGAACTTGGAGACATTGAAGAACTTTCCGGAGCCAATATTTTTAAAGATATTTTTAAAGCGGAAGAGTAGGGGAATGGATAATTTTTTAATGGATATTTGATAATTTTTATCACCACTTACACTCTTATTTTTTAAACTTATCACTTATCACTTACAACTTATCACTGCTTATGATCAAATTCTTTCGGTGCAGTTTCTTTATAATTTTTACTGTAGGTTACAAAAAAATATAAATAGATTACCCGGCTCAGCCGCATCAGCCAGTGTTGTATTACCACCAGCAAAAGACCATTCAATCCGAGCCACCAGAATATCCTGTTGTCTTCTGTAGATACGCCAATCAATACCCACCAGGCTACAAAAGTACTTACAGAAATTGCAACCGCCAATGCATAACTAACGTACCCGGTGCCATACCAAAACCCTTGTTCCAGGTCGTAGCGCTGGCCACATTCCGGGCATTTTTCGGGCATATCAAAAATGTGGGAGAGTTTTAGTTTTCTGTACGGATTGGAATCTTTAAACATTGGTCCACGCCTGCATCTAGGGCATTTCATTGTAAGAATACTCCACCAATAGTTAGGAGTTGGTATATCATTGTTCATTGTTTTGCAAAAATAGTTTAAAGTTTAAACTTACTAAACAGTTGTTGCCTGCATCTTTTTTCTTTCTCCAATCTGCTGGCGCCACATGGCATAGTACAAACCTTTTTCCATCAACAAATTTTCATGAGTACCTGTTTCCACTACATCGCCTTTTTCCAATACATAAATCCTGTCGGCATGCATGATGGTACTGAGGCGGTGAGCAATTAAAATAGTGATCTGTTCTTTTTGCGAAGACAATTCTCTTATTGTATCAGTAATCTCTTCTTCGGTAATAGAATCTAATGCAGAGGTGGCTTCATCAAAAATTAATAAATGTGGTTTGCGTAATAAAGCCCTTGCAATAGAGATACGTTGCTTTTCTCCACCTGATAATTTTAACCCTCCTTCGCCGATCATTGTATCAAGACCTTTTTCTGCACGAGCTACCAAACCAGTGCAACTTGCTTTTTTTAAAACATCATCCAGTTGTTGTTCTGTAGCTGCAGGATTTACAAACATCAGGTTCTCTCTGATTGTTCCACTGAACAGGTTGGTATCCTGTGTTACAAAACCAATTTGTTTTCTCAGGTCATCAAAGTGTATTTCTGTTTCATCTAAATTATTGTAAATGATCTTCCCTTCCAATGGCCTGTAGAGGCCTACCAGTAATTTCATTAATGTTGATTTACCACTGCCACTTGGCCCAACAAATGCAATCGTTTCACCCACCTTTACATCAAAGCTGATATCATCAATGGCTTTGTGGGATGCAGTCTGGTGCTGGAATACAACATTTTTAAATGCCAGGGTTTCTATATTGCCCAAAGGTTTTGGAAATGCAGGCTCCTGTTCCGGAGCCTTCTTCATCAGGTTATCAAAATTATTTAGTGAAGCTTCTGCCTCACGGTAAGAAAGTAAAATGTTGCCAATTTCCTGTAAAGGGCCAAAAATAAAAAAGGAAAAAATCTGCATCGTAATTAACTCACCGCCATCCATCCTGCCATGAAAAATAAGCCACATCAAAATAAATAAAATTACCTGGCGCAAAGTATTTACAAAAGTGCCTTGTATAAAACTTATACTTCGGATACTCTTTACTTTTGTCAATTCAAGACCCAGTATTTTATAAGTATTCTTATTAAGGCGGCCAACTTCCTGTTTAGTAAGACCAAGGCTTTTTACCAGCTCAATATTACGCAGTGATTCTGTGGTAGATCCAGCCAAAGAAGTTGTTTGCCTAACAATATTTTTTTGAATGATCTTTATTTTTTTACTAAGCAGGTTTGTTATTATTATCAGCATAACAATACCAACAACATAAGCAACAGGCACTGTCCAGCTGATATAAATACTGGCATATACAAACACAAACACCACACCCACCAATACCCCAAAAAGTATATTGATGAAACTGGTCATAAACTTTTCAACATCAGATCTTACTTTGGTTAAAATTGACAATGTTTCACCACTGCGTTGGTCTTCAAATTGCTGGTACGGCAATTTCATGGCATGTTGTAAGCCATCTGTAAAAACCTTGGCGCCAAATTTTTGAATAACGACGTTTAAAAAATAATCCTGGAATGCTTTGGCAATCCGGCTTATCATTGCCACGGTAATTGAAAAGATTAAAATATAAAATACGCCCAGTTGTAAATAGTGTGGATCATCTTTTCGTTGCACTTTATCGTAACTCCAGAAAAAAGTATCCCAGTTAAAATTGAGTTTTTTAACTGCATTATCGGCACTGGCCTGGTGATCACTGGCAAGGTTTACCAATTTACCCAACAAAATAGGGTCAACCAAAGAAAAACCAATATTGACAGCAGCTAAAAACAATGTTAACACCACCAGCCATTTATAAGGCTTTAAATATTGTAGTAAAATTTTCATGGCGCAAAGTTAACAGAAATTGAATATTGAAATGTTTCGATACATGATACATACAACAACTATACTTATAATATTTTATCTTTGATGCCTAAAAAAAAATTACATGGGCGACAGTTTGTACATTGATTTATTGAAAAAGGTATTGGTGGATTACCACCGGATGGAGAGAGGCGAAACGCCTCCTGTAAAGAGGAATATGAACCATAAACCAAGATATTGGTTTATCTACCTGCTGGAGTCTTTATTAAAAAATTCCAGTTTCACCATCCGGGAAAAAGTTCTCTATGATAAAGAAAAGCGGCTTAATGGAAAAGACTGGCCAGCCTATGCAGAATCTATGATAGGATTAAAGCGTATGGAGAATATTGAGTTTTGTGTAAACGATACCATCAAAAATAATATACCGGGAGATTTGATTGAAACAGGCGTATGGCGTGGAGGTTCAGTAATATTTATGAGGGCACTTTTAAAAGCAGCCAACATTACAGATAAAATTGTGTGGGTGGCTGATTCATTTGAAGGCCTGCCAAAGCCTGATGAACAAAAGTACGAAGCAGATAAAGGTGATGACCACCATACTCTTTCGCATATACTGGCCATTTCGCAGGAGGAAGTAAAATATAATTTTGAAAAATATGGCTTGCTGGACGAGCAGGTAAAATTTTTAAAAGGCTGGTTTAAAGATACTTTGCCAACAGCGCCTATTCAACAGCTTTCTGTTTTGAGGTTGGATGGTGATATGTACGAGTCAACGATTAATGCTTTAGACAGTTTATATCCTAAATTGTCCAAAGGTGGTTATATTATAGTGGATGATTATGGGGCAGTGGAAGGTTGTAAAATAGCCATTCATGATTACAGGGATAAATATAAAATTACTGAACCGATTATAGATATTGATGGCTGGGGGGCATATTGGAAGAAAGAAAAATAAGGGATTTCAAGTTGTAACGTAGTGATTTATTTTCTTAAAATAATATTGCATCAACCATTTGTTAAGTTGGGGCTGTTTTAAAATAATGTTCGGTATTTTATGTTGGTAATTAATAATGGTTGTAAGCTTTTCTGGTAATGCTCCTTCGTAACCATAATGATTTAGTTCAGCTGCCTCAGCAATTTTAAATTTCCTTATCAACTCCCAAACACAATAAAAGGCAAATTCATTGTGAAGGTGAAGTTTGTTTTCAAATTTACTTAGCAGTTGCAGGTACTCCGGTATTTCTACCACCGGATTCTTGTAAGCGCTCGATGAAACCTGGTTATCATCATTGGTAATATTAACAAGTGGCTGGTCAAGGTAAAAAAAGCCAGTGCCTGTTTGCTGCAGGTAACGGATATAAAAATCAATGTCAATTACCCAGCGGAATTGTTCGTCAAATAAAACAGCATCATCTTTCCGGTACATGGTTACGCTTGGATGTCCAATGGTATTGAAGTATAATAAACTCAGGAGGTCTTTATGAAGCATACTGCTATCAGGATTTTTCAGCCGGTGTGGTCGGGTTGTATTACCGGGAGTACTTACAATAGTGGCAGCGCTGAAGATAAATGTTTTGTTTGAAGAGGCTGCCGTTTCAGCAAACAACTGTAAAGAATTTTCATTTGCAAACCAATCATCATCGTGCATTATTTTGATCCATTCACCACGGGAGTGGATCATACTGTTGTTCCAGTTTTTGCCCATTCCTGATGGGGGATTATTTTTAAAATACCTGATTGGTAACCTGCTGCTGAACAGGGCTGATATATTTTTTACATCATCTGTTTTGCTGTCATCTGAAATGATCACTTCATAATTTTTATACGTCTGTATGCTGATACTTTCCAGCAACCTTTTCAGTTGTTCCGGTTTTTGATACGCCGGGATACATATTGATATAAAAATATTATTCATCAGTAACTGTCCTCATTTTACCATTGTTGTTATTCACCTAAAATGATTTACGGGTAATAAAAAGCCGCCACTTTTTTTTAAACACACTTAAGCTTGCTATTTTATCTCTTTCCTTTATTTGCTCCGGAGAAAAAGGATAAGCCTTCAATACTTTGGTTTCAAAAAAGTGGAGCAGTCTGGAGCTACCAAAATATTTATTGATTTCGTTGTTATTAAACCAGGGTTCTGCCAATATTTTTTTGTAAGCGGCCATATCATCATCAACCGATACAACATAGGCTGCTGCTTCTTTCAGCGAACCGAAGTCAGAAATATTAATAAAACTCTTTGGGTTAAATTCTTCTGCTATTTTTGGATTGCCCCAATAAATGGGTATTGAATTGGCCATCATCGGCTCAAATATTTTTTCTGTGGTATATCCGGGATGGCTCCGGTTTTCCATTGCAATTGTAAACTTATAGTTTTTGATGAAAGCCATTTTATCTTTTACCGGCCCGCCAACAGTATTCAATACTTTACCACCTGAATCTACCTTTCTCATTTTATTCAATGTATTGTAAAATTCAATCCTGTACCTGCACTTTGATTGAGAAACTACCATATTGCAGAACAATATTTTTTCCAAAATGATGTCACCGGGTATTTTAGGTTTCAGCAGCATGCTGGCTTTGGCCTTACCAAACAAAGTATATAAAGGAAGGCGGAGATTCCGGCCATCATAACTATCATAATCAAAGCTCAGGGAAAAATCACAAACGGTAAAATCAGGCAGGTAACTTTCGCCGGTAAAGAAAACCCTTACAGCTTTTTTATATTGTAAAAAATTAAAACTACCCAGGCTGAAAAAAAGAATTTCAGGATCAACAGGATCAATTATTATTTCGTAATCTGCAGATAACAATTCAGTAAAAAAATTTTCACTGGTGTTAAACCCATCCCAGAAATCTGTGAAGTAAACCCTCAGTTGCTTTCTCTTCATCGGTGGCCGGCTTTAGTCATCATGTTGTTGAATTGTCAAGATAAAGTTAAAGAAATAAATAGTGGTGCTGATTTATAAAGACTGCACTAAATTTTTTACTTGGCATTTAATTTACGGTTTTAGATAGGCAGCAATGTTCCATTTTTTCGTTGTCCATTTTTTATAAAAGGGTAATTTTTTATAAAAAATTTTCTCTCTAAAAATTAATTCAGGCAACATGAGCTGTAGTTTGTCAGCCTGATCCTGCAAAGAAAGAGTATGGTTCTTTGCATAAAAATTCTGTAATAATTCTTTATACTCTTTAAGGTCCCAATAATGATAAATGTAATGGTCTGCGGCTTTTAATTGGGTGGTTATCTGAAAAATATAACTGAATGCAAATTGCTCCACAGTATGTTCGGGAAATATGGGATAAATATGATCGGTAAGCTGGAGTACCTGTTTAAGTTGTGGTATATAAGAATTGCTAAAGCCTAACACACCTGCATTCCACATTTGCAGTTCGTTAATATTTTTTTGTGCCTTTTCGTTCAATATGGTTTTGTTATTTTCTAAAAACCTTCTCCATTTTTTAAAAATGATGCTTTTCCTATTATCAAGATTACCCTCGTAAGTGTGCATGAAAATACTGCCTTTTTCAATGGCCTCAAACATAGGGATGATAGATGACCTGCAGTAAGTGTCTGTATCAAAATATACAACAGCGCCGGTATGCGTTTCAAAAAAGTGCAAGAGCATTTCAATTTTTACCCGGTGTGCAAACTCAATGTCACCACGCCATTGAGTTATTTTTTCTTTGGTCAACGGTTGAATGGAAAAATGATTGAATTGCTGGAATATCTCTTTATAGAAATCAAGGTTATCAGTGTACAACAGCACACAAAAAGAACTGGTATCATTATGTTTAAGTAACTGAAGCAGGGCCAGTTTACATTCCAGCAGCACACCCTTATTGCCGTAAGCCTGAAATAAAATATATCTGTTGGGCATGTGTAATTAGTTAAGATAAGATTTGATTGGATCCGCTGACACCTGGTATTGCTGGTTGATAAGCTTAGGCTGTGTAATCAATGCTTTTACCAATTGACTGCTGGAAGCATACCCAAGTAAATGATCAGCAATATAACTCAGGGGCGTTTGCATTTCCAACAATATTTTTGCAGTATCTGTAGTAACAGCATAAGCATGGGTACAGTTATGAAAGCCTGCAATTTGTAAATATTTTGAAAATGGTTTGGGGTACAGGTTACCGATAATGGTATGGTTAAATTTATTTTTGATACCTGTTGCAAAGAGTAGGTGATAAAACAATTTTTTAAAAAAAGTATTCGCCGGTGGCTGCTCATTTTTATCAAAACCTAAATACCACAAGCCCCAATCCGGCGGCAATTCATTTATAATTGCATCAAACAGCGTTATTTTTTTTCGATCAATTACCACATCATCTTCCAAAATCAACACCCTTTTGTAACCATTCTTTACCACATCTTCATATACCATCCGATGGCTGAAGGCACAACCCATTTCACCGGGGCTCATCTCTTTGCTCATGATATGATGCTGTACTGCAAGTGCAGCATCATATCTTTTATTCTGTATCAGTTCCGCTTTATTGATATTTAATTTATCCACTCCATACATCAAAGTATAGTTCAAACCCTGCAGCTCCTGCTGCAGCTGCAAATGCCTGTCTGTAGCCCGTTGCAGGGTGATGACATAAATTTTATCAAAATAATTATTGAGTGGTTCAAACATGATCTGTGAAAATTTATCCACCCCATCCTTCCCTGTCGAGGCTTCGGTACTGGATGGCTTCTGCAATATGTTCTGCTTTTATTTCGGCACTGCCGGCAAGATCGGCAATCGTTCTGCTCACTTTTAAAATCCGGTCGTAAGCCCTGGCAGATAAATTTAATTTTTCCATTGCCACTTTCAGCAAATTCTGAGAAGCGGTATTGATAACACAAATTTCTTTCAGCATCTTACTGCTCATTTGTGCATTGGCATACACGCCTTCATTGTCTTTGTATCTTTCTTCCTGTATCTCCCTTGCTTTAATAACCCGGGCTCTTATCTTTTCACTTTTTTCGTATTGCTGTGTGGAAGACAGTTCGCTGAATGCAACAGGTGTTACTTCCACATGCAGATCAATCCTGTCTAGTAAAGGCCCTGAAATTTTATTCAAATATTTTTGCACTGCACCCGGAGGGCAGGTACATTCTTTTTCGGGATGATTAAAATATCCGCAGGGGCAGGGATTCATACTTGCCACCAGCATAAAACTTGCAGGAAACTCCAACGCTACTTTTGCCCTGCTGATGGTAACCTTTCTTTCTTCCATCGGTTGCCGCATTACTTCCAAAACGGTTCGTTTAAATTCTGGTAATTCATCCAAAAACAATACACCATTATGTGCCAGTGAAATTTCACCCGGCTGTGGATTGCCACCGCCACCAACTAAAGCAACGTCTGAAATAGTATGATGTGGCGAACGATATGGACGTTTTGAAATCAGTGTTGCATTCTCCGGCAGCTTACCGGCCACACTGTGAATCTTGGTTGTTTCCAATGCTTCTTGTAAAGACAGTGGTGGAAGAATAGTCGGCAAACGCTTTGCCAGCATAGTTTTTCCGGCGCCGGGCGGGCCAATCAAAATAGCATTGTGTCCGCCTGCCGCAGCAATCTCCAATGCTCTTTTAATATTTTCCTGTCCCTTTACATCACAAAAATCAATATCAAAATCACTCTGGGCATAAGCAAATTCTTCCCTTGTATTTACAATGGTGGGCTGTATTGAATTTTCATCTTCAAAAAAAGCAATCACTTCTTTTATGTGGCTTACTCCATACACTTTCAGGTTGTTCACCATGCCTGCTTCTCTTGCATTTTGTTTGGGTACTATCAGCCCTTTAAAGCTCTCTTTTCTTGCCTGTATGGCAATTGGCAATGCACCTTTAATAGGCCTCACTTCACCATCAAGGCTTAGCTCACCCATTATTACATAGTCTGTTATTTTTTCAGGATTGTTGAGTTGTTCGCTTGCAGCCAGTGTACCGATGGCAATGGGCAGGTCGAATGCAGTGCCGCTTTTTCGTATATCCGCCGGCGCAAGGTTTACAATCAATCTGGTTCTGGGCATAAAATAGCCATTATCTTTAATCGCACTTTCCACCCTCAGCATACTTTCTTTTACCGCACTGTCCGGCAGCCCTACAATCACCGCTTCCGATTTGCCTTGGTTATTAATATTCACTTCCACAGCAATCGTAATCGCCTCCACACCATACACCGCACTGCCAAAAGTTTTTACAAGCATTGTTTAATAATTATAAGGGTGGGCTTTGTAAAAGAAGAATTGAATTACTGTCATTCCTTCTTTTTATCAATTGGATAACAAGATAAATATAATGAATTTAACAAAGCTGGTTATATGCACCTAACTCAATTGCATCCTGTGCATTTTGAATGTGTACATAAGGAACCTTGCCATAAAAAGAAGCCCATAAACTGAAAGTGCTTGGGGCACCAATGATGGCATCGCAAGCGGCCAGGCAATACAGGTCGGTAATAAAATGACGGTCGCCGGTAATGAGTTGTAAAGTAGATGGATAATTAGTTTCATTGACAGGCTCATTGGAGCAAATAAGAAATATGCATTTCTTTCCTTCCTGATTAAATTTTTGCTGAAGCGACAACATTTTTTCTGCATACACTTCATCACTGTAATACCATTTACCGCCGGCAAACCGGATATAATCTCCCCGGCGGATATGCACTCCAATCACTGCAGCTGCAGCTTGCCTTGCCTGTTGCATGATGACTGCTACTTCCAGCCGGTATTTTTCTATCGGGGTAAAATATTTCCTGATGGCATCCTGGTGTTTGTGAACACTGGCCCGGTCCCTGAATAACCACCCTTCGATGATTACCGTTTTTGTTACTGCATCTTTTACAAATGCTGCATCGTTCATATCAAAAAGCAGTTGCTTTTTATCATGGCTTTTAAAAATTCGCCAGAGTTTATAACAGGGTGTGCTGGTAAATATTAAATGAGTAATATCTGCCCAAAGGCGAAAAATTCTGCTGAAAGCCCTGTCTGCAAAGTGGTTGTGGTAAAGGGTTGTACTAATTGGGTTGTTGTCAAATTTACCCTGGCTGGTAGCTTCAAAATAAGAGCAGTATTCATCAAACTCCGGGTTGCACAATTCATACTTGTATTCAATACTGTTGGCAATAAGGTGTGCAAATGCAATGACCCTGTTAGCCAATTGCCCGCCTTTATAATTGTTGATTACCATATTTTGCCAACCCTGTTTGCCGTTATAAATAATCGTTGATTAATTAATCTCCTGCATTTCTACCAGCTTATTGTAAAATCCATTCAATGCAATCAGGGTTTCATGTGTACCTCTTTCAATGATCTCACCTTTTTGTAAAACGATGATCTCATCTGCATTTCTGATGGTACTGAGGCGGTGGGCAATTACAATAGAAGTCCTGTCCTGCATCAGGTTGATGATGGCATCCTGCACCAGTCTTTCACTTTCTGTATCTAATGAAGAAGTGGCTTCATCTAAAATTAAAATCGGTGGATTTTGCAACACCGCTCTTGCAATGGTAACCCGTTGCCTTTCGCCGCCACTTAATTTATTTCCTCTGTCGCCAATATTTGTTTGGTATCCTTTTTCTTTATTAATAATAAAATTGTGTGCATTGGCAATTTTAGCAGCATCCATAATTTCTGCTTCCGTTGCGTTGATATTGCCCAGTGCAATATTGCTGGCAATGGTATCATTAAACAATACAGGTTCCTGTGTTACAAAACTCATTTGCTTACGCAATGATTCTATTTTGTAATCTTTGATATTGATACCATCAATTAAAATTTCCCCTGCTGTTACATCATGAAAACGGGGTATCATATCCACGAGTGTAGATTTGCCTGCACCCGAAGAACCAACAAGGGCAATGGTTTTGCCTTTTTCAATTCTGAGGTTGATGTTATTTAAAATGATCGTATCATTATATTTGAATGTTACATTTCTGAATTCAATGCTGTTATCAAAACCCTTCATTGCGATAGCATCGGATTTATCCTGGATGGTTACGGGGGCATTCAGCACTTCTTCTACACGGTCAATAGCGCCAAGGCCACGTTGTATATTGCTGAAAGTGTTGGCTAAATTTTTAGCAGGATTAATCAGTACACCAAACACTGCAATAAAAGGAAACAGGTCTGCTTTTTGAAGCTCATTGCTTTGATGAAAAACCAGATATCCGCCGATAAATAAAATACAACAAAGTACGGCAACAGCCATCACTTCTGTTAATGGGCTTGCAAGGTCACGACGCCTTGTCATGGCATTCAGCAGTTTAAAAAGTTTGTTGTTGCCCTCTTTAAATTTATGCAACATTTTAGCTTCCGCAGTAAATACTTTTATTACCTTGATACCACCCAATGTTTCCTCCATTTGGCTAAGATTTTCTCCGGCTAAAATGCTGAATTCTTTCCCTTGCTTTTTTAACCGTTTGCTTAGTTGCCCGATGATAAGCGCCGTAACAGGAAGTAATATCAGCAATGCCAGCGAAAGCATCGGGCTTAAATAAATCATGTATATCAGGTAAGATAAAATGGTCAGCGGATCTTTGATAAGCCCTTCCAGTGCCATTACAATGGATGATTGTATTTCTCCAATATCCCCGATCATCCTGTTCATCAGATCGCCTTTTTTTTGCTCGGTAAAATAGCCTACCGGCAATTTCAGAATTTTATCGTACAGCCGTATCCGGAAACTGGAGAGAATCTCATTGCGGATAGGAGTGGAGATATAAAAAGAAAGGTATTTGAAAGTATTGCTGAGCAGGTTGCTCGACACAATAATAAGACATACTACACCTAAAGCATACAACGGCCCATGAATGATTTTAAACTGTTGGATAATACCAACAAGGCTCCCAACTGCTTTTGAATCCATCGGCAAATTATTATCTCCATTAATAATCAATTGCATAAAGGGAGACAACATGCCCAGGCTTGCAGCAGAAAAAAAAGTGGCCAGTAAAGAACAGGCAATATAAAAAGCCATCCTGCCTTTTGGAATGTGTATGTATTTAAAGATCCGCCAGAAATTCTTCATGCACTTTTTATTTGCTGCCTTTTATTTTTCAGCATGGCAGCAAATTTACGTTCATTCTTCAAAAACTGCGGCAGTATTTGAATGAACAGCAAAGCTTATAAATTTTGTAACATCTTTACTACGCCTTCATTCCGCAAAATGAGGTAACCGAGCCGGTCATTGCTGATGCCTTTTTTTAGCTGGTAGTTAAAAACCAACAGGTCATCCTGCACAGCTGTTTCAAAATAATTGAAGATGATATTGGGGTATTGCTTCAGCGGTTCGCCAATTTCATACAGGTGAGTGGAGAGAATAAAAACAGAGTTTTTAATTTTTAAAAAACCTTCTATCACCACGGTAGAGCATTTCATGGCATCCTGTACATTGGTACCTTTAAAAAGTTCATCAATCAGTATCAGCCAGTTTTTACCATCGGATATTTTTTGTACGGTTGATTTGATCCGCTGTACTTCATTATAAAAATAACTTTCGCCTTTTACAATATTATCCATCACATTGATATTGCTGAGCAGGCCGTCAAACACACTCAGTTCCATCGACACTGCAGGAACACCCATACCAAGATGTGCTAAAAACACCGCCGTACCTACTGATTTAATAAAAGTGCTTTTGCCAGCCATATTTGCCCCTGTGAGGAACAGGAAATTTTTTCCTGGCTGCAGTTCAATATCATAAGCTGTGGGTTGTGATAATAAAATATGGTAGAGGCCTTTTACATTCAGTAAAGGTTTGCGCTGTTGAGTAAAATCGGGAAATACAAGCTGGTACTGCTTTACCGCCATTGCCATTCCATACCAGGCATCCAGCTGGTAATACATGTCGAGCAGGTCGAGAATATTTTGTTTGTAGCGGTAGCGGATGAAATGTCCCAACGCCAGTTGTTTTGGCATTGGCATGGCAGTAGATTTATTGTACTGCTTTATGATTTCAAATTGTTGCTTGTTGATGATTGCGGCGGCGGCGGTTAATAATTTTTTTAGCGGAGCAGGGCAGTCATCCGTTAAAAAATGAGCAGTCATTTGTTGTAGGCCTTTGATAAAATCGAATGCATGTTCGGTGGAATATTTTACAAAAGAATAATCGGGGCCATGCAGTATTTTGTATGCCAAAACGCCTGCGGTAGAAGGCAGTTCAGGGATTTCATCAATGGTGGCACCGTAAAACTTTTCAATCATCATAACCGATCCATTGCTGATCTGCTGCGGCCAGTAAGCTTCTTTTTGTATGATGGTTTGCAGGGTTTGTTGAATGCCCTGTATCTGTTCAATGGTTTTTAGCGGAGTGGAAAAATTTTCAAAGAGCCGGTGTTTGCCACCCGCCGTTTTACAAAAATTCAGTTTATTGAAAACAGAAAAATTATCTTCTACATTTAGTATGGAGAGGTCTGTTAATGTGGTGTGGTCTATTTCCATGCGATAAATAAAATTTTTGAGTATTGTGTATTTAGCACCTCGTAGCTTTTGTGTATTGATATAGCCTTTATAAACTCATTTGTTTTGCCTCCCCAGCCGGCGGGCTGCGTAACTGGAACGCCGCTCCTTTTTGCCCTTTGAAAAAATATGCTCCGCATTTTTTCAATCCC
>JANMJU010000007.1:0-44445 GCA_031371545.1 Chitinophagaceae bacterium
ACTGTCTGCATCCAACGCTGCATAAAAACCGCCTTCTTTATGTGTTAATTCTTCTGTTACAAATGCAATTGTTTTGTCAATAGCAGTTTTATACTTCTGACCTTTTGTTATTTGAAAAGCATCACACAAGACCGTTATTAGCAAAGCATTGTCGTAAAGCATTTTTTCAAAATGAGGTGCCAGCCATTCATTATCGGTACTGTACCTCGCCAGCCCTCCAGCAACATGATCGTAAATGCCGCCCTTCAACATTTTATCCAGCGACAGCAATGCCTGATCCAAAGCCTGCCGTTTACCGGAGTAGTGATAAAACTGAAACAGGTATTGGATAACGAAAGTCTGCGGAAATTTTGGTGCTTTCCCAAATCCGCCCCAGGTGGTATCCGCTGATTTCATAATAGAGGAAAACATTGTTTCGCACTGCTCAAAACTAAATTCATTTTCTATGGAAGCTGTAATAATATTTTTATCATTAAAAGTAAAATTGCCTGCTTTGTTTAGATAATCAACGAGATTTTCAGCTTGAGCTTCTATTTCATTTCTTTTTTCTTTCCATGCCTGGTTGATATTTTGCAGTACATCCATCCAGGATAGCCTGTTAAATGCTTTGGAGGGTGGAAAATAAGTACCTCCATAAAATGGCTTGGCATCCGGAGTAAGAAAAATATTGAGCGGCCAGCCACCACTTCCGGTAATTGCCTGTACAGCATCCATATAAATATGATCGATATCCGGCCGTTCTTCACGGTCAATTTTTATGTTTATAAAATTTTCATTCATGGCATTGGCTGTAGCTTCATCTTCAAAACTTTCTCTTTCCATTACATGACACCAATGGCAGGCAGAATAACCGATACTTACCAGTATCACTTTGTTTTCATCTTTTGCTTTTTGCAATGCTTCCTTCCCCCAGGCATACCAGTTTACGGGGTTGTGGGCATGTTGCAACAAATAAGGACTTGTTTCATGAATTAAATTATTGGAATGTTTATGAGCCATATAACACAAACTTACTGCATGCCCGTGAGCTTGCTAAACCTATCTTTGTAAAACTTATTAAAGTTGAGGAAATATAATGATTGAAATAACAGTGTCGCCGGGTATTGAAATAACTTTCCTGTTGTTCAAAAAATATCATGAACGACATACTAAAACATCACAAAAAATATTTACCTTACAAACCAATTAAATCCCCCAATTATGAGAAAATGTTTACTCATCAACCTCTGTTTACTATTCTTCTTTGCAACTACCTTTCAGTTGCCATCTTTTTCTCAAACGGTACAGATAACGGCAAACCCGGGCCAGTCAACAAATGTAGCGATAGGCCAAAGCCTGTATCATGTTAGTGAAAGTATCTACACTGAAACAGAAATTGGAGCCGCAAATTTTACCAGCGGTGCAACTGCTATTAATCATATTGATCTTAGTGTATTTGTAGTAGGTGCTTTGCCAGCCGTAACCAACTACAATATCTACCTGAAAGAAGTACCCCCAGCCACAGCAAGTTTTACTTCTAATACTGATGTGTACAGTACAGCAGGATATACCCTTGTTTTTAGTGGCACATTCAATGCAAATGTTACCGGCTGGGTGGGGGTAGATCTTACAACAACTTTCACCAGGACCAGTGGCAACAATTTAGAATTGCTTCTTGAAAGACTGGACAATGTATCACATACCGGCTTTTCATTTAATTGCGCCAGGGGTAACAATACCAATGCAACACTTACTACCAGCAGGCGTAATAATCTTGCCACACTGCCCGTATCGGGTACCACTGTTTTAAATTCACTTTCTGCCTTTAGGCCCCAAGTACAACTTAGGCATATCTACCCAAACGATGCGGCAGTAGCAACAGTTTATACACTTGGCAAATTGCCAATTCCATTTGCAGTACCGCATGTAATCAGTGCCAATATTGTAAACAACGGGGCTATTGCCCAAACTAATTTGAATGTTACCCTC
Source organism: Chitinophagaceae bacterium (assembly GCA_031371545.1). Taxonomy (GTDB): domain Bacteria; phylum Bacteroidota; class Bacteroidia; order Chitinophagales; family Chitinophagaceae; genus Ferruginibacter. The sequence goes on from JANMJU010000007.1 coordinate 1,969, forward strand.
AACATTACAGGTGCTAATACTTTTACTGATGTAAAAACAATTGCTTCCCTTGCCCCCGGTGCTTCAACAATTGTAACATTCAATGCATTTTCACCAACCAATACCGGAAACAATACAGTAAGTGTTTCCATACCTGCGGATGATTTTTCTGCAGACAATAATTTATCTATTTCGCAGGGAGTAACCAACAATGCTTACAGTTATGCTTATGGAACCATACCTACAAACGGTGTTGGCATCAATGGAAATACCGGTGATTTTGTAGCGATGTTTATTACCAGTGCTCCCACCAGTGTAAACCAGGTAGGCGTAAACTTTAGTGCTGGCGGCCAGCCTTTCAGGATCGGCATTTGGGATAAATCGGGTGCTGGCGTACCCGGTAATTTATTGTGGGAATCTACTGATCAGTTAAGCACTGCAGGAGTATTCACTTTACCGATCAGTCCGGCGATTGCTATTACAGATACATTTTACATTGGTGTAAGACAAATCGGCACTACCAATATTCAATTCTCTTACCAGAATGAAACTCCTATCAGGCCTCGTACATTTTTCTTTACCAATCCAACAGGTAATACAACGTGGACAGATTTTGCGCCTGGTAATCCTTATAAATTTATGATTGAACCAAGATTAACCATTGCCAATGATGTAGGTGTATCAAGCATTAATAATCCTGTTGGTGCTTCTTCTATTGACAATTGCGGAATAGTACCCCAGGCTGATGTTACCAACTTTGGCAGCAGTAATCAAACAACTCCTTTTGATGTAACTTTTTCAATTAAACAATCTGGCAGTACAGTTTATTCCGATACAAAACAAGTAAGCTTGAATTCAGGAGAAACCCAGTCGGTTTATTTTGCTCCTTTTACCGGTTCAGTTTCTGGCAGCGACTCTTCGTTTGCTGTTACCAGTTTGGCAACAGACGGTGCAGCTAATAATGATACTGTTGTGAACAAATTCACCACCAGTATTTACAGTTACTCAGATTCTACTCTAACAAGCGATGGATATTCTTATGCCAACTCAACCATTTGTGCAAGCCCGGCACCGCTAAAGCCAGTTTACAATTGGGTGACTGAAACAAGCAATGAAATTAACTGGAACCTTAATGGAGATGACAGTGTACTAACAACGCCAATCAATACCCCATTTGCATTCAAATTTTTTGGTGTTGATTATAACCAGTTTTGGATTGGCTCAAATGGCTGGATAAGTTTTTCTGATCCTACTGCAATTGCTGCTGCTGTGCAGCGTACCCCGGTAAACATCCCTGCTGCAGGTGGTATTGAAAACTATATTGCAGGAGCCCTTACTGACCTGGACCTTACTACCGGCACTTATGCAGATGCCCATACTTATTATGGAGGTGATGTAACCCAATCTGTAATTACTTTTCAACATGCACACCTGTTTGGATCTGCTACAGATTTTATAACATTCCAGATTATTCTTAAAGTTAATGGAGATATTATTGTTCAATATAATGATGCTGAAAGTTCTATTCCGGTATCTACCAACATTACCAATTTCTGTTCGGTAGGTATTGAAAATTCTGATGGCACCAAAGGAATTTTGTACCGGTTAAATGGAAGTGGCGGGCCAATGTTTGGATCACCATTGGCATTAGAATATTATGCAAGGCCTGGGGTAGTTGTTCCGGTTACATTGCTGAACTTTACTGTGCAAAGAACCAACAGCATTAATAAAATTACCTGGAGTACCAGCCAGGAAATAAACAGCAGGAATTTTATCATCGAACGCAGCAATGATGGACGCAGTTTTACTGCTATTGGAGAGGTATCTGCCGGTGGCAACAGCAGCACGGTTATTAATTATTCTTTTACAGATAATACAGCTCCAAAAGGAATTAATTATTACCGTTTACGATTAGTGGACTTAAACAATGTTTCCAAATATGGTCCTACCCGTAGTGTAAGAAACGAAGGTGCAGCAGATGTAGTTATTTATCCCAATCCTGTAAAAGAAACATTAAATCTTACTATTAATGCAGATAAAGCAGACCGTGGTACTATAAGCATTACCGACATGAGCGGTAAGATTGTTTACAGCAATGTTTTGATTATAGCAGAAGGAACTAATAATATTCCTGTAATTACTAATAATCTTTCTCAGGGTATTTATTTATTGAAAGTAAAATTGTCGGATGACCTGGTTGTAAAGAAATTCAATAAACAATAAACAATTATTTTCTTCTTCAAAAAAGGCCTGGCAAAAACTCCCTGGGCCTTTTTTATTATCTGTACTTTTTAAAACTTCCCGTGATTATGATGTATGACTATAAAGGGTTTTAGAAATTTTATATTTTTTTTGGCAAAAGAAATGTATTAATTTCAAACCTGATATTTAACGAAAAAAATAGACACATGAACAAAAAAAATTTACTCCCCCGGCTTTTCTTTCCTTTAATAGCGTTGCTTGTTACCGCACTTGATTCAAAAGCACAAGTACATAATTATACTTTTGCCCAAAGCAGCGGCACTTTCACCGCCATTACAGGCGGTACAGTAATAGTACCTTCGGATGGTACTACGGCTTCTGACGATGAAGTATATCCTACCAATGCGATTGGTTTTACTTTCAATTATAATAATACCGACTATACCAGCTTTGGCATTAGTTCCAATGGATATATTTGGTTAGGAAGTGGTGAGCCAGCTCTTGATACTTATACTCCAATCAGCGGTACACCAGCTAACCTTAATGGTACCGGTACAGTAAGCGGAACCATCAGCCCTATGGGCAGGGATTTACTCAAAAGACTTACAGTACCATTTGGAGAAATGAGGATAGAAACAATTGGCAGTGCGCCTTCAAGGGTGTGTGTAATACAGTTCACTAACTGGAGAGGATATGCTCTAGGAACAGGCGCTATTTATAATTTTCAAATCAGGCTTACGGAAACAACCAATACCATTGATTTTGTTTATGGTGCATTTACCACAACAGGTGTAACTGCATCATCTGATTTTGAGATAGGATTAAGGGGGACCAGCAATACTGATTTTAATAATGTAGTTGCCAACACAGCAGGTTGGGCTGGTGTTACAGCAGGGGTAACTAACGCCGATGCATCTACTATCAGCGATGTAATATTCCCTGCTAACGGAACGACATTTACCTGGACACCAGGTGCCCCTCTTTCTAATTGTACCGGTACTCCTGCTGCAGGCGTTATTACTGGGCCGGCAAGTACCTGTTCGGGTTTAGATTTTACTTTAGCAAATACAGGAGCAACAGAAGCAACTGGCGTAAATTACGCTTGGCAATCTTCTGCCAATGCAGGTGGCCCTTGGGCTAACATTCCTGGACAAACAGACCCACTTCAGGCAACCATATCTCAAACCGCTGCTACTTATTACAGATTTGTAGATACCTGTACTTTGAGTACCCTAAGTGATATCTCAAATGTTTTATTTGTTACATTGAAAGCGGCAAACCAATGTTACTGTCAGCCACCTGCTGTAACTCTTCATTCTTTTGTGGATGATTTCATGAGCAATGTAACCATACAGGGCACTACATTCAATTCTTCTAATGCTACTGACCTGGTAACAGGCTACACACAAGTACCTGCCACCCCTGCAAGCAATACAGCGGATCTTTCGCAGCTTACCAATTATACTATTGTGGCAACTGTTGCAAATGCTCCTTCGCAAGTTTCTGCCTGGATTGATTTTGATCAAAACGGCACATTTGATCCTGCTGAGTTTTTTGACATGACAGTATCTGGGACTACCGCAACCGGTAGTATTGCCGTTCCGGCAACTGCTCTTCCCGGGCTTACAGGATTAAGGATAAGGGCAAGAGCAGCTACTTTTTTTGATACAGATGCCTGCGCCACTTTTGGATCGGGGGAAACGGAAGATTATTTAGTAACCATCATTCAAAATACTGCTGCCAATGGCGCCATTGTAGATATTATTACTCCAACAGCCGGCTGCAATGCTGGGAATGTTGTTACTGTAAAATTGAGAAACAGCGGTTCCATAAATATAGCTGCCGGAGCTGCTACTGTAGCCTTGTATGTTACCGGAGCAAATCCACAGGGGCCATTAACACAAACAAATGCATCACTATTACTGCCGGGAGATACAGCAACTTTAAATTTTACCTGTAGCTTCCCCGTGGATGGTACAAATGTAGATTCTGCATTTATACAAAGCCTTGCAGGTGATACCTTCCATTCGGATGATAGTTTACTTACCAGCCATGTTACACTGCCACCTGCTGTAAACGCACCATATGCAGAAGACTTTGAAGGAAATATTCCTGGATGGACAGTAAGCCAGGTAGCTGGTTCTGGAAACTGGAGTTTAGCCAGCACCATCGATTATCCTGATTACAACCCGGCTTATTCCTTAGCCCCTAAGAGCGGCGCAACTGCTGCATTATTTGACAGTTACAATTTTTCTTCAGGTACCATTTCCAGGTTAACAAGTAATTGTATAACCCTTCCTGCTGATGCCAATACTAACTGCGGCTATGTTACAGGTTTTTATTTTACCCAGGATGCCCAATACTTTGGCACACCGGATAGTGTGTCTATAAAGATAAGCGCTGATGGTGGTAATACTTTTGTCAGATTAGGAATAGTAAAAAGAGTAGATTCAACGCTTTCTCCAACAGCAGCTCAGGTAGGAACCTCTATCCCCGAGTGGAAACTATACACATTCGATATAAGCAACTTCGCAGGACAAACAGTACAATTTGCGTTTGATGCTTTTGGGAAATTTGGTAACAGCATGGGGATAGACAGTTTCTTTGTTGGCCCTAAAACTGTTGCAGGCAATGTTGCCCTTGCTGGTGGAACAGAAACTGGTACAAGCCTTGCTCCTGCGTTAGCAGCCTGTACAGATGCCGGAGGATGGACTTATTACACTGATGACAACAGCTCTAGATATTTGTTTGGTGTACAATGGGATCCTGGTGCTGCCGGAGCTAACGCTGCAGCCAAAGCACAGGCAACAGCCAAACTTACCATTGACCGTAAATGGTTTGCAGCAGAAGATGTCCCCAGCTTAAAAGCAACTTATACCATGCAGCGCTATTGGGATGTAAACTTAAACGGAGCTTCTCTTACAGCACCAGTTAATGTAAGATTCTTCTATTCTCAAAGAGAATTTGATTCTATCATTGTTGCAAAAAATAATTTCTTAGCTGCTAATCCCGGCAGTTTGGATGAAGGTTTTGTTTGGTTCAAAACAAATTCAGGAGCTTTTGTTCCTTCAAACGCAACGGTAACACCGGATGCTGTACTCAATGCCATTCCGTTAAATGATGTAAATACTTCTGGAGCTACTATTAACGGTATCCTGTATGCCCAGTTCGATGGCGTAACCAGCTTTAGTGGTGGTACCGCAGCAAGTGGAGTAGGCCCATCTACCCCGGTTCCGGTTAGTTTACTTTCCTTTACTGCACAGCGTACCGGCCGGGTAAATAAAATTACCTGGAGTACCAGCCAGGAAATTAATACCAGCCATTTCCTTGTGGAGCGTAGCACTGATAGCCGCAACTATACTGCTATTGGCCAGGTTACTGCCGCAGGCAATAGTAACAATACCCGTAATTATTCCTTTACTGACAATACACCAACAAGAGGAATAAATTACTACCGCTTAAGAATTGTTGATACAGACAGCAGAGCAAAATTCAGTGCAGTAAGAAATGTAAGAAATGAAGGAACAGCGGATGTGGCGGTATATCCAAATCCGGTAAGCGATGTGCTGCTTGTAAATATTACTTCTGATAAAATGGATAAAGCCAGCATCAGTGTTAGTGATATGAATGGTAAATTAGTTTCTGTAAAAGCCATCAGTTTAAATGAAGGCGCCAACTACATAAATATTAATACGGCCAATTTAAGTTCCGGAACTTATTTAATCAAGATTCAGTTGAATAATGATTTAGTAGTTAGGAAATTTAATAAGCTGTAAATAAAAAATAGCTGGTAATAAAAATAGCCTCCCTAACCGGAGGCTATTTTTATTTTGGTATAATAAGTAAAGTGCACGTGACTGTTTTATGAATCAACAGGAACAAAAGATTTAGCAACTATGAATTTTAATTTCGACCAGCAGAAAATATTATCAAAAAAAGAATTGGTCAGAAAATACTGTGAAGAAATGAAGTTTATTTCTTCTTAAAAGAATTGAGATATAGTTCTAAAGCGCTGACCATACTGGGAGCCATGGGTTGTGGAGCTTTGATATCTAAAGTTAATCCTGCATCTTCCACCGCTTTAAAAGTGTTAGCACCAAAAGCCCCGATTTTAGTTCCATTTTGATTGAAATTGGGGAAATTTTCTATTAGGCTTCTTACACCGCCGGGGGTAAAAAAACAGATCACATCAAATTTCTTAGCAATCACATCTTTTATATCATTGCTGATAATCTTGTATAATACCGGAGTGGCATATTCACAATTGTGTGCTTTTAGCCAGTTGGTAATTTCACTGTCAAAAGATTGTGAACAGGGGTAAAGAAACTTTTCGTTGTCTTTGTGTTTATTAATTACATCAAACAAACTTTTATTACTGCCGTCGGCACTGTAAAAGACTTTACGCTTCCGGTAGAGGATAAATTTTTGAAGGTATAAAGCAACTGCTTCAGTAATGCAAAAATATTTTGTATCCTGAGAAATATTCACTTTCATTTCTTCACAAATTCTAAAAAAATGGTCGATGGCATTTCTGCTTGTAAAAATTACGGCTGTGTAATTGGCGATTTCAATTTTTTGTTTCCGGAATTCTTTTGAAGGAATGGCCTCCACAATAATGAAGGGATGGAATTGCAAATCAATGCTGTGTTTCTTTGCAAGGTCAAAATAAGGTGATTTTTCTCCTTCTGGCTTCGGTTGTGTGATGAGTACTTTTTTAATCATTGGGGCTTTTGATCCTTTTGTTTTTTCACCTTGTTTAATCATGCGATTATAACTTTTCAACCTTCCGGCAAAGTTAGAGATTTTTATTTAATAAAACCATCAATGACTTATAAATGAGCAAAAGCGGCATCAACTCTACCCCAACGATGTACATAAAAAAATGCAGCCTGCTTACCTTGATCTGGTTTTGTAATAAGCCATACGACCTCAAAAACCTTAATAAAAACATTAACCCAACTAATAAAAGAGAAACCAATACCGCAGGGTATTGCAGAAAGGGAGAACCTAATGCAATCACAATTACAAATGGAATCAACAGGATGCTCATAATTTTATTGATCAAAAAAATAATGAACAGGTAAGTATTGGCAGCTTCCTGGTAGCCAGTTAACCACCCGGTAAATTTTAAGATTACATATTTTAAAAAATAGATAACAGCAAGGCAAAGTATACAGATGCCAATTTGCAGCAAAGGATTAGAAGAAGGAAGCCATTTAAAATGTGTGAGCAAAAAATAAATATACAATCCACCGGTTATTATAAACAGCATATTAAAAAACAACGACACCTGTTTGGCCTGTAATAACTGATCGGTAAGCTGGCTTTGCCGCAGGGATGTATTGAAAAATACCCGGAATAAATTATTAAAATAACGGGTGTAAAAAAAACGCAAAAAAGCAAGCAGCAAAACGACAGCCAGCAAAAGATAAAAGTTAAGATCTTCAAAAGAAACTACCCTTTCCTTGCTGGTACTAACAGCAGGTACACCTGCTTCATTTAAAAACCTACTCTCTTTTAATGCCTCCAGCAATACACTGTTATAAGAACTTACAACAGGGGAAATAATTGTATCTTTTTTTACCATCAAAGAATCAACTTCAGAAAGAAGCGTATCATTCCTTGCAACCAGAGCGTCTTTTCTCAAAGCCACAGTATCCTGTTGGGGAAGCCCGGCTTGTAACAAAACAGGGAATACAAGGAGCAATAAAAAAGACAGTACCTGTTTCAACAGAGAAAATTTGTTCGGCAAAAGTAAAATGATTTTGGTTAGAAATAATTGACATAGCCGAAATGAATTTTTGATGCCCTGCGTAAATCAGTATTTACATCACTTCGCTTACCAACGGCAAAGCTCATATTCAGTAAGCCCAGCTTTGTTTCAAACACCAGGCCCAGCCCGGTGCTGATGAATTTATTATTGATATTAATGTCCTGGTATTTATTTTTTACCCAGCCGGCATCTACAAAAGTAAACAGGTAAGAATTGAGCCCAAGCAAGTACCGGTACTCTGCTGTAGCCACTCCATACTGAGCAGCATAAATGCTTTCTTCATCAAAGCCCCTCAATAATTTGTATCCGCCAATTTGAAATAATTCATTTCTGAAAACTTCCTGGCTGCTGAAAAGCCCTGCATTTACAGAAGCTTTGATGGTGCTTCTTTTTCCGGCAGGAAAATAATGGGTAGCAATAACTTTAGTTCTAAACTGGTAGGTTTTCAATTTTATTGAATCATACAACGATGCGTAATTAAAAGATGGGTCGCTGATACTTAGAATATCATTGTTCTTACTGATTGTTTTTAACCCCACGCTCACGAGTAGCCTTATTTCATTTCCCTTGCTGGGATTAAGCCGGTAATTGGTTTTGTTCCATTCATAATCCACACCAATGCTTACAGCACTTACATCAATGTTGGGAGGCAGCTTCCGGGTAACTTTCACCAGGCTGGTATCTGAACCTGATGAAAGCAACACAGTACTTTGCTGTTGAAAAAATAATTTGCCCGACTGATTGGCCGATAATAAATATTGTATCCCCAGCAGAGCATTCAACTGCAAAAAAGCAGAATCTTTTTTAAAGAGTCCGAAAGAAAAATCTATCCCGAATGGTGATTTAAAAATGTAGGGGTGCTGGTATCCGATATTCAGCCGGGGAGACTGCAGTTGCAATTGCTGCCAGCTTAATGCGATGGTTTCTCCGCTGCCCAATGCATTTTTTAAATTTAGGTTTACGTCACCTGTGAGTTGCAGTTTATTGGTTTGGTTATTAGCTGGTAAGAAGCCCACTAAAAAATTAACCTGGCTGCTACGCTTGGGTGCCAGGTACAGCTTTAATACAGAGCCGGTGCCCAGCATCGCTAATTCTGCCGGTTGCTGAGCCTGCAGGTAAGGAAGTTCTAATATTTTTTTTCCTACCAGCTCCAGTTTTTCTTTACTGTAAATACTTCCATTGGCAATGCCAAGATAATGTTGTAAAAACTGGTTGGATATTTTTACTTTGCCCCCGATGCTGATACTGTCAATATGATACAGCGGGCCTTTATTTACTTTCAATGCTGCGGCAATGGCATTATTATTTAACCGGATGCTATCCAAAAAAATACTGGCAAATGGATAACCATTGTTTTCGTAATAATTTAAAATGCGTTCTTTCACCAATTGGAGCTGGCCAAAATTAACGGGCTTACTAATGTAGTTTTTTTCAAAATAACCACTGGCATCTATTGCCCTTTTTTCAACACTGTCGGTAGAAAGCTGCACCCAGTTTTGTTGCGGCCCCAGGTAGAGTTTTATTTTTGTGACATCGGTTTCTAATTCAATATTGTCTACTGATGCTGCCATGTAACCCTGCATATTCAGCACAGCCGGGAGTTTGTTAATGTACTCAATACAGAATGGCTGATTAGCAAAACTGGTTTGCAAATGCAAGCCCTGCCCTGCAAAGGAACTATCTTTGTCAACAAATTGTATAATCAGTTTGTGTGGAGTGGATGACTCCTGGCAAAAAGCTCTTGAAAAAAAACAAACTGCAATGATGATTGTAGTAGAAAGAATTTTGAGGTAAATGTTTTTTTTGTCTGTCATTACTGAATTCAAATCTAAATCCTAAAATTGTAAATCAAAAATCTTTGTCGGGCATTTACATTCATATTCCTTTTTGCAGGCAGGCCTGCCATTACTGCAATTTTCATTTTGCCACTTCTTTAAGACTCAAAGATGAGTTGATTGCTGCATTGGTAAAAGAAATAGTCATCAGTTCATCTTTTACAAAACAAAAAGGCGAAGCAGATGAGCCTAAAGATATTATTGAAACAATTTATTTTGGCGGCGGCACACCAAGCATTTTGAATACAGAGGATTTGAAAATTATTATGGAAGCCCTTCAAAATAAATTTCTTATCGCTCCCGGCGCTGAAATTACTTTAGAAGCAAACCCGGATGATATCAATACCGAAAAACTAAAACAATGGAAAAAGATTGGGATCAACCGGTTAAGCGTAGGCATACAGTCTTTCCAGGAAAATGAATTAAGCTGGATGAACCGGGCACATACTGCCGCAGATTCATTGCGTTGTATTGATGAAATTTTCTCAGCAGGTTACAGTAATTTTTCTATTGATTTAATTTATGGTTCTCCCCTGCTGAGTGATGATGACTGGCAAAAAAATGCAGCAATAGTTATTGAAAAAAAGATTCCGCATATCTCCTGCTATGCTTTGACTGTGGAGCCTAAAACAGCGTTGGCAAAAATGATTGCCCAACATAAAAGAGAAACTGTGGATGCAGAAAAACAGGCTGCCCAATTTTTGCTGCTGATGAACTGGATGAAGCAGGCTGGCTATGAGCATTACGAGATCAGTAATTTTGCTTTGCCCGGAATGCGTAGTAAACATAACAGCAGCTACTGGCAGGGAAAAAACTATTATGGCTTCGGCCCATCAGCCCATTCTTTTGATGGCAAAAGCAGGCGGTGGAATATTGCCAACAATGCTTTGTACATAAAATCACTGCAAAAAAATATCATCCCTTTTGAGGAAGAAATATTAACGCCAACGCAGCAATTAAATGAATACATAATGACCTCCTTAAGAACATTGGAAGGGCTTGATTTAAAAAAAATAGAAAATGATTTTGGAGAGAAGTTTCACACCAAATTACAGGAGGCCAGTATCAAATGGCAGAATGGAAATAAATTGGTAAGCCATAACTCAAAACTTATTTTAACAACAGAAGGAAAATTATTTGCTGATGGAATTGCCGCAGATTTATTTTTTTAAAGATGAAAATATTTACTACACCAACTCCTGCTCAATCTTTTTAAATCCTTCTGCCGCAGAAAGGTTTTCCCAAAGTATTTTATAAACAGTTTCAGCAATGGGCATATCGGCTTTTACAGATTGATTGATGATGTACATGCACTTGCTTGCATTGTATCCTTCAGCCACCATACTCATTTCTATCTGCGCCGATTTTACAGAATATCCTTTGCCGATCATGTTGCCAAAAGTACGGTTGCGGCTGTAAAGTGAATAGCAGGTTACCAACAGATCTCCCAAATAAACAGACGCTGCATAATTGGTGGTTTGAAAATTCAGTTTGTTCATTTTATAATCGGCACTATTGATAATGTCGTCTGCAAGCGGTGCTGCATGTTTGTGGTGTTCAATACTGCCCACTTCAATGTTTTTTATTCCGGATTTTTTTAAGAACCCAGCCATTTCATCTGCACTGTTGGCTATCAGCACACTCAAAAAATTATCCCCATAATCAAGCCCGTGGGCTATGCCGGAACCTACTGCATAAATGTTTTTTAAAATTGCCGCAAACTGAACTCCATAAATATCATTGTTCTCAATCGTGTTGATATAATCAGTTTTAAAATGACTGGCTATTTCATGGGTCATGGTTTCATCCACACCCGAAAAAGTTAAGTAGGATAGTTTTTCTGCTGCTACTTCTTCGGCATGGCAGGGGCCAAGAACGGCAAAATAATTTTCGATGGCGAAATCGAATTCATTTTTTAGAAAATCATTCAGCAGCAAATTTTCATCTGGCAAAATTCCTTTTACTGCACTGATGATTTTTTTTCCTTCAAAAATATTTTTATTAAGAGAGAGTAAAGTAGATGCTGTATAAGCAGAAGGAATGGCGATGATAATACAATCAGAATTTGTAATCACTTCAGCAGCATCGGTAGTTAATTTTAATTTACCGGTATCAAAATAAGCCATGCTGAGATAATGCGGATTGTGGTGGCGGGCCATTATTTGCTGAATGGATTTTTCACTCCTGTTCCACCAGTAAATCGTGTTGCCGTTATCCGTCAAAATTTTTGCTATCGCTGTTCCCCAGCTGCCACTGCCTAATATTCCGAAAGTCATCGTTTCTTGTTTATCGTTTCTCGTTGATCGTTTCCCGTTGGTATTAAATTAAAAGTTGCATTCATAAAACAAAAGAACCTGCAACCCAAAGCAAACAAGAAACGAGAAACGGATTTATAACCCTAATTTATCAACTGCTAATTGTGCTGCTATCTGGCTGGCATCTTTTTTATTGTATCCTTTGCCTTCGGCCACCAATTCCCCATCCACTGTGGCGCCGATGGTAAAAAGCCGTCTGCCATTTTCAAATTTTTCGCCCAGTGTTTCAAACTCAAGCGACTTGCCATTTTTATTGGCCCATCCGTATAATTTATTTTTGATGTTGATCTCAATCGTTTCCAGGTCATCAATAAACATGTGTGTAGAGATAATGTATTTTTCTACCCACTCCTGTGTTTTTTTATATCCCTTGTCGAGATAAACGGCACCAATCAATGCTTCCAGTGTGTTACCGAATATCTGTGAAATTTTTAATGAATTGTCATGCTTGTTATAAATCGTTATTTTCTTGAGCCCCATTTTAATACCGATATCATTCAATTGCTGCCTGTTTACCATCTTGCTCCGCATTTCTGTTAAAAAACCTTCTCCTTTATAAGGATATTTCATAAACAGGTAATGTGCTACGATGGAGCTCAGTACAGCATCACCCAAAAATTCGAGGCGTTCATTATTTTCATCGGCACCTTCTCTTACCGACCGGTGACTGAGGGCTGTTCTGTAAAGATTTAATGTACCTGGAGTAAATCCAAGTACATTACTGAGTTGTTTTCTAAACTCTTTCTTTTTTAAATCACCGATAAAAAAATCTTTAATAAACTGCAAAGTATAATTAGAATATTGTTATTTAAAAATACGGCTTCTTATGAAAATGAAAAATAGTAACCCGGATAATATACAGTCATATTAATATTTTATACTCACAATACAAGGTAGCATTTATTTCGTTGGCTACTATAAATCAGCTCGTGATATTTTATAACAATTCATCATGATGAAAATATTATCATAAAAAATAAAACAAAAATAATTAACGAAAAAAATAATTCAGACAGGAAAAGTATTTTACATGGAAAGTAAAATGAAAGCAGGAAATTTTAAGGCTTGTATTTTTTAACAATCACAGAAGCATTGTGGCCGCCAAAACCAAAAGTATTGCTCAATGCCGCATTTACCGTACGGTGCTGTGCTTTATTGAAAGTAAAATTTAATTTAGGATCCAGTTCCGGATCATCGGTAAAGTGATTGATGGTAGGAGGTATGATATCTTTTGTAACTGCCAGGATACAAGCCAATGCTTCCAAAGCACCTGCTGCACCAAGACAATGCCCTGTCATACTTTTAGTAGAACTGATATTGAGATTATAAGCATGATCGCCAAAAACATTTAGGATTGCTTTTGTTTCTGCAATATCACCCAGTGGTGTAGAAGTACCGTGTACATTGATGTAATCAATGTCTTCTGGTTTAAGGCCAGAATCTTTGAGGGCAACTTTCATTACATTTTGTGCACCCAATCCTTCCGGATGCGGCGCTGTGATATGATGTGCATCGGCAGTAGCACCGCCGCCAGCAATTTCACAGTAAATTTTTGCACCTCTTGCCAATGCATGTTCCAGGCTTTCTACAATAATGGCACCAGCACCTTCGCCCATTACAAAACCATCCCTGTCTTTATCAAAAGGCCGGCTGGCAGATTTGGGATCATCATTTCTTTCGCTCAATGCTTTCATTGCATTAAACCCTCCAAGGCCTGCTGCACTTACTACTGCTTCGCTGCCACCGGTAACAATTACATCGGCTTTGCCCAAACGAATGGTATCAAAAGCATCAATAATAGCATTGGTAGAAGAAGCACATGCACTAACTACAGCATAGTTGGGTCCTCTGAAACCATGGCGCATGGATATTTGCCCTGCAGCAATATCCAGTATCATTTTGGGAATAAAGAAAGGATTAAAACGGGGTGTTCCATCGCCGGAAGAAAAGTTGATCACTTCTTCCTGGAAAGTAATTAAACCACCGATACCGCTGGCAAATATTACACCTACCCTGTCCACATCAATATTATCTCTATTGATGCCGGCATCTTTTACCGCCTCATCACTGGCTATTAATGCAAGCTGGGTAAAGCGGTCAATTTTACGGGCTTCTTTACGGTCTAAGTAAGTCGTGGCATCAAAGTCTTTAATCTCACAGGCAAACCGTGTTTTAAATTTAGCAGCGTCGAATTGTTTGATAAAATCACAGCCATTAACACCATCAGATAAACCCTGCCAATATTCGGCAAGAGATTTACCTAACGGGGTAATAGCCCCCAATCCGGTAACAACTACTCTTTTTAATTCCATACAATTTGCCTGCGATGATTAAAACAGATGAAGATTTACTGATTACTTAGCATGTTCCTCTAAGTAAGTAACAGCCTGTCCAACAGTGGTGATGGTTTCAGCCTGCTCATCAGGAATGGAAATGTTAAATTCTTTTTCAAATTCCATGATTAATTCAACGGTGTCCAAGCTATCGGCACCTAAATCATTTGTGAAAGAAGCTTCGGTAGTTACTTCGGCTTCGTCTACACCTAATTTGTCAACAATTATTTTCTTTACTCTTGTTGCAATGTCTGACATGGTAGTATTATTTAGTTATTGAGCAGCAAAAATATACTTTTTGAAATAAATACAAAGAAATATTGCGTTTAATATAAAAAAGGGAATTACCAGTTTGCCGTCATTTGTAAACAGTATTGGTAATTATACTTCCGGTAATTAAGCAACCAGGTTAGTTATTCAAAAAAATCGCTGAATTATCCTGCCGGTCTACGGCTGTTAATAGCCTCTGTAAGCCCGTTTAATTTTTTCCAAATTCTGTAAATTTTTTTCAAAAAAAGGATTTTATTAAATATTGAAATGCTGCAAAACTCATACCTGCAAAGCGTTTCAGCATTTGGCATCAATACTGTTTATCATCTGGCAACCCCAAATTAAAGATTATGAAAACAAATTTCAACAGTCAAATCAATGATGACAGCAGGCAAACCCAGCGGAGATCAGCATCCTATTCTCCAGGAAGCTTAAGCACTTCGCAAGCAGTTTTATGGTTTTTATTGACAGCTCTTGCTTTATGCCTCTTTGATACGGTGAAAGCACAAACACCTATTGTGAATGTAAACACATCACCGCTCAGCTCCACGGCTGGCAATAGTTACAGTGCTGCCGGTGCCAATGGAAGTTCATTCAGCAGCAATAGCTACCAGTACAGCTTTGGAACTGCTGCACAGGCAAACAATAATTTTAAAAAGCTGAACAGTTTTACTATTGGTGCTGATATTTATACTTATGTGCAGAATGCAAATTCAATGGTAAAAATAAGAAGGGTAAATAACCAGGTAGTAAGCGGAGACAGAACATTGTTGTGGGTGGAAAAAGCTGCTGCTGCCACTAACGCAACCATTGCTGTGGTAAATGATTACAATGATAACATGGAGTCTGTATTTGATGGCAACAACCTGAACCAGGGCACTGACAATCTTTTTGCCAACCAGGGCGATGGTAACGGAAACAATAATAATATCGAAAGGCTGGATGTGATATTCTTAGGCGGTGTCATTTCAACCGTAAATACAAAAGTTGGTTTTGCCTTATTTGAAAGAGGTGCAGACAATGCCCACGATCCCTTTGTAATAGCCGCCATTACTGCAATTGACCTGAATGGTAATCCTGTTACTTACGGCAATCCGGTAAGGGTAAAAACTACTGACTATGGAAATTTACCATTGAGTAATATCAACTATTATGTTGTTCGTAAAGATGCTGCCATTGAATCGAATTTAAGAATGAGTACTTCTGGCACACAAAATATTGGCGGCGTATTTATTTCCTTTAATGATTTGGGGATCACCCAGGGCCAAAAAATATTTGGTTATTCGATCATTGGTTATGATTTACCTGCTGGTGCCACCGGTAATGATTTAGCAGACTATAACAACAATGCCTATTTCCCTACAAACACTAACTCTGCTACCGCACAAGGTGGTATCGATTTAATTGCTGTTACGGGTGTATTATCTGCTCCCAATGCCATTATTTTACCCCCTGTTGCGGAAAATATTTTAATGCCTTCTATGCTTAATGCTTCTTTGATAACAGCTATCTCTCCGTTTAAAGCAAGTGCGGCAAGTGGTGATATTGTCAGTTATACAGTTAAGACCATCCCTGATCCGAATAAAGGCATTTTATACATTTGTAATGCTGGAAATTGTGTGCCTGTAACAGCAGGCCAGGTATTAACGCCGGCAGAAATTTCCCTGCTTTCTTTTCAGCCCAATCCCAATTTTACTGGAGATGCTGTATTTACTTATAATGCTGATGACAGCTATGGCCAGGTATCAAATATAGCGACCTACACAATCCCTGTTACCGGTTTATCACAAGGTCCATTACCCATTACCATGCTGAGTTTCAGCGGAAGTATTGATAAAAAAACAGTGCAGCTCAATTGGCAAACATTACAGGAAATAAACAGCAGTTATTTTGAACTGCAGAAAAGTATAGATGGTAATAAATTTGAACCATTTGCCATCATCACTGCAAAAGGCAACAGCAGTATCACCAGTAATTATAATATTACTGATGACTTATTTTTTTACATCAACAATACAATTTTCTATCGCATTAAAATGGTGGATATAGATGGAAAAGCTAAATACTCAGCCGTGTTGATGATAAAGCTGGATGCTGGCGGAACAAAGAATAATATTAAAGCCTGGCCGGTTCCTTTTACAAATGAATTAAATATTGAGTACAGCAGTGAAACAAACCAGCAGGTTACCATCAGCATCAGGAGTATCAATGGTGCTGTGGTATCAACCGGCAGCAGCATGGTAAAAAAAGGACATAACATAATTACAATAAACCAGGCACAACAAACTCCATCAGGCACCTACCTGCTTACCATCAGCAATAGCACCCGTATGGAAACAATAAAAGTGGTAAAAAAATAAAACACTTTTATTACAAATTACAAGGAGCCTCAACGGCTCCTTTTTTTGTTTTACAACAACCTTTACTAAGGGTGACAATTAGCAAAAAGATTTTATTATATTGCGGTATGGCTTTAAAACAACTATATCATGGCAGCAGGGAATATGACCAAATGGTAAACCTCCGGTATGAGATCATGAGAAAGCCATTGGGGCTTAGTTTTAATGAAGAAGAATTAAAAAAAGAAAAGGAAGATATTTTGATAGGTGCTTTTGATGAGGAGGAAATTATCGGGTGCTGTATGATTACTAAAATAGACCATCAATGTGGACGACTTAGGCAAATGGCGGTACAAAAAAACAAACAGGGCATGGGTGTTGGCGAATCGATGATGGCCTTCGCAGAAAATATTGCCCGGGACAGGGGTTATAAAATTTTAATGATGCATGCCCGTGATACAGCCATTGGCTTTTATGAAAAATATGGTTACAAAATAAAAGGTGATGAATTTATTGAACTGAATATTAAGCACCACATCATGGAGAAAAAGCTGTAATAATTCCTCACACAATTACTTCTTCCACAATCTACTTCCCGATTTTAGCTGCTAATATTTTTCTTGCCTCATGCACATCATCGCCTGTGAAAGCATCTTTGGGCACAATGAAAAAAGAACGGGTGTCAAAATACAAATGAAAAAAATGGGGGCTTTCCATACTCGTGCTAAATTCGGACCACTGCCAGCTCCGGCTTACCCGGTCGTTTTCGATAGTAAACCCGGTATTGCCAAATGTAGCTTTGAAGCGGTCTTTAAAAGTGGCTGATTTTTTATAAATAAGCATGGGCAAAAGAAACCAGAAAGCGATCATCATTATAAACCATAAAAAAGCGCTGATCAAAAAAGCCAGGGGCGATATTTTTTTTAAAAAAAACAGGGCTGCTGATGCAATGGCAAATACATTTACCAGTATCATCATTAATTTAATTTCTCTACGGGTAATGAAATGATACCGCAATGCCTGTATTACTTTGCCCTTGTTGTAAGTAAAATATTCAGATGTCATGCGGCAAAGATAATTGATAAGGCGGGCTGGTTATTAAAATTTAGTGACAGGGATTATCTACCACTTTACCACCATCATCTGCAGGCATACCGCCAATTGCCCTGCCCCTCAACGATGCATTTACAAAACTGATCCGCCTGTTCACACTGCGGCCTTCCGGGCTGCTGTTATCCGCCACCGGCTTGGTACTGCCAAAGCCCACAGGCAATAACCGCATACAGTCAGTACCTAAAAATACCAACCTGTCACATACTGCTGATGCCCGTTTTTCAGTAAGCAGCTGATTAGCTTTTTCATTCCCGCTGTTATCACTGTGTGCTTCTACCCTCAGCAGGCTGATGTATGATTTATCCTCTAAATATTTTTTGATGATCAATAACGCTGCGTCGCTTTCCGGCAGCAACTCTGCAGTACCTGTTTTAAATTTTACTTCTTTAATAATCTTTACTTCATTGCTCTCAATTCGGTAGTCCTGTGCTGACGAAGCAAAACCAAGCAATGTAAAAAAGAGGATGGATGCAATTGTTATTTTTTTCATTTTGATCTTTTTTAACCTGTACAAGTTCGGCAAATTTTATTTTTTTTCATTACCCGGCAAATAGTATTTTTTTTATTTCAATTCTTTCTCCCCCACACTCCACTCTCCCAGTTTATCTCCTTTTATTCCCAAAAATTCGATCTTCATCACCCTTTCATTTTTATTACCGCTCACTGTTACTTTTGTAAAATTTTGTGCTTCAACCAAAGTGCCGGGTATCCTTGCAGGATTATTCAACTCTGCTCCTTTTACTTTGCCAATGCCTGATGTGTAAGGCGAATTGGTAACATCATACAATGGATACAAACCAGGCCTTTCCTGTTTGATCACTTCACTATGGTGACGGTCGCCGGTGAAAAACAAAACTCCTTTTACATTTTCTTTATTTAAAAAATTCATCAGTTCATAATACTCGGCACTGTAGTGTTTCATACATTCAAAATCGGACAACGGATTTAATATCTGGCTGCCGGTAGCAATAATTTTAAAAGAAGCATTACTGTAGAGCAAAGCATTTTTTAACCAGTCCAACTGCATTTTTCCAAAGTAGTTTTTTTCTGTGTTTGGTTTTCCATCAAGGCTGTCCGGCATATCATCTTCACTTCTGAAATAGCGGTCGTCGGTTAAAAAAATATCTACATCCGCATAACTCATTAGCGAATAAATGCCTTCTCCTTTTTGTCCATAACTTGGGTTGCAGCTGTAGTTCATAAATATTTTCCGGCTCTCCTCTTTTAGGATGTAACTCTTGCCAATATCATTGGGGCCATAATCATGATCGTCCCAAATGGCATACTGCGGCATGGATGCCATAAATTTTTGCAACACCGGCAAAGCCCGGTCATGACTGGCTCGGTAGTTCAATCCCCATCTTGTATTATAGTCCACTTCCCTGGTGTACCAATTATCTCCTAGCCACACATGAAATGCTGCAGGTGTTTTGGCCATCGTTTCAAAAATGGATGAATCGCCACCATAAGGTTTACCTGGCCGGTCATATTTTGGTTCATTAAAATAAGCACAGCTGCCAGCAAGGAAACTAAAGTCTGGTGCAGGTTTGCGCCATTGCCATAAATCTTTGGTGGTAAATTTTGTTGGGAAGTTAAGGTTAGCTGAAACCCCGTTAATAAATAAGGAATAAGTGTAAGTAGTATTTACATCCAATCCATTCAGTTCAATTTTTATTGGGTTAAAATCTTTCCCCAGCTCACCTTTATAATCAACCATTTTAGTTGTAAAGCTGTTGACTGAATGGTATTTCACCGCTACGCTTTTTACTTCCGGTGTCACCTCCACCCAAATAGTGGCATTGCGTAATTCCACATTGCCCGCCCACGGGCCGCTTACCAAACCATTTTTATTTTGTGCAGTTGCTGCAAGGCTTAGCAGCAAAAAGAAAATGCTGATTGATTTTTCAATACCCATAATTTTCAATTTAAAAAGATACTCAAAGGTAAATACTATGCAGGCTTTGTGGAAGTGAATTTATTGTTATTGGGAAGGATAGTTTCCAAAGAATTTTTATAGCAAAGTAATTTCCAGATTCATTATTCAATCACCCTCACTTTATACCGCATTGCTTTTTTATTGTCAAAAATTAATTCCAAATAATAAAGCGATTGTTCTTTTACGGTATAATCAAATTCATATGTGTTACCATTTTTTTTGAATGGAATATACAGCTGCCGCCGGATTGCGGAAGTATCTTTTCGTTTCACCTTTCTTCCATTGTCATCTTCTTCAATATTCCATAAAGGTGGATTGGTAAAAACATTAGAATTGATCTGTAATTTATTTATGGCTTCTGCATAATCAAATTTAAAATGGATGACTGAATCTTTTTTCACTTCCAGCAAGCCGGTAGAAGGAGACAGTTCATTGGATATTTTTTCCAGCATCGGCAGCCAGTAATAATGCGGCTGGTTAAAGAATTTTTCTTTGGTAAAATTTGGTATCTCCACCCACTTGCTATTTTTGGGATAATGGTTCCGCACCAGCTTGTTGAATGGCGTGAGCCAGTAATAGTTTTTATACACTTTTCGATAGCCGGTGAGCTTATCTGTTTCTTCGTCGTGCCCTACATAGCCTGCCGCCCAGGTAGGATCAAGATAATACCACACACTGTCCAGCATCACTGCATTCCAGGCATGGTTTACGCTGAGGCTATTTCCAATTTCAAAAGGGTTCTGCCTTACATAACCAGAGATGATTTCAGTTTTGATATTATTGATATCGCAAAGTTTTTGAAACACTCTTGCATAGCCGTAACAAATGGCTTTGTTGTGTTTCAAAATATCTTTTACATAATCTTCCTCCCACTCTTTTATTATCCGGGAACAGTCAATTGAGTTTTCACAATTGGGCCTTGTTCTTTCTTTATCCTTATTGATAAATTCATAATCATACTCAATATTATCTGTCACCCATCTGAAAATGGCACGGACTTTATAAATGTCTTCATGGTAAGGATCCGTAAGGTCTTTTGCTAATTTGTAAATATCCTTTTCATATTTTACAGCCATCGCAAAACTATCAACCGCCTGGAAATTATATGCGGCAAATTTATTTTGTGCAATAACTGTTTGATAAAAGATTGAAAATGCCAGCAGCAAGGGTAAATGTTTTCTTTTGATATTCAGCATGATGGTTGTTTAATAAAAAATGCAGTTTATAATTTCTGAAAACAACCGTAAAATAATTAAAAAAAAAACAAACGCCACTCAATTGAATGGCGTTTGTTTATATGCTTGTAGTTTGTAACCTTTTAAAGTCCTCCTTTAGGGGATAGGGGTTTAGCTGCAGCCCATACTGTTTCCACAATTCAAACATTTGTAGCAAGTGCCGCTACGCATGGTGATGTGGCCACAGGTGTTGCAGGTTGGTGCATCGCTTTGCATACTTTTTAAATAGCTCTGTGTGCTGTCTCCGCTCTTCTGTGCCTTGGCTGCAGAAGATTGTACATTGCCTGCAGGAGAAGAAGATGTACCGCCAATCACCCTTACTTCACTCAATTCATGTACCCGGTTTCCGATAGTGGGGGTTGATTCGTCCCAGGCTGCATTGCCCAAATTTTCCACTTCTGGTTTGTCCAGTACATGTACCAAATCTGTACGGCCTAAATATTCATACGCCAGTGAGCGGAAGATAAGATCAATGATAGAAGTAGTAGTTTTGATGTTCGGATGATCCACCATGCCGGCTGGTTCAAAACGTGTGAACACAAATTTTTCTACAAACTCTTCCAGGGGTACCCCGTACTGTAAGCCAATAGAAATAGCGATGGCAAAACAGTTGAGCATACTTCTTACGGTAGCGCCTTCTTTCGCCATGTCAATAAAAATTTCACCTACTGTTCCATCTGTATATTCACCGGTACGCAGGAACAATGCCTGTCCGTTGATCTTTGCTTTTTGTGTAAAGCCACGGCGTTTGGCAGGTAATGTTTTACGCTCTACAATTTTTGCAAGACGTCCTTTCAATACCGTGTCAGGGCTGCTTTGCATACGCTTGCTTACTTCATCCAGCAATTCATCCACCGTGAGTTTGCTCATGTCAACAATCTGAGATTCACTGATCATTGATGTTTGTTCGGCAGCTTCAGCAGTTGTTGCTTCTTTTTCGTTGGTTGATTTTTTCTTGTCAGATTTATTGCTGAGTGGCTGAGACAATTTAGAACCATCACGGTACAAAGCATTTGCTTTTAAACCAAGCTCCCAGCTCATGCGGTAGCAGTCTGCAATTTCTTCCACACTGGCTTCATTTGGCAGGTTGATGGTTTTGCTGATAGCACCACTCAGGAAAGGCTGTGCCGCACCCATCATACGGATATGACCATGTGCATGAATATAGCGTTCGCCTTTATGTCCGCACTTGTTGGCACAATCAAATACTGGTAAATGTTCGTCTTTCAAATATGGTGCACCTTCTACTGTCATGGTGCCGCATACAAAAATATTAGCCGCTTCTATTTCATCATCAGTAAAGCCCAGTGCTTCCAGTAAGCTCCAGCCAAAATCATTGTATTGCTCTGGTTTAAATCCTAAGCGCTGCAAGGTAGCTTCGCCAAAAGTGAATACGTTGAATACAAAACCAATTTCAAAAGCACTGCCCAAAGAAGCTTCTACTTTATTCAGTTCTTCTTTGGTAAATCCTTTTGCCAACAATGATGCTGTATTGACAGCAGGAGAACCATTTAAAGTAGCATGGCCTTTTGCATAGTTTACAATTTCTTCCAGTTCTTTTTCACTGTATTTCAAATTACGCAATGCAGCAGGCACACTCTGGTTGATGATCTTGAAATAGCCACCGCCACTTAATTTTTTAAATTTCACCAAAGCAAAATCAGGTTCTACACCGGTGGTATCGCAATCCATTACCAAACCAATCGTTCCTGTTGGAGCAATCACAGTTGTCTGTGCATTGCGGTAGCCATGCTTTTCACCCATCTGTACTGCATCATCCCATGCTTTGATGGCAGCAGTCAATAAATAATCAGGACAATATTTTGCATTGATACCTTGTGGTTTTATATCAATTCCTTCACAAGCATCCTGTGCATCATAGGCTGCGGCACGGTGGTTACGCATTACCCGTAACATGTGTGTTTTATTGGCTTCGTACTTATCAAATGCACCAAGAAAAGCAGCCATCTCTGCAGATGTTTTGTACGCCACACCTGTCATGATTGCGGTGATAGCACCTGCAATGCCTCTTGCCTGTTCGCTGTCGTAAGGGATACCGCTTACCATCAGCATTGAACCAAGGTTTGCATAACCCAAACCCAATGTTCTGTAATCGTAAGAAAGCTGAGCCACTTCCTGTGAAGGAAATTGCGCCATCAATACAGATACTTCTAATACAACTGTCCACAGGCGGCAAGTGTATTCAAATCCTTTTACATCAAAACTGTTATCGCTTTCCTCAAAGAAACGGCGAAGGTTTACAGAAGCTAAGTTACAGGCAGTATTGTCGAGGAACATGTACTCACTGCAAGGGTTAGAGGCGTTGATACGGCCACCTTCCGGGCAGGTATGCCATTCGTTGATGGTAGTATCGTATTGTGTTCCGGGGTCAGCACATTTCCATGCTGCGTAGGTAATTTCTTTCCAGAGTTTTCTTGCTTTCACCGTTCTCATCACTCTTCCATCGCTACGGCCTTTCAATTCCCAATCACCATCTTCATCCAGTACTTTAAAAAATTCATTGGGGATGCGTACGGAGTTATTACTGTTCTGTCCGCTTACAGTACGGTATGCTTCACCTTCGTAATCGCTTGCATAGCCGGCAGCAATTAACGCTGCTACTTTATCTTCTTCTTCTACTTTCCAGTTTACAAATTTTTCTATTTCAGGATGATCCAGATCAAGACAAACCATTTTAGCAGCACGCCTTGTGGTACCACCACTTTTGATGGCGCCTGCAGCCCTGTCACCAATTTTTAAGAAACTCATCAGGCCGCTGGAAGTACCGCCGCCACTCAGTTTTTCGCCTTCGCCACGGATGCTGCTGAAGTTGGTACCTACACCGCTTCCGTATTTAAAGATCCTTGCTTCCCTTACCCAAAGATCCATGATGCCACCTTCGTTTACCAAATCATCATCCACACTTAAAATAAAGCAGGCGTGTGGCTGTGGACGTTCGTATGCGTTGGCAGATTTTTTTAACTGACCATCAATGGCGTCTACATAATAGTGTCCTTGTGGTTTGCCGGTGATGCCGTACACTGCATGAAGGCCGGTATTGAACCATTGCGGACTGTTGGGTACACAAGCTTGGTTCAATATAGAATAAACCAATTCATCATAAAAAATTTGTGCATCATTTTCTGAAGCAAAATAATCATACTGCTCTCCCCATATCCTCCAGCAATGTGCCATGCGGTGAGCCACCTGCTTTACGGTTGTTTCCCTGCCGCTGGTACCATCGGCCTGGGGTACCCCAGCTTTACGAAAATATTTTTGTGCCAAAATATCGGTTGCGATCTGGCTCCATTGTTTGGGTACTTCCACATTGTCCATTTGGAATACTACTTTACCACTGGGGTCTTTAATTACCGAAGTGCGGTAATCGTATTCAAACATATCAAATGGTGATACATCTTTTTTGGTGAACTGCCTGGAAAACTGCAGGCCTTTGTCGACTGGGCTTTTTTTGGACATAAATTATATGGCTTGGGTTAGTTAGGTTAAGAAATTGTTATCCTGTAAACGAAAATATCTTTTGTAAACCATTCTTCTAAATTCTAAATATCAACACTTGTGGAAAAAGAATGTGTAAAAATCATGGATCCATACAGCCATTGAATTTGGTGAGTTTTGCACTTTTTGTGGATATAATTCTTGAATAAGTTCTTGGTAGATTCAATAAACCTCCAATGGGTTGATTTTACTGCATTGCATCAGAAATATACTTCCACATACTATCTTTATCCAATGAAAACAGTCATTCAAAGAGTAACAAAAGCCAGCGTGGCAATTGACAGTAAAGTTATCTCATCCATTGCTAATGGTCTGCTAATTTTGATTGGGATTGAGGATGCTGATACACAGGAAGACATTAGCTGGCTGAGTAATAAGATTGTAAACCTCCGCATATTTGATGATGAAAATAAAGTGCCCAATTTATCATTGAAAGATACTGGCGGAGATATTTTATTGGTAAGCCAGTTTACCTTACATGCCAACACAAAAAAAGGCAACAGGCCTTCTTACCTCAAAGCAAGCAAGGCTGGTATTGCAATACCAATGTATGAAAAAATGATTGTGCAGTTGGAGAATGATTTAGGTAAAAAAATATTTACTGGTGAATTTGGTGCTGATATGAAAGTAGAATTACTGAATGATGGACCGGTGACGATTGTGATGGATACGAAGAATAAGGAATAGTTTTTATTACACTAATTAATGCTAATTACACTAATTTTCAAAATCACTTAAATACTTTTTTATGGCAGATTTAATATTTAAGGAAGAGGCATTTAAAGTTGTCGGGATTTGTATGAAAATTCATCAAGCATTGGGAATGGGGTTGAAAGAAATAAATTATAAAGATGCAATGGAAATTGAATTTATTGATAATGAATTACATTATGAAAGAGAAAAGAAATTTGCTGTTGAGTACAAAGGAAAGATTTTACGAAATCCTTATGTAGCTGATTATATTGTTTTTAGTCGCATTATTCTTGAAATTAAATCTGCCACTGCAATTATTGAGGCACATTCAGCCCAGGCATTAAGCTATTTAGCTGTATCAAAGTTAAAACTTGCATTGGTCATTAACTTTGGTGAACGATCACTAACATGGAAAAGAATTGTTTTATAATTCGCGTAATTCGTAAAAAATTAGTGTAATCAAAAAAAATAAAATGACTATACAACAAGCACAAACAGACGTTGACCAATGGATAAAAACTGTTGGTGTACGATACTTTAATGAACTCACCAATCTTGGAATACTGATGGAAGAAGTTGGGGAATTATCAAGACTGATGGTGAGAATATATGGTGAGCAATCTTTTAAAGAAAGTGATAAGGGTAAAGAGCTGGGTGATGAAATGGCGGATGTGTTATGGGTATTAATTTGTTTGGCTAATCAAACAGGTGTTGATTTAACTGCAGCTCTTGAAAAGAATTTTGAGAAGAAGAATTTGAGAGATGCAACAAGGCACAAGGAAAATGATAAACTGAAATAGCATTACCCTTCTGTAAAATCAAGCTTACACAATGTGAGTGCTTCATTTAATTTTCCTTCCTTTAAACATTGGGTAAGCTTAATAAGACGGGGATGAAATAATTGATACTGATTGCCATAAACCTGGCGTAAACTATCCTGCTCTAAGTCGCTCAGTTTTCCATCAAATGCTGCAGATACAGTGAAAAGATCGAGTAAAAAATTTCGTTCTTTTTCATCCACCTTTTTAAGTGTATCCATAAACAAATCCCAGTCATCATACCTGTCTTCATTTGAAATATGCAGTAGCTGCTGGAAGCGGATAAGCAGGATGATCATATTGGGATGATAATTTTTTGACATTACCACGGCATTGCCGATGGCCCGGAGACAACCGTTTTTAGCCAGTGGCGACAACTGTTGCAGCAGTTTGTCGTGCAGCACATTTTTGGCAATCTGGTTGGCCAGCGCAAAACCAAACAGCCGCAGCCTTGCTTCATTCACCACTCTTTTCAGCACCATGCTGTTCCAGAAACATTCTACCGGTAAAGCTTCGTACAATATCGAAATACCTGCCAGTGTATTACCAACACTGAAGCGTAGCCCAAATTTTAAAATGAGATTGGTGAGTGTAATTTTTGCTTTGTACAGCAAACCAAGGATAAGCAGATTCTTTTTCGATATTCTTTTAAACGGATCAATGCCGAGTATTTTTAATTCTGGGTCTGGCAGCTCCAGGGCTGTACGGGACAGGATATGGGTTACACTGAATACACTTTCATTCACCAGGTCGTTTTTGCTGGCGTGCATGTTGATGAGTTCACTTACTTCATACACGGCTTTTAAGGCAATAACAAAGAGCACATAAAACTCGACGGCAATAGACAAAATAGTAACCCCCACCACCCAACCGTAATGCACCAGCAGGGAGCTGTTTTCAAAATGAATATCCACCCATACGGTTGGAAATACACATGCCAAACCAATGAGTGAAGAAAGGATCATTCCCTTCCGGGTGATGCGGCGGATACGCTTTGCCAATTCTTCATCGGGTATATCAAACACACTGTGATTGGAATCGATGCGACGGAACAGCCTGAGGTAATACACCCCAAATTTTTCCAGGCGGGAAGGTATTCGGTTAGGAATATTAATCATCGGTTTTTTCTTTTGCAGTTTGCTTAGCTGCTGCAATATAAAGTGATAACATAATACCGGAAAAAATTAATATGGAGGTATTGCCTGCTATTATCCACAGCAACAGCAGCAGTATTGCTGAACCAAGATACCAGGAAAGCATGTCGGATTTGTGAGGAGTAAATAAATTTTGTATTTCATCTTCTGTAAATCCTTCCTTCATCAAATCGTTTTTGATTTCGCCTTCGGGGATACCGGAACGAAGCTGCTTTTTTGCCTCTTTTATTTTTTCTTCTGTAAGCATAATGAGCTGGCCAATTTTTCAGCAGGCAGACTGAAACCCGGAAGCTGAAGATGACCAAAGATATAAAGATGAACGGACTGCGACGCCACTGAAGCTCCGCAACGAACAAATGCCGGAGTAATAAAATCAGGAAAACACAGCTCAAAAATTTGCCTTTTACCTTTTGACTTTTGACTTACTTTTGCAGCCTTATGGCAAACGAAACAAACAACTTTGCAGCGCTGGTTGCACATTGCAAGGAATACGGTTACATTTTTCAATCAAGTGAAATTTATGATGGCCTTGCGGCGGTGTACGACTATGGACAGAATGGTGCCCAGTTGAAAAAAAATATCCGGGATTGCTGGTGGAAAAGTATGACGCAACTGCACGACAATATCGTAGGTATTGATGCAGCAATTTTTATGCATCCCACCACCTGGAAAGCAAGCGGCCATGTTGATAATTTCAGCGACCCGATGATCGATAATAAAGACAGCAACAAAAGATACCGGGTTGATCATTTGATAGAAGCCCATGCAGAAACATTGCCCGAAGCAGATGCAAAATCACTGATTGATGCAATGGATGCTTTGCTTGCAAAAGATGATTATGCAGGTTTAAAAAAATTGATTGACGACAACCAAATAAAATGTGCTGTCAGCAAAACTTGCCACTGGACGGATGTGCGCCAATTTAATTTGATGTTTAAAACAGAGTTTGGTGCAGTGGCTGCAGAAAATCCGGATGAAAACATTGTGTACCTGCGGCCAGAAACTGCACAGGGAATTTTTGTAAATTTTTTGAATGTGCAAAAAACCGGCAGGATGAAAATTCCTTTTGGTATTGCACAAACGGGCAAGGCTTTCAGGAATGAAATTGTTGCAAGACAATTTATTTTCAGGATGAGGGAATTTGAACAAATGGAAATGCAGTTTTTCATTCGTCCCGGTTCACAGATGGAGTGGTACAACTTCTGGAAAGAAGAAAGAAAAAGCTGGCACCAAAGTCTTGGCATACCTGCAGAGAAATTACGTTTTCACAACCATGTAAAGCTGGCGCATTATGCTGACGCTGCATTGGATATTGAGTTTGAATTTCCGTTTGGCTGGAAAGAGTTGGAAGGCATTCACAGCCGAACTGATTTTGATTTAACGCAGCACCAAACTTTCAGCAAAAAGAAAATGCAGTATTTTGATAATGACATTGATCCGGCCACCGGTAAGGCTTATGGCAACTATGTGCCGTACGTTTTAGAAACTTCTGTTGGCCTGGACCGTTTGTTCCTTACCATTATGAGTCTTGCTTATGCTGAAGAAAAATGGATAAAAGAAGATGGCACAGAAGACAGCCGTGTGGTATTAAAAATACCGGCAAAAATTGCTCCTACCAAACTGGCTATTCTTCCATTGGTAAAAAAAGATGGCCTGCCTGAAATTGCAAGGGAACTGATGAATGACTGCAAACGCAGCTTCATGTGTTTTTATGAAGAGAAAGACGCTATCGGTAAACGTTACCGCAGGATGGATGCCATTGGTACGCCTTTTTGTGTAACGATTGACCACCAGACAAAGGAAGATAATATGGTTACGATTCGGTACAGGGATACCATGCTGCAGGAGCGGATTGCATTGAGTGAGGTGAAGCGGTTGGTGATGGAGAAGATCAATTAAAATATACAATAGAAATTATTTAAGGAGTTGTTTATGCAGCTCCTTTTTTTATCTTTCATAATACGGCACTTCATCTTTCCCAGAATTTTCTTTCTGATACCAATACGCCTGTGTAACCACAAAACCTTCAGTTGTTTTTAATAACCTTCCAAAAATAGCATTGATGGTATTGAAAGTATAATCTGTAACGCCAACTGTAAAAGTTGTAGGTGCAACTGGTTCAGGAGGCGGTGGAGTTTCCTCACCTTCTGCTAACGGTTTTGCTGGTGCTACTTTTGGTGCAGGCGATGGAACAACAACCACCGTATATTTATTAAACTCCAATATTTTTTTCAAAAACTCCACTCTCTCCGGCGACGCATTTTTTTCTACGATGCCGCATTTAACTCCGTCGAGTTCTTCAAATTCATGATTTTTATTGATGGCCATGAGAAGAGTTATGAGTTATGAATGATGAATTATGAGTTGACAGCATTTTTTATTTTTTCCTTTCGACTTTTAAGTTAATGAGTTGATGTAATCATATATCCAGCTAAACAATCCTGTTAGTACAATACCAGCTGCACAAATAATTAATCCGAGCTTTACAGAAAAAGACAATACTAATTTTTTAACAGGCCGTTCATTTTTATCCATAAATATTGCCCTTACAATTTTCAGGTAATAATACAATGATACCACCAGGTTGAGCGCCACCACAAGTACAAACAAATAATTTGCCTGCTCTGCCCCGGCAGTAATTAAAAAAAGTTTTCCGAAAAACCCTGCTGTTGGCGGAATACCTGCCAGTGAAAACAATGCCAGCGCCATCATCCAGCTGATGAAAGGATTGGTTTGATACAGGCCTTTGTAATCACTGATGAGTTCTTTATTTGCATGCGATGCGATGGCACTTGCCACACCAAATGCTGCCAGGTTAGAAAAAATATAAATCAAAACAAAATACACTACCGATGCAATGCCTGCTGATGAATTGCTGCTGATACCAACTAAAATAAAACCTACCTGTGCAATGGAAGAGAAGGCGAGGAAGCGTTTGATATTTTGTTGTCGCAGGGCAAATAAGTTACCCACTATCATTGTAAGGACAGACAACAGCATAATGAGATTGTACCACACCGCATTCAATGGCTGAAACGCTTTGTACAAAGCAGTGATAAAAACAAATGCAAAAGCAGCTTTGGAAACAACGGATAAAAAAGCAGTAGTTGGCATGGGTGCTCCCTGATACACATCAGCCGTCCATAAATGAAATGGAACGATGGAGAGTTTGAATGCAAAGGCTGCAAACAAAAATATAAATGCCATCACCTGCAGCGGACTGGTATTTATCAATGAAGGCATCAAATCAAAACTGATGGTGCCGGTGGCACCGTACACCAATGAAATACCGAACAATAAAATGCCCGATGAAAATGCAGAAGTCAAAATCATCTTAACAGCCGCTTCTGATGATTCTCTTTTTTGCAAATCAAAATTAGCCATGGCGGCAACAGGTATGGTAGCCAGTTCCAGTGATAAATAAAACATCAGCAGGTTGCCGCTTGATATTAAAAAGAACATGCCCAGTAATGCAGACAACATCAATATGAAAAACTCTGCCAGGTGATTGGTTGTTTTAAACCAATCTGCAAACAATAATGAAATCAGGAATACAGCAAGGTTGAGCAAACTTTTTTGATACGCAATCAGCAAATTGATTTTGTATAACCCACCAAATAAAATACCATCTTCAACAGCAAAAAATCCAACAATAAAATTCGCCAGCAACAAAACCTGCACCAATATCAGCAGGCTGCTGTTGCTCATCCCCTTTCCTATTTTTATAAACAGCAGCACGAAGATGATGATGCTGATCACCAGTTCACTTTTCATCAATGTTAAAAATTCATTCATCCGCTGCTATTTTGCTGTTGAAATTTTTTGCATGATAATTTCTGCACCGGGGCTCACCAAATCATTTAACCAAAATGGTGCAAGCCCGATTGCCAGGATACCTGCAATTAAAATAATGGCTGCCAACCTTTCATTCCATGCAGCATCTTTAATATTTTCATACCCCGTTTTTAATGGCCCCATGGCAACTTTGCCGATAGCCCTTAAAATATAAACTGCTGTTACTACAATCGACATGCAGGCAACAATGGTGGCAATGCGATGGAAGGCATTTGCATTTTGCCAGGAGCCAACAAAGATGGTCATCTCTGCAACAAAACCACTGAGACCGGGTAAGCCTAATGAACACAAGCCCACAATAAATAACACAGTGGAAATAAAAGGGGTTACTTTTAATAAGCCCCCCATTTCATCTACCTGCCTGGTATGGGTGCGTTCGTAAATCATGCCGATCACTGCAAAGAATAAGGCGGTCATTAAACCATGACTTACCATTTGCATCACCGCCCCCACCATCGCCGTTTTAGTCAGCATACCTATTCCGAGCAATACAAATCCACAGTGACTTACCGATGAATAGGCATTGATGTATTTGAAATCTTTCTGCATCATCGTGGCGAAGGCGCCATACAAAATAGCAATGGCAGCAAGCACAATGATGATGTTGGCGTATTCCTTTGCACCTTCAGGCATTAGCCAGGTGGCAACCCTTAAACACCCGTAGCCACCAAGTTTCATGGAAATGCCTGCCAGGAACATCGACCCTGCTGTAGGTGCAGAAGAGTGGCCATCAGGTACCCAGGTATGAAATGGAAACAGTGCCGTAAATATTCCAAAGCCAACAAATAATAAAGGGAAACAAATTTTTTGCACCTCTGCCGGAATATGAATTTTGGACAAAGTCATGAGGTCAAAAGTTTTTACCCCATTGCCAAAATAAATTCCCAACATACCTACTAACACCAAAGCTGAGCCGAACATGAGCAGCAAAGCCAGTTTGTTGGCAGCATATTCTTTTTTGCCGCTGCCCCAGATACCAATCAATAAATATTTTGGGATGACTGCTATTTCTAAGAAGAAAAAAAGCACAAACAAATCGAGTGAAATAAAAAACCCATAAGCACCCAGGCTTAATAAAACCAGTAAGAAATAAAATTCTTTTGTCATCTTCTCAATATTCCAAGACACCAGTATGCCTGCAATCACAACAAAAGAAGTGAGCAAAATCATAGCGATGGAAATTCCATCTACCCCCAAATGAAAACTAATGTTCCAGCCGGGAAACCATTTGTATTGCTGTTCAAAAAGCATTTGTTCGGTTGCTCCATTGCGCCTTGCTGTTCTGTATGCAAACAATAATGCAACCGCCAAAGCCAGTTGAATGGCCGCTCCGGCAAATGCAGTCCATCTTACCTGCGTTTTATTACGCATCAATAAAACTGCGATTGCAGTAACAAGCGGAACCAGTATGAGTGATAATAAATTCATTAAAATTTTTAAATAAATATTTTTGATCCGGGCCAGGAAGCAATGTGGGGCTTCATTGGCGTTGCACTCTTGTACATTCCTTTTTCATATCAACTTTTATCATGCAATTGACAACAGGAAGTTATTTCCACAAATAAATAAACACTACCGCCAACCCAACCACAGCAGCCAAAAAATAAATAGCATACTGCTGCAGCTTCCCCGATTGAAATCCTTTTATTTTTTCTGACAACGCAGCAGTGCCATCACCTGTTGCATTTACCAACCCATCTACTGCATTTTTATCAAACCAGGCTGCAGGCCCGCCAATTAAATTGAACAATATTTTTTTTGTGATGAACAAATACAATTCATCAATGTAAAATTTGTGGTAAGCTGCTTTGTATAAGCCACTCAATGAAGCAGCAATTTTATCCGGCCTGTTGTTTTGCTTTTTGTACAACCACATGGCTGTAAATATTCCAACCAATCCAATGGCAACCGGCGCAATGGAAAACTGCAAATGAAAAGAAGATTCCAGCTTTGACCCATCTGAACTTACAAAATTTCCAAATGGCACAAAGCCGGCAACTGCTGCACCCACTGCCAGTAAAACTAAAGGCATCATCATTGCAAAGCCGCCTTCTCCATGATGCTCTCCATGTGGCTGATGCTCCCTGCTCCAAAAAATATTGAAGTACAAACGGAACATGTAAAATGCGGTAATCCCCGAAGTAATTAATGCAACCCAATAAATAGTTTGGTTATGCTGATAGGCTGCCAGCAAAATTTCTTCTTTGCTAAAAAAGCCTGCAAAAGGCGGCACGCCTGCAATTGCCAAACAGGCTATTAAAAAAGTGATATGAGTAATTGGTAAATATTTTCTTAGCCCACCCATATCTTTCATTTCATTGCTATGAATAAAATGTATCACAGAACCTGCACCCAAAAACAACAACGCTTTGAACATGGCATGTGTAAAAAGATGGAACATAGAAGCGGTGTAGCCAAGGCCATCTTCTCCACCATATTTTGAAACCCCCAAGGCAAACATCATGTAACCAATCTGCGACATGGTGGAATAAGCTAATACTCTTTTTATATCTGTTTGTGTGCAGGCAATAACAGCCGCAAACAATGCAGAGACAGCACCAACATACCCAACAACATTCAATACAGCAGGAGCTGACAAAGCAAACACCGGAAATAATCTTGCCACTAAAAAAACACCGGCCACTACCATCGTAGCAGCATGTATCAATGCAGAAACCGGCGTTGGGCCTTCCATTGCATCGGGCAACCAGATGTGCAAAGGAAACATCGCACTCTTGCCTGCGCCACCAATGAAAACCAATACAAGCCCCCAGCTAAGTGCAGAGATGCCGAGGAAAGAAGCAGAAAGAATTGATTTTAATTCATTGGATTCCGGCGAAGTTAATGTTGCAATCAACGTATTAAAATCCAATGTGCCGGAGTAGAATGACAAAATTAAAATGCCAATTAAAAAACCCAGGTCGGCAAAACGGGTAACAATAAATGCTTTCTTGCAAGCGGCTACAGCACTGGGTTTGTCGTAATAATATCCAATCAAAAGAAAAGAAGAAACACCCACCAGCTCCCAGAAAATGTACATCTGAAAAATGTTAGAAGCCACTACTAACCCCAGCATAGAAAAAGTAAAGAGTCCCAAAAAAGCATAGTAAGTTGAAAATCTTTCTTCGCCTTTCATGTATGCCAAACTATAGATGTGTACCATCAAAGAAATGAAAGTAACCACCACCAGCATCATTACAGAAATAGGATCGAGTAAAATACCAATATCAATTGAAAGTCCTTTCGAACCTGCCTGTCCGGCAGGTAGGAATTCCAGCCAAGTTAATTTTAGCGGAACTAATTTTTGATAAACGCCGTTTACATTTCCGTACTGAAAGAAATATCCATAAGCAATATACAATGCCAGTAATGTGGAAACCAACAAGAGCAACGTACCAATAATGCCCGAAGTATTTTTAAAATATTTTCTTCCAAACAAACCCAACAGTAAAAATCCCGCCAGTGGCAGCAGGGGAATCAGCGCTATGAAAATTGCATTTGGCATGCTTTGTTAAAACCTTAATTGTTCTGCCTCTTCCACATCAATTGATTTATGTGTCCGGTACAGGTTGATGATGATAGCAATGGCTACTGCTGCTTCGGCAGCAGCAATGGCGATGATAAAAATGGTAAAGAAAAGTCCGTCCAGCCTGTTTGGCCAGAGGTATTTATTGAATGCAATAAAGTTGAGGTTAACGCTGTTTAATATCAGTTCAATACTCATCAGCATCGTTACTAAATTACGCCTGGTAAAAAAACCATACATCCCAATAAAAAACAGTGCGGTGCTGATAAATAAGATATGATATAATCCCGGCGCTGTCATCATTGATTTAAGTTTTGATCGGTTTTAAGTGATAAAGTGTCTGAACGCATTGCTATCACTATACAGCCTACCAATGCTGCCAGCAACAACATGCTCACCACCTCAAACGGCAATGCATAGCCGCCTTCTTCTACCGATAACATTTGATTTCCGATATTAGTAATGCTGGATGCTGTTGCCTGTTCTGCTGTTGCGCTGAAATGATGTTTATATACCTGCAGCATTACGAATGCAAAAGAACAAAAGACTGCTGCCGCAGAAAACACCTGTCTTCCCATTTTTTGAATGGGCAATAATTCGCCGGCCTGTTGTGTTAAAAAAATAGAGAAGATAATGAGTACCGTAATGCCTCCCACATAAATGATGATCTGCACCGCAGCAATAAAATCATACTGCAGCCAGAAGTAAATTCCTGCAACACCAATTAAAGAGAACAACAAATAAATGGCAGCCCGGAATATGTGCCGGGAGCTAACTGCCAATACAGCACTTATCAAAGTAAGCGTTGCCAATAAATAAAAAATAATTGTTGAGCCAGTCAAATTAGTTATGAATTATGAGTTATAAATTATGAGTTGTTTCTACTTCAACTCTTCATTCTTAATTATTAATTATTAATTTCTATTCCACTCCATCCATAATTTTCGATCCCGGGTTATTCAGAATCTTCGTCAGCTCAGCCCTGTCAAACACACTGTGTTCAAATGTCTGCGCCATTTTGATTGCATCCGAAGGACAGGCTTCAATACATAAATTGCACATCGTACACAATTCAAGATGATACACCAGTTTATCAATCGCTTTCTTTTTCTTTCCCTCCGGTGTGATGTCAAATTTGGTAACTACTTTAATGGTGCCGTTTGGGCAAGCCAGTTCGCAGGCAGTGCATCCGGTACAGCGATGCTCATTCTTTTCATCATGCGGCATTACCACTTCGCCTTTAAATCTTTCCGGCAGGTTCATCGTTTCCCTGTTATCGGGGTACTGTTCTGTAATGATTTCTTTGTGATGTGTAAAATAATAACCGGTGCGGCGCATGCCCACCAGCATTGATTTTACGGCTGAATAAACTTCTTTTATGTATTTTTTTAGAAACATTAAAAATGCCATTTTAAAATTGCCATTGCTGTTACCAATAAAATATTGAACATACTAATCGGTAATAAATATTTCCATTCTAAATTTAATAACTGATCAATTCTTAATCTCGGAAAAGTCCAGCGGAACCACATGATTAAAAAAATAAGAAAAAACGTTTTTCCAAAAAACCATAAACTTGATGGGATCCAATCCATCACCTGGTTAAAACTCTGCCAGCTGCCAATATGAAAAGGCATCCATCCTCCTAAAAATAAAGTAGCACCAATGGCACAAACAATAAAGACATTTACATACTCTGCTAAAAAAAACAATGCAAACTTCATCCCTGAATATTCTGTATGAAAGCCGGCTGTTAATTCAGACTCAGCTTCTGCCAAATCAAAAGGTGCCCGGTTGGTTTCAGCTGTTACTGCAATAATAAAAATTACAAATGAAATCAGCACCGGGATATGTCCTTTAAAAATCCACCAGCCATTTGCCTGTGATTGAATGATGTCATTAAAATTTAAACTGCCTGTAAGTATCACAATGGCCATGATAGATAAACCGGCAGACAATTCATAACTCACTATTTGTGCACCGCTCCGCATGGCACCCAGCAAAGAATATTTATTATTACTGGCCCAGCCCGCCATCAAAATACTGATCACCATTACGGATGAAACTGCAGATACATACAGCACCCCGATATTAATATCCCACAGTTGAAAATTTTTGGCAAATGCAATCGGTGCCATCAGTAACATGGCAACAATAATTGCCAGCAACGGTGCCAGGTTGAATAAAAATTTATCAGCACCATCAGGCGTTAATCCTTCTTTCACCAACAGTTTCACCGTATCTGCCAGCGATTGAAACATCCCTTTGGGACCTACCCGGTTTGGACCAAGGCGTATCTGCATCCAGGCACTTACTTTTCTTTCCATCAATACCAGCAC
The DNA here is from genome assembly GCA_031371545.1 of Chitinophagaceae bacterium. Taxonomy (GTDB): domain Bacteria; phylum Bacteroidota; class Bacteroidia; order Chitinophagales; family Chitinophagaceae; genus Ferruginibacter. The sequence goes on from JANMJU010000007.1 coordinate 39,200, forward strand.
CAGTCCCAACACAGCAAACAAACTGATGACACACACACCGGCAATGATCATTTCAATCATCAATGCCCAGGTTGGGCTAACCGATGCCGTTAACCAGCTGTCAATGTTCTTCGATATGTTAGCTAAGCTCCACATGGCCTCACCCTCGGTCCCTCTCCAAAAGAGAGGGAATCCGGGCTTTAATTTTTTAATTTATCGTTAGTAATTAAGCATTTCATCATTTGATATTTCTTCAGCCATCACTCCTACACTCTGCACTCAGCAACCATTTCAAACTTTTGAAATCTTGCCTTACACCCCTTTAGGGGATGGGGTTTACCTGTCAATATCCGGTATCACCAAATCCAGCGTACCCATCATCGCCACCAAATCACCCAGCTTACTTCCTCTTGCAATATGATCCAGTATGCTCAGGTTTGAAAATCCCGGCGAACGGAATTTTATCCGGTAAGGTGTAGTGCCGCCTTCACTCACAATGTACACACCAAACTGTCCTCTTGCTGTTTCCACCCGTTGACAAAATTCTCCTTTCGGTAATTTCAATACTGCTTTTGTCTTTGCCTGGAAATCACCTTCGGGAATATTGTCAATCAGCTGTTCAATAATACGGATAGATTGCTGCATCTCCCTGATACGGATCATGTACCGGGCTAATGAATCACCCGCTGTTTCTACTATTTCATCAAACTCAATTGTATCGTATCCTTCATATGGATAAATTTTTCTGGTATCACAATTTACGCCACTGCCCCTTGCCACCGGGCCGGTACAGCCAAAAGAAATGGCATCTTCTTTTGTAATAATCCCCACTCCTTTCATCCTGTTTTTAAAAATGATATTACCTGTCAGCATCTCATCTATCTCACCAATTTTTGATTTGAATTGTGTAACAAAATCTTTTACTTTTTTTTGAAAGTTGGGATGAATATCCTGCATCACACCACCCGGAACCATAAAGTTCATCGTCAATCTGGCGCCACAAGTTTCTTCCATAATATCATTGATGGTTTCCCTTTCCCTAAATGTATGAAAGAACGGTGTAAAGGCGCCCAAATCCATTGCCATGGCGCCCAGCCACAATTCATGTGATGCAATTCTTGTCAGTTCATCCAGCAGTATGCGGATGATTTTTGCTCTTGAAGGAATTTCAATTTGCAGCCCTTTCTCCACACATAACGCACAGGCATGGTTGTTAATGTGAGACGACAAATAATCCATCCTGCTTGTTACATAAATGAATTGGCGGTAAGTCAGGCTCTCACACATTTTTTCAATAGAGCGGTGAATAAACCCCAGGTGCGGTTCCACTTTTTTTATCGTCTCCCCATTTAGCGTAATCACCAAATGCAGCACCCCGTGTGTAGCCGGATGCTGCGGCCCCACATTGATGATAAAATCACCAGCCTCATTGCCTGCACTTTCACTAATAATTTCTGTTTGCCTATACATTCAGTTTTTACAATTCTTTTTTTTATTTTTATTGACCCGATATTTTTTTCTTTATTCAACATCGTTGGCGTCGCACTCTTCTACGAAATATCTTTATTCAGCAAGTGTACTAACAGTATGCAACTCTGCAACCCTCTCATTATTTTGAACTTCTGCCTTACTCCCCGGAATTTATCCCGATTTTTATCGGGAGGGGATGGCGGCTACAATTTTATCATATTCACCGCATCCTCAAAATCTTTTCTCAAAGGATTCTTTCCTTCCCAACCATCCTGCAATATCAGCAACCGCAAATCGGGATGATTCAAAAAATTTACTCCAAACAATTCATATACTTCCCTTTCATGAAAATTAGCTGTCTGCCAAATATCACTCACAGTTTCTATCTCCGGGTTATCTGCCGGAAGTTTTATTCTTACTACTAAATTGTGATGGTATTGATAAGAGTCTAAATGATAGACCATGGTTAAATGTGTCTTCCAGTCGATACAGGTGAGGCAAAAAAGAAAATCGAAAAATAAATCATCCTCGTAGCGAAGATGATGGGCAAGTAATTTCCAGTCGGCAGCATCTACATTTACATTCAGCCACTCTCCTCCCTCTTCAAAAGTGGCAGTGGCAAGCAGTGTAGTAATTTTTATTTTAAGCTCTTCGTTTGTCATTAAATTATATCAACCTGATTTATCAACCTAAATACAAAAGCACACGAATTTTTATACGCTTACCTTACCCCCCTTTAGGGGATGGGGACAATTGCTCCCTGGTATATCCGCTCTTTATTTTTTCCTGCAATGTTATCAGTGCATGTATCAAAGCCTCCGGCCTCGGCGGACAACCGGCTACATACACATCTACCGGTATCACATGGTCGGCACCCTTTACTACAGAATAAGTATTGTAAAAAAACGGGCCACCACTAATGGCACATGCCCCCATGGCAATTACATATTTTGGGTCGGCCATCTGGTCGTACAATCTTTTTAATACCGGGGCCATTTTGTTTACAATGGTGCCGGCAATAATAATTACATCTGCCTGCCGTGGAGAGGCTCGGGCCACTTCAAAACCAAATCTTGAAAAATCGTACCGGGCTCCGGCCACAGACATGTACTCAATACCACAGCAACTGGTGGCAAAAGTGAGCGGCCACAAGGAGTTCGATCTTGCCCAGTTAATCAGGTCATCCATCTTGCTGGTCATAACACCGCCTCCCGGCATTTCATGTACCTGGCCTGGAAAAACCTCTATTGTATTATTTGAAGCTGTACTCATTTCTCAATCCTGGAATTTTATTAATTTACCAAGTCCAATCGTATTTTATTTTCTTATTTCCACATTGAAACAGGAATCATTCCTACACCCACTTTAATGCACCTTTTTTATGTGCATATAAAAACCCCATAAATAAAATGAAAAAGAAAATGATGACTTCCACCAACGCAAACCAACCTACTTTTTTTGCTACCACTGCCCATGGAAACAGGAAAACCAATTCAACATCGAAGATTAAAAATATCAGGGCAAATAAGTAGTAGCCTACATTTAATTGTATCCAGGTTTTACCCTGGGTGGGGATACCACATTCGTAAGGCTCCCCTTTTTGTTTGTTGGTACTCCCTTTATTTACAACTTTAGAAAGAAGGATGGCAATACCTCCAAAAGCAAGGCCAGCAAGAATTAAAACAACCATTGAAGCAACACCCATACAAAAAATCAGTTGGTTTAGCAGGAATTTACAAGTACAAGTTAGTGAAAAAAATTACAATTAAATTACTCCGGCAAACAAGTATTTACCAGACTTTGAAAGGATAAAAATATTTTAATGCCGCCAATATTTGCAAACCACTATCCATAAATTTCCTGGTGAATAGCTTTCCTGTCATACCCCATTGCAGTTATTCTTTGCTTGGCTTCATCAATCATTCCTTTCCAGCCACAAAGAAAAAAGTTGATTGGTCTTTTATCTGCACACAACTCTTCATAAATAGGGTGCACATAGCCGCTCTTTCCTTCCCATTCTTCTCTGGATAAAGTAGGAATGTATTTAAAGCCAGGCATTTTGCTTTCCAGTTCTTTCATTTCATTATAATAAAGTAAAGTATCTTTTGTGCGGCAGCCGAATATGAGGTAAATATTTTTTCTTTCGGTATTATGCAGGTGAAGGTAATTAACCATGCTGCGGAAAGGAGCAATGCCGGTACCGGTGCATATCATCACTACATCGTTTTCTATCGGGTGCTTTAATGTGAACACTCCCTGTGCCCCACGGAAAGTTAATGCTGAACCAACAGTAATTTCATTAAAAAGATAAGGCGTACCCAAGCCATTTATATCCAATACAATCACCAGTTCAAATACATTCGTTCCATCAGGCCAGGAGGCAATAGAATAACTGCGCCATCTTTTATTCGGCTTTTCATGAATTGGCAAATCAAAAGTGATAAACTGCCCCGGAATAAAATCGAAGCTTTCAAGCTCAGGTACTTTTATCCAAAACCTTTTTGTGTCTGCGGTTTCATTTTCTATTTTGATAACTTGGCCGGTTCGCCATGGTTGTATTGCCATATCGTTTTAATTTGAGCAATGATACAAACAAAAAACATTTATTAAATATACAGAAAAGACAAAAAGACGCAATCGATTGCGTCTTTTTGTTCAATTTATTCATTAAAAAAAGGACTGAAAAAATTACAAACTCATCATCTCTTTAAACTTTACTGCCTGCCTTCGGCTCACTTCCACTTTTTCGCCACCCTGTATTTCCAATAACAATCCACCATTAAAATAGGGTTCTATTTTTTCTATCATCCGCATGTTTACAATGTGCTTTCGGTTGGCCCTGAAAAATGTTTTTTCATCCAGCCGTTCTTCCAAAGCATTCAGCGATTTTAAAATGAGCGGTTTGTTGCCTGCAAAAAAAACTTTGGCATAATTGCCCACACTTTCAAACAACCTTACTTCTGATAATTTTACAAACCAGCAGCGTTCACCATCTTTTACAAACACCTGGTCATTCTCTGTTAATATTCCCCTGTTCATTGCCTGTTGGGCAGCCAGTTCTTTATCTTCTGCCTGTTGCAGTTTTTGCAAAGCATCTGCCAGTCTTTTGGGTTCAATAGGCTTCATTAAATAATCGAGTGCATTTACTTCAAAAGCTTTTAGTGCATATTCGTCATAAGCCGTGGTAAATATTACATGCGGTGCCCTGTCCAGTTCCTGCAGCATATCAAAGCCGGTTTTGCCGGGCATCTGTATATCCAGGAAAACAAGATCAGGATTGAGTGCATCAATTTTTTCTATTCCCTCTGCAGCATTGGTGGCTTCATCAATTACTTCTACCTGCGGAAAATCGATGAGCAATTTTTTCAATTCATTTCTTGCCAAACGTTCATCATCAATAATAATGGCTTTGTACATACTTACTTTTTTTTAAAGGTTATTAACCGGCATAATAATTCTTGATTCTACAATTTCTGAATTCAAATTTTTTATATCAAATCTTGCCTTGCCCTGGTACAGCAGGTTCAGCCTGTCTTGTGTGCTGCGTACTCCAAATCCATCTCCATTAATATAACCATTCAATTGGCCGGAATTTTGTACCAGCAGTTCGTGGTGGCCATCTACAAAGTCAGACACTATTTTTATAACCCCTCCATCAATTTTTTTACTGATCCCGTGTTTGATGGCATTTTCTACAAGGGTCTGCAGCATCATGGGTGGCACCGGCTGGTTTAGGGTGTCTTCATCAATGTCCATTTCAATATTCAGCCTTTCTTCAAAACGCATTTTTTCCAGTG
>JANMJU010000160.1:0-18169 GCA_031371545.1 Chitinophagaceae bacterium
GTGAGCGAATTTATATACATCAGTAGCTTTAATAATCTCAATAAATTCTTCTTTTGGAAATCCTATTCCAATTGTATTAACTGTTACCCATACTCTATTTTCAGTAAGTTTAATTTTCGCTTTTTCATCCCCAGCATTAAATTCCAAAGAGGAAACGCCTATGGGCGTAAAAATAGGCTCCGCCGCCTCAAAACAATTAAAACATCTCCGGCACAGCCCCAACGCCACTCCACGCAACAGCCGCCAACCCTTCATAAGAAAATGTAAGGCTGCGCCAAAACTTACATTTTCTCCCTTAGCTACGGCTAACCTAAGTATCATAATGCAATTCATTATAAGAAAACGGTGTAACTTTATATATTATTTAATTGAACTGAAAATATATAAAGCCTTTGAAGTAGAAAACCACAGTTGCCACAAGTAATGGCGATGAAAGGATTGCGACGCAAGAATACCGCCATGAAAACCGATGCCGGTATCCAATTATTTATTCAAGAAATCTTCTTTCAGTAATTATAATTTCTTAGACTTGCCGCTTTTCTTCGTCTTTAATTTTTAATGCCCAGGGCCCATTACCGACGATTAAAAAATAACAGAGGATTAGCAGGATGAGAACTGACAAAAACAATTCTGAATAAGGCTTGAAAACATCGCCGGCTGCATTAACGAAAATGATAGCACCCAGCATGATGGGAATTTGTATGAGGCAGGCAAACCTGGTCAATACACCCACCACCATCAGCAGTCCTCCGAGAATGTGGGCAAATACCACATAGTGACTAAGCAAGATAATAGAGAACGAACCAAAAGATGTTTTGGTGGAAAGTGGCCCGGTGATGGTGCTCATGTTTCGGAGAAAGTCGATGCCCTTGTAGCAAAGAAAAATGCCGAGAACGATGCGTATTATGTCGAGCCATTTGGGATGATGGGCATCTCCCCAATGCTCAAAGCGGTGCAGAATATCCATAATGTTGAAGTTTAGAAGTAATAAAAAAAAGAACTGTTACTAATTTACAGTTATTTTTACCGAAATGCAACAGGTAAATATTCCCACCAATAAGATACTGGCCAATTTAAAAATTGAAGCCCTCAACGAAATGCAGCTGGCTTCGATAAAAGCCAATGATGAACACGATAATGTGCTGCTGCTGTCGGCCACCGGGTCCGGAAAAACACTGGGCTTTTTATTGCCCATTGTGCAGCGGCTCGATCCGGCAATAAAAACAGTGCAGGCTTTGATTTTGGCACCCTCAAGAGAACTGGCCATACAGATAGATGAAGTGTTTAGAAAAATGGGTACCGGCTACAAAGTTACCTGCTGCTATGGCGGTCATAAAAGAGAAATTGAAGAAAATAATCTGCTGCAGTCACCTGCTGTTATTATTGGTACAGCCGGCCGTATTGCCGATCATATTCGCCGGAATAATTTTGCTTTGGATGCAATTACCACGCTGATATTGGATGAGTTCGACAAGTCTTTAGAGCTTGGTTTTAAAGAAGAGATGGAATTCATTATCAATTCACTTCCAGCAGTTAAGAAACGGGTTTTAACTTCCGCTACCAATGCTCCTGGTATCCCGGACTTTGTTGGTTTCAAGGATTATAAGCAACTGGAATTTTTATCGCCGCTGGTAGAAAAAGACTTTGTGGATGAACTGGTTTTGATGACGGTATTTTCCCCGGACAAGGATAAAATTGAAACCCTGTTCCGGTTGATCTGTTACATCGGCAACAAATCAATGATTGTATTTTGCAACCACCGGGAATCGGTGGAACGGGTAAGTGAGTTGCTGCAGGACAAAGGAATTGTGACCGTATTTTATCATGGCGGCATGGAACAATATGAAAGGGAAAGTGCAATGTGTAAATTTAAAAATGGCACATCGAATATTTTAATTACCACCGACCTTGCTTCAAGAGGACTTGATATTCCGGATATCAAATACATCATTCATTATCACCTGCCGCCAACGCCGGATGTATATACTCACCGAAATGGACGTACAGCAAGGATGGCGGCTGGAGGAAAATCGGTGCTGATATTAAGTGAGGAAGAAAAAATGCCGAATTATATTACAGATGATGTAATCAATTTTGAATTGCCGGAGCGGCTAGAACTGCCGGAGAAACCAAAATGGACAACTTTGTTTTTTGCTGCAGGTAAAAAAGATAAGATTAACAAAATGGATATTGTTGGCTTTTTATTTAAAGTGGGCGAATTAAAGCAGGATGATATCGGGCTGATTGAAGTAAAAGATTTTTCCTCTTTTGCAGCAATAAGAAAATTAAAAGTGGGCGCTTTGATGGAGCTGATAAAAGATGAAAAAATAAAGAATAAAAAAATAAAGATTGATGTAGCAAAGTAAGCGCTATCAGTAACCTGGTATTTATTTCTCTCTTGGTGGTGGCGGAGGCTCCTGCTCTGCTTCCCTTTCGCTGTTTGGAGGTGGTCCATTTCTGGGTGGCCTTGGCCCTCCGATCCTTCTTAAAATTGTTTGTAATATTTCATCAAATTTTTGTTGTTGCCTGCTGTCGCAAATGGCTCTTAGCTTTTGAAAATGCTTAAAATTTACTAGCTCCAGTTGTTCCTGCAGGGCAATCGTTTTTTTATTATACAATACTACCACAGAATCTTTCACAGTCATATTTTTCAGTAAATCAAAAAATGTGTCCCTGGCTTTTTTGATAGAATCTGCCAGTGGCCTTTGCAGCCATTGGTGTTCGTCTCTGAGGGCTTTGTATTGCTGTTGCTGCTGTTCATTCAGGCTTAATTCTTTTGTTACAAATTCAAATACCTGTCCGCCGGGTGGTTTGTTTGCCGGGGCTGTGGCCGTTTCCTTTTTATTGTTTGCCCACAACATAGTAAGGGTAACAATATTTACAACCAACAAAAGTATGGTGAGTACCGACAACCATTGATTATTTTTAAAATTGCTCATTTCAAAATGATTTATTCGTATAGCTGATTGCTGTTCAGGTTATATTCTTTTGCAAAACTTTCTATGCTGGCTGCGCCATTGCTGATGTGACTGCTATGCTTTTTGCTGTTTATCAACGTTACAATGTTAAAGGCAAATACAATGGCAAGGCAGGCTGTTAAAAATGCCGGCTGCAATAAAAAAAATGCAGGTGATTCTGTTAATAATTCTTTTTCCATCCTGGCTTTTAACCGGGTGTATAAAAAATCAGGCGCTGCTGCTTTGGCTGTGCCGTCAAGACTTTGCAGCATCTTTTCTATTTTATTATTTTGTGGAGTATACATTTATGAATAGTTTATTTTTGTTAGACGTTTGTTTTTTTTCAACTCTTTGGCAATTGTTTTTTTTTGATACGAATCATTAATTTAAGCACTATTAGTAAATTTTACGTGAAGGTTCTTTCTCAGGTTTTGTTTGGCTCTTTGTAATAAAGAATCTACTGCTGGGGGAGATGTTTTCATAATTAAGGCTATTTCAGTGTAGCTCAAATCTTCTAGCTTGTTCAGAATAAAAGCGGTCTTTTGTTTTTCCGGCAATTGTTCAATCATTTTAAACAGTAAAGCAGCATCTTCTTTTTTATCCAACGCCACACCGGGATGATGAAAATCGGCTGGTTCGTACAAAGGCTGGTTATCATTTCCAAAAATGCTGCTGATAAAACCGAAACGTTTTTTTCTTTTTTTACTGCGTAAAAAATCGAGGCATTTGGTGATAGTGATCCGGTATATCCAGGTAGACAACGCTGCCTGTTCTTTAAAATCCTTTACCGATTTATATACCTGTATAAAAACTTCCTGGGCTGTATCTTCAGCATCGGTGTGCTGTTGCACCATTCCCAGGGCTGTATTAAATACCATATCCTGGTACAGGTTTACCAATTGCTTAAAAGCAATTTCATCTCCCTGCCGGAGTTGGGATATCAATTCCTGTTCGGTCAATATATTTTGTGGTGGGTATTGTTAGTTTTTGACGTTGATATTGGTAAATACCTTCGGCAGTATTTGTAAATTATTTTTTAAACGACTTAATAAAACCAATCACCTGCTGATTAAATTTATCTCCCTCATCAAACAAAAAATTGTGCTGAATGGGTATTACATAAATTGGAAAATCAGCCAGTTCAGTTTCAAATTTCTGCATTCTTACACCATCTTTTTCTGTGGTTAAAATCAGCTTCTCTGATGATTTTATTTTTACAAATTGTTTTTTTATTTCTTTCAAATCATCACTGTCAAAAATATGATGATCAGCATACCGAAGCATATCATAGGAGTGTACATGCCTGGTAAGAAATTCTTTTAACGGATTAGGATTGGCAATGCCGCAAACCAGCAGTATATCTGCACTGCCGGAAAAATTATTTTCTTTTTTACTGAATAAATGATACGGCGTAGTGTACTGTATCCGGGTAAAATAAACTGTTTGTGTTGCTGTAGGATTCAGCTCTTCGATGATGGCAATTCGTTCCTCAACCGATAAATCTGGTTTACATTTTGTAACAATAATAATTTCTGCCCTTTTTGCACTGTGTCTTATATCTCTCAAATCACCGGCAGGCATCAGGAAGTCACGGGTGTATAAATCTTTGTATTCTGTCAATAAAATATTCAGTCCTGCTTTTACAGAGCGGTGCTGAAAGGCATCATCCAAAATAATCACTTCTGTATCGGGCTTTTCCTGCAGCAGCTGTGGAATGGCGACCAGCCGCTCCTCTCCTACGGCTACGGTTACGTCAGGAAATTTTTTGTGAAACTGCATGGGCTCATCGCCAATCTCCAAAGCGGTAGTATTTTCATTGGCTATGCCAAAGCCTTTTGTTTTTCTTTTGTAGCCACGGCTGAGTGTTGCAGTAATAAAATCATTTTTCAATAACCTGATTAGGTATTCAGCCATGGGGGTTTTTCCTGTGCCGCCAACAGCAAGATTACCCACACAAATCAGTGGGAAATTAAATGAGTTTGACTTTAAAATATTTTTATCAAACAACCAGTTTCTAAACCAAATAACGGCACCATAAATAAAGGAAATGGGAAATAATAAATATCGAAAGCTTCTTAGTAACACTATGGAATGAGGTTTTAAAAAGAATAAATTTTTTCATGGGTAATGCAAAAGTCAAGCGGCACATCCAGTGGGTTTACATCTTCGATCGCTTCCACTGGTTCAAAATAACTGAAGCCAACTTTGATGCAATCCTTGCGGCAATTAAGTAAAAATCGGTCGTAATAACCTTTGCCATAACCCACCCGGTAACCCTTTGTATCAAAGCCCAGCAAGGGTACAATTACCATATCAATTTCAGCATGAGGAATATCCACTCCGTTCACAGGTTCATCTATTCCAAACTGGTTTTTTTCAAAAGTTGTATGCTCATCTGCAATCACTGCAATCATTTCTGCTTTGCCTTCCAGATCAACCAAAAAAGGATACAAAAGTTGCTGGTTAGGATTTTTAAAATAGCAATAATCTGTTACTAACTCCGGGTTGAACTCATTCCATTTTTCAATGGGTGCATACGTCATTATCAATGAAGGGATGTCAATAGAAAGGCGTTGAAATTGTATCAGCATCAGGTCATCCATCCTGTTCATTTGCGAAGCAGAAAGCTGCATCCGCCTGTCTTTGTAATAATGCCGTATGTCTTTCTTTTTCATTTTATAATTTCTGATTACAAGGATTTGTACAGAACATAAAGTAAAGGAAGTAATATTTACATTATAAAGATAGAAAAGATTGTGGTGCCGTAGTTTCTTTCTGTTTTGTAATGATCAAATTTCTTATAGTCATTACGGGGCGTATGTTCCAGCACAAACCAGCCTTTTGGTTTCAGTAATCCTTTTTCAAAAATTTTTAATGGCAGGTCATCAATATTTCCCAGTGCATAAGGGGGCCCGCCAAAAATAAAATCAAACTGGTCGTTGCAGGTTTCTATAAATTTAAATACATCCGATTTTACCAGTTTAAAATTAGGGATGCTTAATTCTTTAGAAGTCTTTTTTATAAACTCATACATCGCTGTATCCTTTTCAATAATGGTCAAATCTTCCACTCCCCTGCTCGCCAGTTCGTAACTGATGCAGCCAGTGCCGCCAAACAGATCCAGCGTTTTTAAATGCTCAAATTCCAAATTATTCTGCAACACATTAAACAGTCCTTCTCTGGCAATATCTGTTGTGGGTCTTGTGTGGGGCATGCTTGCAGGCGGAGCAATTTTTCTGCCGCCATATATGCCGCTGATTATACGCATGAGGCCAACGCAAATAAATGACTGAAGTAATGTGAAGGGTAATCTGCTATCTCCTGCGGATAAGAAAAGTTTTGTGGCAATGCTTCAAACTGCAGGTGCAGAAAATATTTATTCAGCTCATTATACAAATTAGAAGTATTGTCAATCATCCCATTTAAGTGAACGGCTGTATTATGAATGTCCACATCAAAAGCTTCGCAAAATTGTAATAAATAAAAAGCTACATCTTCCGGCGCTTTAAACTGCCAGGTTTGTATGGCCTGCAGCTTACCGGCTTTTAACAGCATGGCGGTAAAATATCCGTTGCTAAAAATGCAATACAAATGGTTGTCGTCGGCAGTAATAATATCCGGCAGCAGTGAATAGAGGTGTGTACTTACTTCGCCATTAAAAATATAACTCACCACTGCATCCATTTGCCTGGGCACAGTGTAAATATTATATAGGTTTTGTTTGTACATAAAATCTGTCCGGATAAATACATCGGTGATGTCGCCATACAGCAGTTCCAGCATTTCTTTTTTTGCTGCTTCTTCCATCATTTCACCGGGCACCAGTATGGAAGTGGGATAAGTATATATAATATTGATTGTTTCAAATTTTTCCTGCAGCAATGGATTGTCCAACACAATTTCTTTTAAAAGAGAAGCTGCCTTGTCAAGCGATATTTCTGATGTAAAATGATAACTGGATAAAGCAACACATTCCCGGCCTTTATCAATCACCAGCCAGGATATACCCTGCAGGCCTGCTTCGATAAACAATTTTGACTTAGCCGTTACAGTATCTGTTGTTTGTATTTTAAATGTTGGGTTCAATGTTTTTATTTAGGCAGGTAAAATAAGATATTTTTGCAAACTTATGGAAAGTGCAGCACCAATAAAAGATTTAAAAGTACAGGTAAGCTACCGGCAAATACTTTCAATTGCCCTGCCCATCACTTTTGCTATTTTAATTCCGCAGATAAATATGCTTACCAACAGCATTTTTCTGGGCAATTACAGTATCGAAGCATTGGGCAATGCCGGTATTACCGGTGTGTTCTACCTCATCTTTGCAGTGGCCGGGCATGGGCTGGGTGGTGGTATGCAATCTGTATTTTCCAGACATGCAGGCAGTGACGACACGGGTGCTTTTAAAATCATTTTATCGCAGGGTATCCGTATCAGTTTGCAGGTGGCACTGGCTGGTATTTTGGTTACCTGGTTTGTTGCACCCTTCATACTGCAGTCGGTAGCCGACCCCAAAGTCTATCCGCAGGAAATGAGTTTTTTAAGGATCAGGATATTTGGCCTCCCCTTTTTGTATTTGTTTCAAATGGGCAATGCTTTTTTGGTGGCATCGCTTAACAGCCGCTATCTCGTTATTGGATTTGTGGCCGAAGCCCTGGTGAATATTATTTTTGATTACCTGCTTATTTTTGGTCATTTTGGTTTTCCAAAAATGGGTTTCAATGGTGCTGCAGTAGCTTCTGTAATTGCTGAATGTACCGGCTTTTTTGTGGTATTGATTGTTTTGATAAAAACAGGATTGACAAAGGAATATTCCCTGCTGCAAAGTTTTGAATACAATAAACAGAAGAGCAAACAGATCATCCGGATTGCCACACCACTGATGCTGCAGTTTGTAATAAGCGTAACTACCTGGCTTGTATTTTTTATTTTAATAGAGTCACGCCATGATGATAATGCCAAAGCCATCAGCAATACAATGCGGAATATTTTTGGACTCACAGGTGTGTTTGTGTGGGCTTTTGCAGGCACCAGCAATACCATGGTGAGCAACCTGATGGGGCAGCGGCGGGAAGACAAAGTGATAGAAGCAATCAATAAAATTATGCTGTTGAGTATTGCCTGTTGCACTGTAATGTGTTTGCTGGTAAATATTTTCCCTTCACAATTTTTTCGTTTGTTTGGGCAGGGTCCCGAATTTGTTGAACAGGGTATCCCGGTATTAAGGGTAGTAACAACAGGATTGCTCATTATGAGTGTGGCCAACATCTGGCTGAATGGTGTGACGGGTACCGGCAAAACAAAAATGAATCTCGCCATCGAAATTATCGCCATCATCCTTTACTTAATCTATACCTGGATATTTATGAAAGTACATTACATCTCTCTCAGCATGGCATGGAGTAATGAACTGGTATACTGGACAGTGATCTTTTCATTGTCGTTTGCCTTTTTGAAAAGTGGAAAATGGAAGACGAAGTGAAAAATTCAACCGGAAAGTAATTTTATCATACTTCATATCTGTCCTTGTAAACTGCATTCAGATCATTTGCGTGCTGTAATTTAATTTTACAATTAACCTGTAATGATTTTCTTTAATGATGAATATTACTCAAGTCTTAACAAAGAAATTTGCATTAGGATATAAAGAGAATTGCCGTTGAGCAGAGTAACAAATAAAAACGCCTAAACGGCTTAACGGCAACCATAAAATCATAAGCACAACAAACAAAAACGCCCCGGATAATCCGGGGCGTTTTTCAAAAGAAAATTGTTTAATCAAATTACAGCTTGATAAATTTCTTTACCACCACATCTTCACTCATCTGAATTTTGATGATGTAATTGCCGGCAGTAAGGCTGGCTGTATTGATATTGAAATTATTGTCGCCTTCAGTAACAGTATATACTTTAGCATATACAGCTTTACCGCTAACGTCGGTTATTACCACATTGGCAATACCTGTTTTATCTGCATTGATACCTACCACCATATTATCCCTTACAGGATTAGGGTAGCTGCTGATTTCATTGATGCCCAGGTTTTGCAAGTTACGTACCGGGCTGTATCTGAAACGGCCATCAATGTCCACCATTTTAAGACGGTAATAGTTGTAGCCTTTTGCCGGCAGGTTGTGTGTAAAGTTGTAGGTTCTTTCTGTGCTGCTGTTACCTGCTGCTGCTACTTCACCCAGTTGTACAAACTCACGTCCATTTTTACTTTGTTCAATTACAAATTTCAGTGTATTAAGCTCCTGGCTTGTTTTCCAGGTAAGCTTGTTGGTTTTGTTTTGTTTTTGTGCAGTAAAGCTTACAAGTGTAAGTGGGGTTACACAACTTGAATTAACTGTAATATCATCTAACCCGATAATGCTGCCCCAATTACTCACACCTTCAAATCCTATCTGGATAGTTTGTCCTGCATAAGCTGAAAGGTCAACCAGTTCTTCACGCCAGCCCGGAGTTCCAAAAGCTGGATCAAGCCTTCCGAAGCCGGCCCCTATCCTGTTCCAGGTAACACCCTTGTCGTTGGAAACACTTACATAAAGACTGTCATCAATGTTTGAAGAAATAAAAGTAGTATCATGGCTCATAAAAAAACTGAGATTATTTGTACATGTACTGCCATCCGGTGCTGGATTTAAAGTAACACAATTACTAAATAACCTCGATACAACACCTGTAGAGTTGGGGCTGCTGTAACTATCAAAAAAGAAGAAACTCAAGCCGCTATGTGCATGTAACGAGTCTAACATATCTACATTTATATAGGCACTGTCTGATTGTATTGTCCATAACTGCCCACCTGCAACTGTTGAAGCATAGGATACCAGAGGCAGGGTTGTTTCCACATCTTCAACCGCAGGGAAGCTTGCAATTGTGCTGGCGGTATTACCTCCAGTTGCAAGTGTATCATTTGTACTTAGTGCATCGCCTGCCATAGTTACATAAGCTGTATCAATGTTTAAACCAGGTGTATTTAGATTTATTCCAGAAAAAGTAATTGTCTCTGTGCCATTGGCTGCAATGGTTCCTGTATTGAAAAGTGTAGCAGTATAATTGTTGGCTCCGCTAATTTTTAAGGTTACTGCTGCTGCTCCTGGTGCGATGGGATCTGTACCAAAATTTTGTAATTCCATTGCCACCGTTTGATTGGTTGTATGACAAGTTGTATTTGGCAAATCGGTAAAGAAGTTCAATCCAGGATTAACTGGAGCAAGAAAAGTATAATAAATCAGCATAGATGGATGCCTGAGATTAAGGGTAGACAGTGTATTGGTTGGGCTACCTGTAGTACCTGAAATACTTGCAATAGAATTGGTAATATAAGCTGGTTCGCTGGCACCATTATCATATGCCCATCCTACCAAACCTGTTGTAGCAGCAGATTGTGTATATTCCACCAATACTTCCAGGTTACCTCCTGTGTAAGTAAAAGGTGTGCCCACATCAAACCTGATAAATGCACTTGCATTGCCTACAACAGCAGTAGGGTCGTTGTCATATACTAAAGTGGCACCAGAAATTTCTGTTGACCAGGTAGGTCCTGTTGCAAATGTATTAGTGGCTGTATTTTTAAGATAAATCTTAAAGTTAACAGTACCTGCTAAAGTACCTTGTGCTGTTACACCATCCCATGACCGGGCAAAAAATAAGGAGTCAATGCTGGAACCCGAAGCTATCCCCGTAAGCAGGCTCGCCGGATAAATGTAAGCATGCCTGTTCCAGGAAGCGCCAGTAGCAACAGATGTCATCGGGCCATAGGGATTGGCAGGGTTTAAGTAAGTTCCCTGTCCTGTATTGGAACCTACTGAAATAGCTGTTTGTGCATGTAATGCTGAAAAAGAAAAAGCGGCAAAAAATAAAAATGTGTAGATTTTTTTCATTGTGATTTTGTTTTGGTGCTGCAATTTAATGATATTAAGTATTGAGTTTTAAAAATATAGCAATAAATATATACTTTATGTGGAAATTTTACGTTGCCGCTGTTCTTTTTTGCACAAAAGAAAAAAATGTCTTAGTAATTTTGAGTAAAGGGTTGAGCAGTTAATAAATTTTGCGGTTGAAAATATAATGATACTTTGGTATTTAGGCTATTTCAACAACCAATAGTTGAAATAGCAGGTTAGTATTCTGTCTTTAAGAGGAATAACTAATTTTAATCCCGACCATATTTCATCTACTGCACATATTTAATAATATACACTAATCTATTTTTTGAGTGCCAGGTTTCTATAATTGCAGCAAGCCTGCTTTGTACAAAGTATTTATTGGTTTGTTATCCCAAAACAATTCAAAGTTATCGAGCCCGACAGCTTCATAATCATCTTTTACTTCCTGCAGTGTATATACTTTATTACTGGCTGATAATTTTTGAAGCATCGCAAATAACCAGCTTCCTTCCGGTGCATTTATTTTTATATTAAACACTTCTTTCTTTGTCTGAAAAGTAAGTGAGCACATCTCCCACTGGCTTCCTTTTTTTGATTTGGTAAAAATTTCAACCAAAGGCAGGTTGCCCATCCAGAAAATTTTGGCAGCTGGTTTTGTGGTGAGTTCGTCTTTCTGCAACGCATTTACAATATAACCTGGCGGCACCGTCGTTTTAGGTGTTTTAAAATCAAACCATTTATGCAATGGATGATCGAGGCAGGTGCCATGCATAAAATTTAGTAATGATTTTTTTAGTCCAAAACTGAAAGCGTCATGATCGGCCCCGGTGGGGTCGGTGTGTTCAATATCATTGTTGGCAAAACTGCCAATGGCAGTTGTTTGTTTTTCTACTTTGTATAGCTCAGGAGCCATGCCTACCGGGCTGTGGGCCGTCATGGCAAACTGGTGCCAGAAGCCAGATTGTAAAATACCAGCTTCAAATAACTGCCGCACCATCTCCAATGAATCAATGGTCTCCTGTGCTGTTTGTGTGGGAAATCCGTACATCAAATACGCATGCACCATGATGCCGGCTTCAGTAAAATGTTTATTCACTTTTGCCACCTGCGATACAGTAATTCCTTTTTGTATCAATTGCAATAACCTGTCAGAAGCAACTTCCAACCCACCGGAAACACCGATGCAGCCGGATGCTTTCAGCAACAAACAAAGATCCCTTGTAAAGCTTTTTTCAAATCGGATATTTGTCCACCAGCTTACTGTTAATTTTCGTTTAATAATTTCCAATGCTAGCGAACGCATCAGTGCAGGCGGTGCTGCTTCATCTACAAAATGAAAACCATTTTGGCCTGTTTGTGCAATCATTTCTTCCATACGGTCGCAAAGAATATGTGCAGTAAGCGGTTCGTAATTTTTAATGTAGTCCAGCGAAATATCGCAGAAGGTACACTTGCCCCAATAGCAACCATGCGCCATAGTGAGTTTGTTCCAGCGGCCATCGCTCCAAAGGCTGTGCATGGGGTTGATGATTTCGATGGCAGAAATATATTTGTCCAGCAAAAAATCGCTGTAGTCGGGAGTGCCTACCTGCCCCTGCCGGTAATCGGTGCAGGCGGTATTGTTGATGTAGGTAACCTTGTTGTTTACTAAAGTAAAAGTCCTTTTTAATTCCTCCATTTTTTTATTTCCCTGCAAATGCTGAATCAAATTTTCAATAGGAGCTTCGCCATCATCTAGTGTAATAAAATCTACAAACTCAAACACCCTTGCATCACTCAGTGAACGTAGTTCAGTATTGGGAAAGCCGCCACCCATCACTACCTTGGCAGATGGATAGTGTTGCTTTATCCATTGCCCACAACGCAGGCCGGCATATAAATTTCCTGGAAAAGGAATAGAGAGTGCCACCAGTTGGGGCTGCACATCCTTCATTTGTTGAGCTAAAATATTGATGAGAATAGTATCAATAAAAGTATATTCTTTTTGCAGTTCGTTGTACAATTCATCAAAGCTGTCGGCCGACCGGCCTAACTTTTCTGCATACCTGCTAAAACCAAAATGCTCATCCACACATTCTTTAATCAGATCAGATAAATCTTCCAGAAACATCGTGGCTAAATGTTTGGCTTTGTCCTGCACACCCATATTGCCGAATGCCCAGGCAAGGTCTTCCGTTTGTGCAAACCTTGCTGCTTCAGGTAAAAATCCACGCTTGCAAATCAAGTGCGCCAGTGTAGGATTTTTTCCCTGCAAAAACAAGATTACTCCATCAATGATTTGTATGTAATCTTCTTTCAGTGCAATGATGCGTCCTGCATTTTCACTCAGCTCTTTGTTGGTATCAATTGCAGCAAATAATTTTGTCAACCCGTTTTTACTAAACAGTTCAATGGTTACTTCAATGCCCAGGTCGGCCTGCACCGATGCAATATTTTTTGTATTGAGAAATCCTTTTAAATAAGCCGTAGCCGGGTACGGGGTATTTAATTGGGTAAAAGGTGGCGTTAGTAATAAAATGGGAAAACTCAAAATGATTTACTTTAAGTGCAAAAGTAAATGTTAATTGGAAGTAGTGGGTATTGGAATTAAAGTGAATGTTTTTTTATTATCGTTTTCAATTTTTTGGTTAATAAATTTATCATCAAAAACCATTTTTAAAGGTTAGAAAACTTTTGATTTTTTTCTTCCTTTCATACTGCAACCCCAAACCCCATTTATACCAACATAACTTTTATGTGCTGCAGGTGAAAGCCCAATACCGGAAGTAACTGCAAATTGTACACTTTTATTCACTGTGTAAGTAATACTCAAATCGGTATTATGCTGTGGAGCACCGCCGTTAATAAATCCAAACCATTCTGAAGTAAGCATCCATTTTTTTGTAATGTTGTAAGAAACCATTCCATTGTAAATGTAAGCCGGTGCTGTTATAAACCCATCCCACATAACGCCGGTGCTTAGCCCAGTAATTGTTTTCTCATTTATTGCTTTTTCCACTACCACCTGTAATGAAGGAGCCAAATAATTGGTCGTAAAATTTTTGCTTGCTAAAAAAGGCAATGCCAACTGACCGGAAAAAATGATGGCAGGACTTCTTTTTGTTTCGGCAAGGAGCAGGTAATTGGCTCCGATAGAAACTGGCTCAATGCCTGAAGTATTTGTACTTTGGGCTAATTCATCATGTGCAGTGAGGAAATTTATTTCAGCATTTACTTCTATTTTCTTGTTGATGCCATAACGCAGCAGCAGGTTTGGGTATACAGTTGTATTGACATCATCAGTAATGGTTTCATGACCAAACTCCCATTCAGCCTGAAAATAATTTTCATCCAGCATAAACTGGCTTTCTGATTTATTGCGGCGGCCTTTTTTAATTTTCTTTTTTACCTGAGCCTGTGTACAGCTGCAAACAGTCAATGCACATATCAATAAGATAGCTTGTTTAAACATTTACAGAAAGTAAAAAATAAAACCCTGATTTGGTAAACTCCCAATTAAACTTTACTGCGCCGCAGCACTATTTAATTTCTATATTTATCTATTGAAAATTGAATATGTGGTATTGTTATTTGAGCTTCAGTTTTCAATTCAATGCCATTTAATTTACAACCTCTCACAACAAAAGATACTTCTGCATTTCTTATATTTTCCAATGTAAGCCCCAGGGCCTGGGCAACTTTAGTTGCATCCAGTTCAATTTCATCGCTGTCATGTATTCCATGTAAAGCATGCATCGCAATATGCTGAGAAGCAAAAAGATCCAGCAGGCCGACAAAATACTTACTAGCTGAAGTGGGAGTTACTCCTGCAGGAAGATTCAGGTAAACTTCTACAACACCTTGTGGCATCTGGCCAATTTTTATACCGTTAAAAGTCATTACCAATCTTTCTGGTTCTGTATTGCTGGCAAAATTAAAATTGGTTCTTTTATTTGTTTTAATAAAAGTTTCAAGTTGTACTTGTGCTGCCTCAATAAAATTTGTTTTTTTTGTTTCACCTTTTATTTCAACAGCAGATTCCTTTTTTAGCAAAGGTTGCCTGTTGACAAATACAGCCCGGGAAGCAGGACAGGTTGGTGTGGAAGGCAGAACATCGTACTTGTAATTTAATTGCGTAGATATTTGCACTAACTGACTTCCACGCATGCTAACAGCAGCTCCATTTTCATCAAAAAAAGTGTATGTAGTATTTAGAAAAGCGGTATCGACAGGGTTAGCCCTACCGCCGCATTTGCTTAGCCATTCTTCCCACAACCGGTCAATATTGGAATGATGCAGAAAGAAAACAGGATCTTTGGCAGCAGTTAATATGTTAGCCATATTTCCATTAACACTAGTATGCACAGAACCATGTGGCCCATTCAAATTACTTTGAAAAGTATAAAAAGGTATTAAATCTAATGAATTGGAAAAAGCTGTCATGATGCTGGCAGACAATTGACCTCCACTGTTGATTGCCGGATTCCTTGTAGCGTCATACAGTGGATTGCCTGGACTGTTATCACGATATGCAGCATTCAATATTGGATTGATTTGATAGTTCCAGTAAGGCAGTGTAAGATTGGCTCTCCCGGATTTAGCTCTGAGAATCCGCTCAAAAAAATATGTATACATACGATGCCAGGCCAGAAAAAAATAGGCCTGGCCTACCTGGTGGCAGGAATTCCATGAAGGCAGGTTATTAGTCAATGTAGTACCGTGTATGGCAGCCTGGTATGTCCAACTGGTGGGATTGATGTAGGGCAATGCTCTCATTTTAATAAAGCCAACTTTTAAGGCGTTGAGTTCTTCTGTAGTTAGTGCATCAACATTTTTGCGTACCATCAAAGCGTTAGGTTGGTACTTAACTTCAAAAGCCGCTGCTGTTATAAGTGTTGGCGCAATGCAATTAATAATGTTTGCTGCAGGTCGGGTTGCAATGGAAGTTGCTTTGTTTTTGCTGGAAAAACTAACCAGTATAAAAATGCTAAACAGCATACATGCTGAGAGGAGGATTATTTTTTTCATTTCAAAAATATTTTTGATGCTTTTATTAAAGTTAATAAGGGTAAGGGTGTAAATTAAAAATCAACAAAATATAGTTTTTTATTATTTTGCAATATCTCATTTTACAAAAACAGCTAGATAAAAGACGCTGCCCAAGCAGTAAGATATCAACATATTTAGGATATTGACTTGGCTTAATTTGGGAAATATTGGTACTGTTTAGTAAAACAATAGAATAAAGGAGAAGTAAATGATTTTACAAAAATTAAAAAAATTATTGAATTAAAAAAACAATTTAATAATTTTACACTGTAACTTTATAAAACTGTATAGTTATTGTGTAAAAATTATTTCTTTTATCCTCATGATTTTATCCAACCGTTAGCAGTTTTTTTTACATCCGGTAATCTTAAGATAGAAAATTTTAATATCCTGTTATTTTCCAAGAATATATGTTTGGCTCTGCTTTGTTGGTAATAATTACTTTCTAAAAGAAGTTTTTTTGTAGCCACTGGCATTCTTGCTTTTTTATTCATTTTTTTTAATCAAGAACAGCTTGCTGCATCAACAAGGTAACCGCAAATTTGATTCATAAATCAATTTAATAGTTTTTAATAATGGAAGTAATGGAATATCGTAATCAAGAAACAAGTAATTCCAAATATCCGAGTAGCCTGCTAATTAATTTTTTACTGTTTATTTTAACAACAGTCTTTTCTTTAACTACAGCTGCACAAACCAGTTGTATTGCCAATATTAACAATGGCATTAATCAAATTTGTCTAAGTAGCGGTTCAGTAACTTTTTCAAATGCAACATCCTCTGTATCTCCAGGTGGTGTAATTCAATGGCTTTCTTCAGGTGATGGCTCTTTTAATAATCCCTTATCGCAAAATCCAACTTATACACCTGGCTCCAATGACCTTATAAACGGATATGCTTTCATTTACCTGGATGTATATAAAGATGACCCGGTAAATTATTGTTCTGTACTTCCCATAGTGACACTTTATTTAGGGGCAATGAATGCGACTGCAACGCCATCAGCACAAACGATTTGTTCGGCAGCAACAATAACTCAAATCGTATTAAGTGGCAGTCTTAGTAGTACAACCTATAACTGGACAAGAAATAATACAGCTTCGGTAACAGGTATATCAGCCAGCGGAGCTGGTAATATCAGGGGTACATTAACGAATACAACTACTGCTCCGGTTACTGTAACATTCACTATTACACCAACAACGACCAGTTGCTCTGGTACACCAATAACAGCAACAGTACTGGTAAATCCCAAGCCTAATGTTGTAGCGACCCCATCATCACAAACGATTTGTTCGGGAGCGACAATAACACCGGTTTTATTAAGCGGCAGCGTGAGCGGCACAACCTATAAGTGGACAAGAGATAATACAAGTTCAGTGACGGGAATAGCAGCCAACGGATCTGGTAATATCACCGGTGCTTTAACAAATACTACTGCATCGCCTGTGACCGTAACATTTACCACTACCCCAACAGCAAATGGTTGCACCGGTACCCCCATTACTACAACGGTGCTGGTAAATCCTACAGCTAGTGTGGTAGTGGCAACCCCATCATCACAAACAATTTGTTCGGGAGCTGCAATAACACCAGTGGTATTAAGCGGCGGTGCTAACGGTACCACATACAATTGGACAAGAAACAATACAGCTTCAGTAACAGGTATTGCAACCAGCGGATCTGGTAATATCACAGGAACTTTAACAAATACTACAACAGCACCGATTTATGTGACATTTGTCATTACAGCATCATCAAGTAGTTGCACTAATACAGCAACAGTATTGGTAAATCCAACAGCCAGCTTGGTAGTGGCAACTCCATCATCGCAAACGATTTGTTCGGGAGCAACAATAACACCGATTGTATCAAGTGGAGGTGCCAACGGTGCTACCTACAATTGGACAAGGAATAATACTGCTTCCGTAACAGGTATAGCAGCCAGCGGATCTGGTAATATTACAGGAGCCTTAACAAACACCGGCAATGCACCGGTGACTGTAACATTCACCATTACCCCAACAGGTACTGGTTGTTCAGGTACACCCATTACAGCTACAATACTGGTAAATCCAACACCGAATGTGGTAGCAACTCCATCAACACAAACAATATGTTCGGGAGCAACAATAACACCGGTTGCATTAAGCAGCAATGTCAGTGGCACTACGTACAATTGGACAAGGAATAATACTGCTTCCGTAACAGGTATAGCAGCCAGCGGATCTGGTAATATTACAGGAGCCTTAACAAACACCGGCAATGCACCGGTGACTGTAACATTCACCA
>JANMJU010000207.1:0-3501 GCA_031371545.1 Chitinophagaceae bacterium
ATCGGCCCATTGCAGTAAGCGGTGTGCCTGCACCAGGTTGTGCATACCATAAGCACTCATGAATTGTGTCCCATTTATCAATGCAAGCCCTTCCTTGCTTTGCAGTCCAATCGGCTCCCAGCCCATTTTTTTCAATGCGTCCGATGCTGATATTTTTTTGCCTTCATGGTTTACTTCACCCAGGCCAATCAACGGCAAACTCAAATGGCTAAGCGGTGCTAAATCACCAGAAGCACCTAATGACCCTTGTGTATATATTACCGGCAGTACATTATTATTGTACATATCTGCCAGGCGGCTTACCGTATCCATCTGCACACCGGAATAACCGTAACTGAGCGATTTAATTTTAAGCAGCAACATCAGTTTCACAATCTCCTCCGGCACTTCTTCTCCCAATCCACAGGCATGAGATTTTATAAGGTTGCTTTGCAATTCCTGCAACTGATGTTTGTCTATTTGTACATTTTGCAGATAACCAAAGCCGGTATTAATGCCATAAAACAATTCATCTCCGCTGTCTATTTTTTTATCAAGGTAAGCCCTGCAGTCATTGATTTTTTTTTGTGCATCGGGTGTTATAGAAATTAATTGGTTTGATGCCAGCATATTTTTTACCTGTTCAAAATCGGTATGGCTATCATCTATTGAAATAAAATTATGGCTCATGCAGCAGCAACCCGTCCGGGATTTTTTTAGTTTGGAAATATAAATGTTCCTAATCTTTTCAAAAGTAATACAAAAAATATCACTATGGGTTTATTGGCTTTATCCATCGCTCCAGGCATTGCCATTTGTATTTTTATTTATGTAAAAGATAAATATAACAAAGAGTCATTGGGCTTGCTGCTGGTAAGTTTTATACTCGATATGTTCAGTACCACACCAGCCATTATTTTGCAGAATGCCTCCGGCATTTCCGTTGAAAGCCTTGCTGATAAATGCACAGCACAGGTAGCGTTCTTTTTTATAAAATATACACTTACCAATCATACTTAGTCACAAAGATCCCTTATCACCACACTGGCAACGGTACATCCAAAAATATTGGGCATGTAAGAGATGGTACCGATGATTGTTTTTTTTGGAAACGCCTTTTCTGTTACAATCACTTTTTCCTGTTCAATATCTTCTGGCGAAAACACCACTTTCACACCGGTAGTGATGCCAAATTCATGCAGGTATTTACGAACGTACCGGGCAAGTTTGCATTTATAACTTTTTGAAATATCAGCCACTTTAATTTGTGCAGGATCAAGTTTTCCTCCGGCACCTAATGAACTTACAATCGGAATTTTTCTATCTACACAGGTTTTGATAAACCATACTTTTGGCGAAAGTGTGTCAATACAATCCACTGCATAATCGTATCGTTGTGCCTCCACTATTTCAACAGTTCTTTCTTCTTTTATAAATTCAGTGATGACAGTTAATTTCAATTCCGGGTTAATGTCTTTCAAGCGTTCAGCCATTACCGTTGCTTTCAGCATATTTTCTTTGCTGTGCAATGCAGCAATTTGCCGGTTGCAATTACTCAAGTCCACCACATCCCCATCCACGATGGTCATGCTGCCAATACCAGCCCTGGCAATCATTTCAGCACAGATACCTCCTACTCCACCAAGACCAACCACCAGCACATTTTTATTGGTTAACGCAGTTAGTTTTTCTTCTCCCAGCAGCAGTTCTGTTCTGCTTATCCAGTATGAAATCATATTTTAAATTGAGAATTGAAAATGAATAAATTGATAATTATTAATTAGATAGTTTGTAAACTCCTTGCTTCCATTATTCTACATTCGTCAAAATCCTGAGTAAAGCCCAAGGATGCAATTCGTAAATTATCTGTTATCTTGGTTGCAAAAATGACGGTATGCTTACTAAAATCAAAATAATAATTTTTATCCTCACCAAACTTACCTGCAGTGTTTCAATAAATGCACAAATGGTACAGCTGCTTGCATCCGGAACAAAAACATCTTTACGGGGATTGAGTGTGGTAAGTGACAGGGTTATCTGGGCAAGTGGCAGTGGCGGCACCGTTGCACTAAGTGTTGACAGCGGCATTACCTGGAAATGGATGACCGTAAAAGGTTTTGAAAAAAATGATTTCCGGGATATTGAAGCATTTGATGAAACGGCTGCAGTCATCATGGGCATTGGTGAACCAGCTTATATTTTAAGAACTTCTGATGCAGGTGAAACCTGGAAAGTGGTGTATGAAAATAAAACCAAAGGGATATTTTTAGATGCCATGGAATTTTGGAATGAAATGAGCGGCATTGTAGTAGGTGATCCCATCAACAACAAAATTTTTATTGCCCGGAGTTTTGATGGCGGCATGCACTGGAGAGAAATTCCTTCTGCAAATTATCCTGTAGCAGACAGTGGTGAAGCCATGTTTGCCAGCAGCGGCACCAATGTAAGAAAGCTCAATCAAAAGGAAGCAGTGTTTGTAACCGGTGGTTTGGGCAGTAGGATGTTTATAAGAAATAAAAAAATTAACCTGCCTATCCTGCAGGGAAAAGAAACGACTGGTGCTAATTCGGTTGCAGTTAAAAATACTTCAACCATGATAGTGGTGGGTGGCGACTTCAATACAAAAGATGCAGTTGAAAAAAATTGTTTTATCACAACTGATGGAGGAAAAACTTTTGCAGCTCCAATTACTCCTCCGCATGGCTACCGGAGCTGTGTGGAATACATCAGCAAAAAAAACTGGATCAGTTGCGGATTAAATGGTGTTGACTACAGCAGTGACGAGGGCAGCAACTGGAACTGGATCAGCAAAGAAAGTTTTCATGTATGCCGAAAAGCAAAAAATGGCAAAGCAGTTTTCTTTGCCGGCGGTGGTGGAAGAATTGGTAAATTGACGGCACAATAAAAATTTATCCCGCATGTAGAAAAACTTCCCCGTTATTTTTTAAACATAAAATAAACAGCTCCAATTAAAAAAACAAAACTCACCAAGTACTTCCATTGAAAGGGTTCTTTTAAATAAAATACTGCAAATACAGAAAATACTATTAATGTAATTACTTCCTGTGTTATCTTCAGCTGAAAGCCATTTATACCATTTACAAATCCAAACCTGTTGGCCGGTACCATCAGGCAATATTCAAAAAAAGCAATGCCCCAGCTTATTAAAATGGCCTTCCATAGCGGCATGTGTATGTCTTTTAAATTTCCATACCAGGCAACCGTCATAAAAATATTTGAAAACAAAAGAAGCATTATTGTACGTATCATAAAAAAAGAATAATTTTAAAATTAATTACAAAGCTATTAATGAAAGCATACAACATTTGCTTTTATCAATTAAATGCTTTGGCATGATTTTGGAAAACCCAGCATTGGTACATTGTGGTATTAAATGCTTGCAATTTTAGATAATAAAATTAACCAGCCGTCGGCAACCTTCCAACCATTAACCATTTCCCCACCAACCCTGCCCGCTAGGCCGCCTTTTCAGACCCGAGATGGGTGAGTTGGTGGGAAGCG
>JANMJU010000225.1:0-3396 GCA_031371545.1 Chitinophagaceae bacterium
CAGTCATCATTAAAAAACACATCAACGATTTTTTAGAATGGCATGATTTGCGTAAGCATGTACCGGTATTAAAAGCTGTAAAAAATAAATTATACGCTATGCAATCCTGCGATATGTTTATTAGCTACTCAGCAACTCAAATTTTTACCGCCACCAATACAGACGATAAAATACAAAAGGTGATCAATGGCATGGCTATAAAAATGCGTAATAAAAACCAGCGTGGCTGCAGTTATATAGAAGCTATCAATGAATACATTGCTACAGGCACAAACTAAAGCCAATGGTGAAAGTGATACGGATAGGGACAAGAGAAAGCCAATTGGCGGTATGGCAGGCAACACAGGTACAGCAGCTTCTTGCAAAAAATAATTTCCAGTCAGAATTAGTTTACATTAAAAGCGAAGGTGATATTGATTTGCAAACACCGCTGTATGAAATGGGTGTGCAGGGAATCTTTACTAAAAGCCTGGACATTGCTTTGCTTAATAATAAAATTGACATCGCTGTTCATTCCATGAAAGATGTACCAACACAATTGGCAAAAGGAATTGTGCAGGCGGCGGTGTTGAAGAGGGCTTCTTATAAAGATTTGCTGGTGCATAAAGGCGAGTTATCAGTTATCGGTGATCAATTGGGTTATGTGAATGCTGAATGGCTTAACTCATCACTCATCACTGATCACTCACAATTCACTATAGCCACTAGCAGCGTCCGTAGAAAAGCACAATGGCTCAATCGTTTTCCAAATCATCATCTTGAAAACCTCCGGGGCAATGTAAATACCAGGCTGCGTAAAGTGGAAGAGAGCAACTGGCGGGGCGCCATCTTTGCTGCTGCAGGCTTAGAGCGGATTGGGCTGCGTCCTGAAAATAGTATTGAATTAGAATGGATGTTGCCTGCGCCGGCGCAAGGTGCCATCATGGTTGTGTGCAGGGAGGCGGATGATTTTTGCCTGGATGCCTGTCAATATTTTAATCATAGCGAAACTGCTTTGTGTACAAAAATTGAAAGAGATTTTTTAAGAATATTGTTAGGCGGATGTTCAACACCCATCAGTGCATTGGCAGTGATGGAACAGGATGAAATTGTTTTTAAGGGAAATATTTTATCTATTGATGGAAAAGAAAAAGTGGAGATAGATGCCAAAGCAGGGGTGTATGACGGAGTTGATTTAGGAGCAAAGGCTGCAACAGAAATTTTACAAAAGGGCGGACAAAAAATTATTGAAGGCATTCGCAATGCAAAATAATAACATTCACATATTATGTACAAGGCCACTGCCCGAAACGCTGATTGAAGAAGCTTCTCAGGCAGGTATTGAAATTGAAGTCTCGCCTTTTATAGAAACAGAAAGCATCCTGTCAGTAGAAGTGCAGCAGGAAATAGAACTGGTTTCAACTGAAACAGCCACCGTAGTATTTACCAGCATGAATGCAGTAGATGCAGTCACGATTTTTTTAGATAGCCTTCAACCCGATTGGGCAATTTATTCCATCGGTACTGCTACCGGCAGGTTGGTAAAAGAATATTTTGGCGAAGTGAAAATAGCAGGCACAGCCAGCGATGCAGCATCACTGGCGGAACTGATTGCAGAAGATAGGTTTGTGGATGAAGTGATTTTCTTTTGTGGCGATCAACGCAGGGATGAACTGCCGGAAATTTTGCGGCAGCATGAAGTTGTGGTGAATGAAATTGTAGTGTATCAAACCATTGCTGTACCGCATAAAATAGAAAAGCAGTACCATGGTATTTTATTCTTTAGTCCCAGTGCAGTGCAAAGTTTTTTTCAAAAAAATAAATTAACCGATACAACAATTTTATTTGCGATTGGTAATACCACAGCAAATGAAATAAAAAAATACAGTACCAATAAAATCATCATCAGCGATGCACCCGGAAAAGAAAACTTGGTGAGTAAAATGATAGAATATTTTGGTGAATGATGAATAAGGCAATGGTAAATTGTTAATTGTGAATTATCAGGCATCAAATCATACATTCTAATTCATAAATCAGAAATCATACATCAGAAATAAAAAGTTATGCTACAAAACGATTTATTATTAAAGGCATTAAGAAAGGAAAAAGTAGAACGTCCTCCGGTGTGGATGATGCGGCAGGCTGGCAGGTACCTGCCCGATTATTTAGTATTGAAAGCAAAATATGATTTCTTTACCCGGGTGCAAACCCCTGAATTAGCGACTGCCATTACATTGCAGCCTGTTGATCAAGTTGGTGTTGATGCGGCAATAATCTTCAGTGATATTTTGGTGATACCACAGGCCATGGGTTTGGAAGTATTGATGGAAGAAGGCAAAGGCCCGTCATTGCCAAAAGTTATTCAAACACAAAAAGACATTGATGCCCTGGTTACCATCGGCGCAGAAGAAAGTTTGAAGTATGTTTATGATGCATTGTCATTGACAAAAAAAGAATTAAATAACCGTGTGCCATTGATTGGTTTTGCCGGGGCTCCATGGACAATTCTTTGCTACATGGTAGAAGGCAAAGGCAGCAAGACCTGGGATAAAGCCAAACAGTTTG
The DNA here is from genome assembly GCA_031371545.1 of Chitinophagaceae bacterium. Taxonomy (GTDB): domain Bacteria; phylum Bacteroidota; class Bacteroidia; order Chitinophagales; family Chitinophagaceae; genus Ferruginibacter. The sequence continues at coordinate 2,548 of JANMJU010000225.1, forward strand.
CCTACACTCAACCCGAGCTGGCACATCAGTTATTGCAAAAAATTACTAACATCACCATCAGTTATTTAAAACTGCAGGCAAAAGCAGGCGCTGATACTTTGCAGGTATTTGATAGTTGGGCTGGTGCTTTAAGCCCTGCTGATTTTAAAATATTTGCTCAGCCTTATTTATTTCAAATTGCCGATGCGTTGAAAGAGGATGTGCCCGTTATTTTATTTCCTAAAGGAAGTTGGTATGCGTTGAAAGATATCAGCGAAAGCAGTGCAGCAGGTGTGGGTATTGACTGGTGCATCTCTCCACAAATGGCAAGAGAATTAACCGGCAATAAAATTACCATCCAGGGTAACTTTGATCCATCAAAATTATTAGGCACTATTCCAGATATTAAGAAAGAAGTAACGGCAATGATTGATGCATTTGGAGTGCAAAATTATATTGCTAACCTGGGGCATGGTATCACACCAAATGTTCCGGTTGATAATGCAAGGGCATTTGTAGATGCGGTGAAAGAATACGAGTTTAAAGGATAATGGATAATTGTTTAATTGATACTATTGTGAACATAAAAGAAAACTGGATAGCCATCATTCATCAATTGCAGGATGATATTTGTGCGGCTTTGGAAGCAGCAGATGGCAAAGCTGTTTTTGTAGAAGATAAGTGGGAAAGGCCTGAAGGTGGTGGTGGAAAAACAAGAGTGATTGCCAATGGAAATGTTTTTGAAAAAGGTGGCGTAAATACTTCTATTGTTTTTGGCGATGTAACGGAAGCCATGCGAACGCAACTCAAGATCCAAGGAGAAAAATGGTTTGCCTGCGGATTGAGTTTGGTAATACATCCTCACAATCC
>JANMJU010000014.1:0-48153 GCA_031371545.1 Chitinophagaceae bacterium
CAGGTTTCTTTCATAATAAAAATCTACATAATCATCTTCGGTATGTTTGTCCATTGTGGTTGCTACTAGTTGTAGTAATGGAGTTACGATTGGTTGATCGAAGTGATAAAGTATCCCGGTTGCCGGCTGCTGTATCGTATGAACTTTATTGAGCTCCGGCTTATCGTACCTGCTGTAGGTTCTGTCGGGCCAGAGGATGATCATAGAATCTACTGATGTGTTCTTTCCCAGCCCGATGACCTGTTTATAGTCCACACTGCTCTGGAAGCCACGGCTCGGTACTACCTCTCTACTAAAGATCTCTGTGCCTTTGTACAGCATTATTTTTGCGCCGATCGCAAAGGTGTTTTTTGGGCTACCCTTTAAAGTTATACCGATGTAATTATTCTTATTTTCTTCCCTCGAATTGTTCTTATAAACAAACGAGGCCTGGTTCTCATTGTTTACGATTAAATCCAAATCACCATCGTTGTCTAAATCGGCGTAGGCTGCTCCATTGGAAAAACTGGGCTGTGTGAAGCCCCATGATTCTCCAGCATCTGAAAAAGAAAAATTGCCGTTGTTATGAAATGCTTTGTTTGCAACCGGTGTAACCGGTATATGCATCAACACAGAATCAACACTTTCTTTGTGACCGGATAAAGCCATGTTCTGAATAAGGTCATTGGCAAAAAAGTCCATAAAATCAAGATTGGTAACATCATGATTGATACCGTTGCAAACATAAATATCATTGAGCCCGTCATTATCAGCATCAAAGAACAAGGCACCCCAGCTCCAGTCGGTAGCCGATACGCCGGCATAATTAGCGGCTTCGTAAAACTGTCCATTCTTATTATTAATGAAAAGACAGTTTTTCATAAACTGCCTGTAAAAGCCTACCTGTATCCTTTTATTGTAGAGATCAATGTTATCAAAAGCACCCAATGTTTTTAAACGAAAATCATCACCGGGCAACATATCAGTGGTAAAAATATCATTGTAGCCATCGTTGTTTACATCGGCAATGTCAGCACCCATTGATGAAAAGCTCAGCTGATTGACACAATCTTCTGTAATGTCTTTAAAAGTGCCATTTTTTTGATTGATGTACATATAATCCCTTTCATAGGAATCGTTGGCAACATATACATCCGGGTAGCCATCATTATTTAGGTCGCTAACGGAAACGCCAAGCCCAAAACTGACCAGGCTGCCGTGAATGCCTGCTTCCTGTGTAACTTCCTTAAATACACCATTGTTATTCTGGAACAAATGATCACCGCCACCTTTTAGAATGTCGGCAACAGGCCATTTTGCATCTGGTAGGTCCCGCTTGTTCTCATACCCAAGATTATTCAATGGCAATGGACTATTGTTGATCATAAAACAATCGAGGTCGCCATCCAAGTCATAATCAAAAAAGGAAACATGGGTTGTGTATGCCTTTATATCGAGGCCGTATTTGGCAGCAGACTCTGTAAATGTTAGGTTGTGATTGTTGATGTATAATTTATTGATACGGTTGCCATTTTTCATGTGGCCGGCATTGCAGATATAAATGTCGAGCCAGCCATCGTTGTTTACATCAGCAAACGTAACACCGCTGCTCCACATGCTGTCCTGCTTTAAACCGGCACTAACCGAAATATCTTCAAATTTAAAATTGCCTTTGTTGAGGTAGAATTTATTTTCTCCCATATTGGAGGTTAACAACACATCGCACAGGCCATCGTTATTAATGTCTGCAATGGCAACACCACCACCATTATAGTAATTGCGGTAAAAAAAACTGTTCTCATATTTCTGATCAATCACTTTATTTTTGAAATCAATACCGGAATTTTCAACCAATTGAAACAGTTTTTTATCCTGTTTTTTATTACAGGACAAAACAAATAAAACAATAAAAAGAAATGAAAAAATCCTCATTAACCGGATATTATAATTAAACATTGTTTTCCAGAATAATGGAAGATGATGCAAATTAAATTTATTAAGCCTATAATTCATTTACCAAATAAAATTTGGCGAATAATTACGGTGATACTGCTTTAAACAAAAAACTAAAGGTCATTATACAATGACCTTTAGTTTAAATTTCAATAAAATAATTGATTAATATCCAGGGTTGGCAGATAAATTAGGATTACCTGCTAACTGACCGTTTGGTATTGGGAACAATAAATATTTAGGATCACTTGCATCGGCTTTTTCCTGCATTGGTAGAAGGAATTTTCCAAAGCGGATCAAATCCTGCCTTCTCCATGTTTCGAAATACATTTCACGTCCTCTTTCATCCAGCATATTATCCAATGTTAATGAACCCAATGCTGTAGCACCCCTGTTGGCACGAAGAGTATTTACAATTGTTAAACCAGTAGCAGCACTGTTAGAACGTAATAAAGCTTCAGCTTTCATCAGCATTACATCACCCAGCCTGAAGATAGGGCAATCATTATTTACATTACCATTATCATCAAATTGAAAGTCAATTGGGAATTTATAGCAACGTATACCAGTTACTTCAAGATTGGTTCCTTTTTCGATAATTTTTACTTCAGGAGTAAATGCCAAAGGAGCACCAGTTCTGTCTTGCAATGCAGCACCAGTTACCATATTGTATTGTTGTCCTACCAAGAAACCCACGTTAACCGCATTTGCAGGGTTAACATTTCCATTCACAGGGCTGGTGTAATTGTAAGCTACACCTCTTCTTTTATCAGAAGCTTCAAACTTGTTGTAAAAGTCAGACAATGAAGTGAAGCCATTCCAACCACTTGGTTGCTGGTTGTAGTGCATTGTCATGTGCCACCTCGATCTGATACCACCGGAAGACGTACCACCGATATTTTCCTGGGCAAAGATGTTTTCTTTACCAATAGCATCATTGTTTGGAGCAAAGTTGTCAAAATAGTTAACTGCAAAAGAATAAGGACCAGCAATTATTTCATCAGCAAGGGTAACTACTTTTTGCATATCTGCTGCATCAAATGTAGGTGCTGTACGGCTTGCATAAACACCTTTATTTAAATAGCATTTCATCAATAATGTTTTGGCTGCGTCTTTATTTGCCTTTGTAACAGGACCAACCGGCAAATCAGGAATAATAGCAGTTAGTTCTGTGATAAGGTAATTTAACTCTTCTGTACCTTTTCTAACCGCAGAAGGTAACACAGCACTTTCGCCTGGTTCACGGTAAGGAACCTGATCATAAAGATCTAAAAGCAGGTATTGAGCCAATGCACGTAGAAATCTTGCTTCTGCTGCCTGTTGTGGCGTTGGGCTAAAACGCAAAAGATCTGTTGCTGCATAGTTTACACCACCTAAGCCGGAAAACACATCTACTACGTGTGCATTATCACCATCAAAACGATGCGTATGCAATACACGCCATGCACCATTGTCATCCCAGTCGCCACCACGTGTTGGCCCAATCATAGCATCAGTAGACATTTCACCTAGGGCAATAAGATTTCCCTGATCCTGGTACATTCCCCTAAAACTATTATAAGTACTCGTTAATAAAGCACTTACATTAGCGCTACCGGCTGCCTGGCTGGGGTTAGTGTCCCCATTCAATTTTTCATCCAGTTTTGTACAACTTCCAAAAACAATCGTTAAGGATGTTGCAAGTATTACTATTTTCTTTTTCATATAATAAACTATTTTGTATTAATGATTATAAAGACACATTTAATCCAAAGGTTACTGTTTTGGCGGATGGATAAGGAATATACTCGATGCCTACAGAAGGAACACCGTTTATACTTTTATCTACATTCACTTCAGGATCAAACCCAGTGAATTTTGTAATTACGAAAAGGTTCTGACCAGTTACATACACGCTAACCCCTTTAAATATTTTACCTACATTTCCTACATTATAACTTAGTGTAGCATTTGCCAGTTTAAGATAATCTCCTTTTTCAAGAAATCTTGAAGAAGCAGTAACCGGATTAGCAAAAGATTCTTTTACAGGATTTTCGTAAACAGAAACCGCAATATTTTTACCATTGTTAATACTACCTACGTTAACAACCGTATTCAATGTATTGTTGTAGATCAAATGACCAAATGCTCCGTTCATATTAGCCGTAAAACTCAATTTTTTATATGTCACTGAAGTAGTTAACCCAATCAAAGTTTTTGGATTGGGGCTTCCTTTGTAATACAATACATCACCATCTTTTGTATAGTTCGCCAATCCGGTTGTTTTATCAAACCCAAGGAAATCCCTTGTAAAGAAGGCATTGATAGGAAGGCCAGTACGAAGTACTTCTGAAGTTGAACCAGAAATTCCCTGGCCACTTAAAGCACCTGTATTGATTGAGCCAGAAAGACCAGTTACAACATTCTTTATAAATGTAGCATTCACTCCCAAATCCCAGGTAAAATCTTTTTGGCTTACAACTGTTGCATTTACTGCAAACTCGAAACCTTTATTAACGATATTACCAGCAAGGTTTTTCCAGGTTACAGCTCCACCTGGTGCCGCTGGCTGGATTGGTTCTGTAGGGAACAACAGGTCAGAAGTATTTTTATTGAAGTAGTCCATAGTAATAGACACTTTATTTTTCAGGATAGTGATATCAGCACCAATATTATACTGCTTGTCTGATTGCCATTTCAAATCGTCGTTAGCATTATTAACAGGACCTAAGCCACCGCTTCCATCACCCGAAAAAGAGTATCTTCTTTGAGCAGCACCCGACGGAAATTCCTGGTTACCGGTTTTACCCCAGCCTGCACGCAGTTTCAATGAATTGATGAAATCTACTTTAAAGAAACTTTCTTTAGAGACATTCCACGCTGCAGAGAACGACGGGAAGTAACCATACTTATTATTTTTACCAAATTTAGTAGAACCATCCGCCCGGAAAGTAGCAGTTAGCAAATACTTATCACTATAATTGAATACAGCACGGCCAAAATAAGATTGAAGTTCAGAAGTAGGGTCATTAAAAGAACCAATACTTCTGTTAGTTGAATTTGTGTATTGAATGTAATCAGTAAAATCCAAACCATAGTTTCCAAATCCTCCATTTGGTTGACCATAACCACCCAAGTAGGAACCTTTATTTGTGTATTTAATGTATTCGTAACCAACTACAGCATTTAAGTTTAATTTACTTGCAATTTTGTCATTGTAGTTTAACGTATGAGTGTATTGCTGTGTTATCAATTCGTTTGTTGCAATCAAAGCACGGCCTTTATCCAAAACATCGTTGAAATTGATATATGGCTGCAGGGTTGTTCTTCTGTTACCGGTAGCATAATTTATGCTGTATAAAAACCTGTATTCCAAAGATTTTACAATCTTTATATATGGAGAAATACTTGCCAGTACAGTCGTTACTTTTGACCTGTCTGTATATGCATTTTGAAGTGCAACCGGATTGATCAGATCACCACCTCTTTTAACATTAAATGAATCTGATGTATTAGCTGCATTGCGTAAAATTAATTTTTCTGTTGGATTCCATTGCAACGCATTGCCGATTAAACTACCCCTTGATCCTGCATTGTTTGAAATAGGAGCCAAATCATTAATGTATTGGCTTGGGATAATATTAATATCCAAACCAAGGTTCTTCTTTTCTAAAAATTTAAAATTGCCGCTGATATTTGCCGTGTATTTTTTAATGCCTGTTTTTCTCACAATACCTGTTTGATCAAGTGCTCCCATAGAGAACCGGTACCTTGCGCCATCAGTACCGCCGCTTATTGCAACGTTATAATTTTGTACCTTACCAGTTTGCAGAATGGCATCCAATGCATCAACACTTGCACCTTTATCATTTGCAGTTCCCAAATTATAATATGCAAGTGCCTTTCTAAACTGGCTGGCATCTAATACCTTTAATTTTTTAGCAATTTTAGAAAATCCTCCAGATACCCCAAATTCTATTTTAGGTTGACCAGACTGTCCTTTTTTGGTAGTTATTAAAACAACCCCATAAGCAGCTCTTGAACCATACACTGCAGTTGCAGAAGCATCTTTCAAAACATCAATAGAAGCAATATCATTAGGATTAATAAAATTTAATGGGTTTGAACCAGGATTGCTCCCTCCTAAACCAACTTCACCCAAGCCTGGTGCTACTGATCTTCCGTCCAAAGCAACACCATCTACTACATAAAGTGGCTGCCCGCTACCTGTTACAGTAGAGTTGCCCCTAATCTTTACAGTAGAAGCACCTCCTGGTGCACCTGAATTGTTGATCATCTGGACACCGGCTACTTTACCCTGTATCAACTGGTCGGCCGAGGTATAAGTACCCTTATTGAAGTCTTTTGCCTGAACTGTTGAAACAGCACCGGTAAGGTCTTTCCTTCTGGCAGTACCATAACCCACCACAACCACTTCATTCAGATTGCCCACAGAAGTTTCCAAGTCAACATTTACAGCAGCTTTGCCACCGACAGCGACTTCCTGTGCAGTTATGCCTGCGCCGGTAAATTTTAAAACAGCATCTGCTCCTACGTTGTTTAATGTGTAAATCCCCTGGTTGTTGGTGGAGGTAGCAGTTTTAGTTCCTTTTACGGTAACTGTTACACCAGGGAGGGGTTCCCCTTTCTTGTCGGTTACCGTTCCGGTAACTGTTTGGGCAAGCGATAACGCTGTGAACCCGAAGATAGCTACCAATAGCATGGCAGCCTTTCTCATAATAGCATGAGGCATAATCGTTAAGTTTTATGTTTGGTAATGAAATGGCAAAAACAAAATATTAAGTATTTATTTTTTTCAAAACAAATACTTGTTTATCTATTTCTTGTATAAAGATAGAACTATTTTATTTTTACCCCATGAAATTAAATAACAAATCTTTACAAAAAAATATTTTGACGAGTGTTTTTTTTTCAAACGTTTGCGGAACGCTTTGCGGTGAATAAATTACCTTCACGCTTTAACTTTTATCATGAACAATACCACATTAAAGAAAATTTCAGAAATGTTGGGGCTCAGCATTTCCACCATTTCAAGAGCGCTGAAAAACCATCCAGACATTTCTGAAAAAACAAAACAGCGTGTAAATGAACTGGCCAATGCGCTGGATTATGAACCCAATGCCAATGCGATTCATTTACGAACTAGTAAGAATAACCTCTTTGGCCTTATTGTACCTTCCATTTCTAATTTTTTTTACGACTCTTTCATTGCTGCTGTGGAGGAAGAATCCAGGAAAAACAATTACTCCTTGCTGATACTTCAATCTGGCGATGATGCTACAGTAGAGGTGGAGAATATTAAACTGTGCAGGCAAAACCGGATTAGTGGTTTATTTGCCTGCATTACATCGCAAACAGTTAACCTCGACCCTTTCCTGAAATTAGAAGGGCTGGATATCCCGATTATTTTTTTTGACAAAGTGCCTGATGATAATATATATAATAAGGTTTGTGTGGCTGATGCCCTGTCAGCAAACATTGCCGCTACCACCATATTGGAAAGCAAAAAGAAAAAAGTGCTGGCAATATTTGGTAATGAAAACCTGTCTATCACAAAAAAGAGGCTGGCCGCTTTTAATAAAGCAATCAATAAAAAAATTAAAACCATTACCGTTCATGCCAATAATTCTGCAGAAGCAGAGCTGCTAACCAGTCAGTCACTAAAAGAAAAACCAGACACAGTATTCTGCATGAGCGATGAGATATTGACTGGCGCCATGAAAGCGATACAAAAAAGTGGTTTAAAAATACCGGAAGATATTGCTGTGATTTCTATCAGTAACGGCTTTATCCCCACCTTGTATTTCCCTGAAATTACTTATGTGGAAACAAGTGGGTATAAATTAGGCAAGTTGGCTTTCTCCAGTATGATGGCCTGTCTTGGAGGAAGTACTTTTATGCAGGAGCTTACCATTGAATCATTGCTGGTAGAGGGTGGCTCAATTTAATATTCAATATACTATTATAAAATAGCAATACTAAATAAAAGCCATGCAGCAGATTATCAGTGAAGCAGATTACCTGGCTTTAGTAAAGAAGGCAAAACATTTACAGGCTGAAAATGAAAGCCTGAAACAGCTTTTGCAGGAATACCAGCAGATTGCCATGCAAAAACAAAAAGAATGGCAGCAGCAGGAAACTATCAGTACAGAAATAGCCAGCAGTTTAGAAAACCGGGGCAGAGAATTAGAATCAAAGAAAAACTATATCCGGGATTTACTGCAACAGGCAGAAGCTGCCGCACAAAGAGAAAATGAACTGGAAAATGAGGTAGCCGGCTCTGTTAGCGTTACCTACCAACTGGAAGATATAAAAACTCAATACGATTATTTACAGGCACAGTTAAATGATTTATCAGAAAGGCTGCTGGAATTGAAAAATCAAAATGTGCTGCAGATGCAATATGCAGGCCGCATTGCGGAGTTAGAAAGCCTGTTGGCGAATGCTGAAGATGAAGTTGCCTTATTGAAAGACAATGATAAAACCACTTAAAGTAAAAACAATTGCTGTTTTTATTTTGTTTCCTTTGTGAAAGTTTTAACCCGGTAAAAGAAAACCTAAATGACCCATATAGCCAGTATAAGAAAAGAGTACAAATTAAAAAGCCTCGATGAAGCAGAGGCAGCAGGCAATGCAATTAAACAATTTGACCGGTGGTGGCAGGATGCTATCAACAGTGAAATAGACGAAGTAAATGCTTTCACTCTGGCTACTGCTGCAGCCGATGGCAAACCTGCGGCAAGAATTGTTTTACTAAAAGGATACGACGAAAAAGGATTTGTTTTTTTTACCAACTACCAAAGCCATAAAGGGCAGGAACTGGCAACTAACCCACAGGGTTGCATGGTTTTTTTCTGGAAAGAACTGGAAAGGCAAATAAGAATAGAAGGCAGCATCGAAAAAATTAGTGCCGAAGAAAGTGATGAATATTATTTTTCAAGGCCCCTCAGCAGCCAGGTGGGTGCCTGGGCCTCACCGCAAAGCAGTGTGATTAAAAACAGGGACATAATAGAAGACAATGTAAAAAAGTACGAAGCACAATTTGCAGATAGTTCCATTAGCCGCCCGCCGCATTGGGGCGGTTACCGCCTGCAGCCGAAAACAATTGAATTTTGGCAAGGCAGGCCCAGCCGGCTGCACGACAGGCTGCTGTACACTTTGCTTGAAAACAACGAATGGAAAATTGAGCGCCTGGCTCCATGATGCTAAATACTCACTTAAGCAGTTTATGAAAGTATGCATAACAAATTGTACTGTCCACACTGGTGAAGCAGTACTTACCGGTAAAAATATTATTATAGCAGATGGCATTATCCAAGAAATTACGGAGCATATTCCTGCTGACATAACACTACACAATTTAGAAGGATTGAATATTGCCGCAGGTTTTATTGATATTCAGATTAATGGGGGAGAAAAATTTTTCTTCACTCAATCACCCACCGAAGAAGCACTGCAGGATATTTGCAATGCCAGCCTGCAATATGGGGTTACACATGTATTACCCTGCCTTATCAGTTCTTCTCATCAAACTATTTTACAGGCAATTGAAACCGTAAAAGCTTTTATGAAAAAGCATCCCGCTGTTGTTGGCCTCCATGTAGAAGGCCCATTTATTAATCCGGCTAAAAGAGGTGCCCACCTGCAGGCATTTATACAAAAGCCAACCAATGAAATGCTGCAGGAAATAATTCATTATGGCAAGGGAGTTATTAAAGTAATGACGATAGCCCCGGAATGTTTTACAGATGAACAAATTGATATGCTGCAGCAAAGCGGTATCATTTTATCAGCAGGCCACTCTGCCATGACCTGCCAACAGGCACAACATTATTTTTCAAAGGGCATTACACTGGTTACCCATCTGTATAATGCCATGACACAATTTGGCCATCGGGAGCCGGGCCTTGTTGGTGCCACCCTGCAAAACGATAACGTGTATGCGCCAATTATTTTAGACGGGCAGCATTGCGATTATACAGCTGCACAAATTGCTTATAAAGTAAAAGCTGATAAATTATTCCTTATCAGTGATGCTGCATTCCTGGGCAGAAAAGTAACCGCATTTAACTGGGGTGAATTTAACATGCAGCTAACCTCTGACGGTCATTACAGAAATGCCGAAGGCAATCTTGCCTGTGCCAGCATCTCCATGGCAGAAGCGGTGCAAAATGCAAAAACACATTTGCATATCTCAACAGAAGAAGCCATAAAAATGGCCACCGGCCGGCCGGCAAGGGCCATTCGTTGTGATGACAGGATCGGGTTTATTAAGCTAGGTTATCCTGCAAGCTTTTCAATCTTTGACGAGGAATTAAAACAAATCCAATCTTTGATTTTTTGAAAAAATTCTTATTTTATTCACCCGGGAGTTACAATCAATTGGCAATGCGGTTCAAAGCAAAAAGCCAGTTTAGCTAAAGACAATAAAGTTTAATAGTTTCGCATTTCAAGGGCTGTTAGCTCAGTTGGTTCAGAGCATCACGTCGACAACGTGAGGGTCGCTGGTTCGAGCCCGGCACAGCCCACTTATTAAAAATTTACAACATAGAATCTTTTCTGTGGACTTTTTTTTATATATTCGAAAGTGCTAATCTGCACCCTTCCAAACCAATTCCCCTTTTTTCTTCTTTTTTTTAACCTAAAATTTTTAATCATGAAAAAATTAATTGCTTTCTTCGTCATTGCTTTAATGGCAGTGTCTTGTAACAATCAAAAAGCTGAACCTGCCAAAGAAACTGCAGCACCAGTGGCATTGCCCTACACAGTTGTTTACTCCTCTTCCTTTGAAATGGGTAACCCAAAGTACAGTGCCAGCATTTTGCAGGGCAGCTGGAAAGACTGGGAAACCAACAAAATGGACAATATGAAAGGCTGGATAGCAGATACCATCGTCGCTTTTCACAGTGATAACTCTATGATAACAGGTGCCGACAGCCTGATAGCCAGATGGAAAAGAGGACGTGCCGCATATACTTCTGTTGTAGACAGTATTGATGCAGTGATTCCTGTGTACAGCACTGATAAAAAAGAAAACTGGGTGCTGGTATGGGCAAGAGAAATTAATACCAAAGCCGATGGCACCAAAGACACTATGGCACTGATGGAGACATGGCGCATTAATAAAGATGGCAAGGCTGATATGCTGCTGCAATATGACAGAGCAAAAAGAAAAAAATAATTTCACCAACATTATTTCAAACCGCTGTAGCTGCAGCGGTTTTTTTTATTGCAAAAACCCGGAGGCAATGGAATTCATTTGACTGAGAAAAACCAGAACCTGAATAAATTGGTATATTTATTCTTTATTGATTTTTCATGTTTCATTTGCCAAAAAATATTTTACTGGTTTTTCTTTTTATCTGTCCCTCCGCTGCTTTTACTGCACAGGCACAAATAAAAATTGATGGGAGAGAAAGATGGAGGGAATTGATTGCCTCGGACACTTCAACCACTTTACCAAATACTGCTGATCATTATTTGGTTTGCGTTGACCCTGCTGCAGCGTGGAAACAGTTTCAACAGAATAATTTAATTACAGTCAACAGGCAATTGAGCGATTCTGTTTTTATTATTTCCATCAATCCAAAATTGACTGCCACTGATTTTAAACAGCAATTAAAATGGATTGCAAAAGCAAATACAAACTGGAAATTATCTCCCGGATTATTATTACAAAAAACAAACAACAACATTTTATTTCCTGCAAAATATTTTGTATCAGCTTACCTGCCAGAAATATTTTTGAGAAATAATAAGACAAAAAATATTACAATAAACAATACCACATCCACCAATACTTTTATTGTAACCATCAATAACAATGTTGCTTTAAATCAATTGCTGCAGGACGTCAATGTTTTTTTTATTACCACTTACAATAACCTGCCAACAGAAGAGCTGCAAATAAATACGCTTGACCTAAGCGTAAATAAAATCAACCTGCTGCACAGCAAAATGCCTTTATTGAATGGAGAGGGAGTAACCATTTCCATTAAAGAAAATTCACCCGACACAACAGATATTGATTTTGCAGCAAGACATGTTTATAATCCTTTGGGGGCCTTCTCTGTAACTGCCCATGCATCCATCATGGCTACCATGGCAGCAGGTGCCGGCAACAGCTGGTACCTTGGTAAAGGTGTTGCCGGTGAAGCTGGTTTAACTGCTTCCAATTTTAGTAACCTGTTGCCGGATGCTGCTGCTAATTACCAACAGTTTCACATCTCGGTACAAAACCATTCTTACGGTGTGGGCATTGAAAATTTTTATGGTGCCGATGCTGCAGCGTATGATGCCAGTGCTGTAAACAATGATTCGCTCCTCTTTGTTTTTTCTGCCGGCAACTCTGGTAATCTAACTCCCGCTACCGGCAATTACAGCGGCATAGCCGGCAATGCAAACCTTACAGGAAGTTTTAAAATGGCAAAGAATATTATTACCGTTGGCGCTGTAGATTCTTTTGGAATGGTGGCAGGTGCAAGTTCCCGTGGGCCTGCTTTTGACGGCAGGGTAAAGCCAGAGCTGGTGGCCTACGGAGAAGATGGAACATCCGGTGCCGCAGCATTGGTATCGGGCACTGCGGCTGTGTTGCAGCAGGCGTATAAAATAAATCATGGCGGTCGCTTACCTGCTGCTGCTTTAGTAAAAGCCATTATGATAAACAGTGCCGATGATGTGGCAGCAGCAGGTATTGACTACACATCGGGGTATGGAAATTTGAATGCTTTAAAAGCAACCGAAAATTTATTGCAGTCGCAGTATGTTCAAGGCGCAGTATCCAATGCTGCCAGCCAAACATTTTCCATCCGTATTCCACCCAATACCGGCAAAGCAAAATTTACACTGGTGTGGAATGATGCCCCCGCCATTGCCAATGCCTTCAGGGCTTTGGTAAATGATGTTGATATGGAATTGCAATTACCAGCTGCCGCTCAATCCTGGAAGCCCTGGGTGCTCAATAGTTTTGCCAATAAAGATTCACTAGCTGCATTGCCTATACGCAAAAGAGACAGCCTGAATACAGTAGAACAAATTACGCTTGACAATCCTGCAGCAGGTGATTATACCATTGCAGTAAATGGTTTCAGTATCAGCAGCAGCACACAACTTTTTTATGTGGCCTGGCAACTAGATACGACTAATCTTTTTTCCTGGAATTTTCCTTCTGCTACTGATAATATTTTTCCGGCTGCTTACAATATTATCCGGTGGAGCAGTGATGTAAATACTGCTACTGCCAGGCTGCTGTACAGCATTGACAATGGCAGCAACTGGCAGTTGGTCGACAATGCAGTTGGCAGCAATAAAAAATATTATTACTGGAACGCCCCCGACACCAATGCCACGGCAATGTTGAAAATGCAGATAGGTACACAGGAATTTATCAGTGACCGCTTTACCATCAGCAGTAAATTAAATTTTAAAACAGGTTTCAACTGTGCCGATTCTGTACTCTGGTACTGGAATCATTTGCCCGGCATCAGCCAATACCAATTGTACAGTTTACCGGAGAGGCGGCTGCAGCCCATTGCCACGACAACGGATACCCAATTTGTTTTTAATAAAAATAATTTTCCTTATCATGAGTTTGCAGTAGCTCCGGTAATAAATGGAATGGTTGGTGTAAAAAGCTACACTGCTAATTTTACCAAACAGGGTGTGGATTGTTATGTCAGCAATGTTATTGCCGACCTTGTAAATGACAATACCGCCAGCATCCGGTTAACCCTTGGCACCACTTACCTCATTAATAAAATTGTGTTTGAAAAACTGCAGCAGGGAAATTTTGTTTCTTTGCAGGAAATCAACAGCATTGCAGGATTAAATTACCCTACCTCCGATGTTAACTTGCAAAAAGGCATTAACACCTACAGGGTAAGGATTGAATTGCTGAATGGAAATGTGCTGTACAGTTATTTAACCAGTGTGTTTTATTTTAATAGTACAGATATCGTTGTGTTTCCCAACCCGGTAATGCAGGGAGCAGCATTAACCATACAATTTAAAGACCTGCTGAACCAGGAAATAAGCATACTGGATGCCACCGGCAGAAATATTTTTTATCAAATAACCGGCAGCACTTCTGTAACAGTTCCGTGCAATTTTTCCAAAGGAGTATATTTTGTACGAATCTTTAACCCGGAAAACAATCAAACAAAAAATTTCCCCCTCATTGTGCGGTAACAGTTGCTGTACAAAAGAAAGGAGCAATCTGGCGAATTATCAAAAATTTTTATTACTTTAAATTTTCATTTTTTCATTTTTAATTAAAACTATTCTTTTATGAAGAAGATTTTATTGAATTTACTCGCCGTATCATGCATTGCCATGACAATTACATCCTGTAAAAAAACCTCTACTACCGATACCGCCACTGATGGCATATCAGCAGAAACAAAAGTAAAAATTGCCAAGCTTGGTTTTAGCACCACCGATGTACAAAAAACAGAAGATGGCTACCTGGTGGAAGGCGATATTAATTTAACAGAAGCGCTGCTCAACAGCACCCCCACTCAACAGTTGTTGAGGGCGGGTGATGAAGAACAGTACCGCACCACCAACCTGGTAACCGGTCTGCCAAATACTTTTAAAATTTTAGTAAGCAACCTGGGCACTGCTTTTGTTTCAGGTGCAGACATTGCCATTGCCCGTTACAATGCATTGGGATTAAAAATGACTTTTGTACGCATTACTACCGGCACACCGGATATTACCATTCTTGGTTTTAATCAAAAGCCAAGGGGCGGTTATATTACGTTAGGTTCTTCCGGTTTCCCCACTTCTGCCGGAGCCCCATACAACACTGTTAAAATGAATACTAACCAGTACGCTTATGGCAGCAACCCAGATGTAAATTATGTGGGCAGTGTTATTCAGCATGAACTGGGCCATTGCATTGGCATGCGCCACACCGATTACTACAACAGGGCCATCAGCTGCGGCGGTACTGCCAGCAATGAAGGAGCTTCCACCATCGGTGCTATTTTAATTCCAGGCACACCTGGTACTGCCACACTTGCAGCAGGTTCCTGGATGCTTGCCTGCTCAAACGGCGGCAACCGTACTTTTAATGCAGATGATGTAACAGCATTGAATTATTTATACAGATAAGCAAATGTTATTTTAGTAAAAGCGAAAGGGTTGTTTTAAAAAACAACCCTTTCGCTTTTTTATTTATCTCCGCCAACCCTTAGAAAATATTTTATCCCCTATTGACATCACAATGAAAAATTAATACTTTGTTTCTCATACCATACAACCAATTGTTACAAGATGAAAAAGTTTAAAAAAATATTCAGCCGGCTTCTCCTGCTGCTCCTGGTAATTATCATTGGAGCCATTGCATATATAAAAATTGCTTTGCCAAATGTAGGTGCAGCACCTGCAATGAAAATAGAACCAACAGCCGAACGGGTGGCTAGGGGCGAATACCTTGCCAACCATGTCAGCATTTGTATTGACTGTCATTCCAAACGAGACTGGACAAG
This sequence comes from Chitinophagaceae bacterium, assembly GCA_031371545.1. Lineage (GTDB taxonomy): Bacteria > Bacteroidota > Bacteroidia > Chitinophagales > Chitinophagaceae > Ferruginibacter. Next base: position 15,423 of record JANMJU010000014.1, read on the forward strand.
GTTTTCCGGGCCCCCACTCAATGAAACCAAAGGACAGGGCGGAGAAATCTTTGATCAGAAATTCGGTTTCCCGGGTGTGTTTTATTCCAGGAACATTACACCCGTAGGTATCAGCCGTTATACCGATGGCGAATTGTTCAGGGTAATCACCACCGGGGTAAACAAAGAAGGAAAAGCCATGTTTCCTGTAATGCCCTATCACTATTACGGACGGATGGATGAAGAAGATATTAAAAGTATCATTGCGTATATACGCACTTTGCAGCCCATCAAAAATGAAGTGGCAGCTTCTTCTCCCGATTTTCCGATGAGCATCCTTATTAACACAATTCCTGAAAAAGCTTCTTTTACTAAAATGCCGGCAAAAACCGATGTGGTGAATTATGGAAAATATATTACAAATGCAGCAGCCTGCATGGAATGTCACACCCAATTTAAAGAGGGCAAACTGATAGCCGGAACAGAGTTTGGCGGCGGCAGGGAATTTCCTTTTCCTGATGGCAGTATTGTACGCTCAGGTAACATATCACCCGATGCAGCAACGGGTATTGGCAACTGGACAAAAGAAGTATTTTTAAACCGGTTTCATACAAACTCCGACTCAACCATAATGAGCAGGAAAATACAACCTGGTGAATTTAATTCTATCATGCCATGGACCATGTATGGCACCATGCACAATGAAGACCTGGAAGCTATTTATGCATATTTAAGAACAGTAACGCCGATCAAAAATGTGGTGGTGAAGTTTTCGCCTGCAGCAGCCAGGAAGTGATTGAATGCTTTTATTTTTCAGAAAAAATCATTGTATAAAAAAGAGCAGGAAACAATTCCTGCTCTTTTTTTATGCCCATTATTCCTTAACCCGGTTTTTTTTCTTCTGCTTTTGGTTTGGCATCATTAATCTTTTGCAGGGCATTCACTGAGCTTATATTAAAAGGATATTTTTCCAGCGCCAGCTTATAATATTTTTCAGCATTGGTGGTGTCACCGTTATTCAGGTAATATTCACCCATTGAATCATAGGGGTTACATCCATCCGGGTACATGGCCAGGTATTTCTCCAGGTTCTGTTTTGCCATCGGCATGTCTTTTTTATCCAGCATATAATAATAGGCAATGGTATTGTACATAGCTGGATTATCAGGGAATTTTTTAATGTAGTCCTGTGCAGCAGCAAAACGCTCATCTGCTGTGGCACGGGTAACAGCATAAAAATAGGCCAGCATGCCGCCATCAGGAAACTTTGTGTGCAGGTCTGCCCAGGTTTTTGCCCTCTCTTCGTTGGTACTTTTTTCATTGGCCAGCGTAGCAAATAACTTTTCGCCTTCTGTTTTATCAGAAGCGCTTTTTAAAGTGCGGACAGCATAACTTTTGGATACTTCGCCCCTGGTGAGGTTAGTTAAAAAAACAAGGGGAATAGTAAAGTTGGGGTCAAGCTTTTCTGCAGCCAGCAGGTCGCTGTATGCTTCGGCAAATTCTGCATTCATCATGTGCGACACACCCGAAGCAGCCAGCTTTTTTGCTTGCGGCGATTTGGTGGTCCACATCATCATTAATTTTTTTTCTGCCGGTTCGCCTATTGATTTGATTGATTTGGAATGAGTGGGCATTGGCGTTACCGTTTTTTTAACCATTTTTGGCTCTGCTTTTTTTACCTGGGCAATGCCCGGAAGGATAGAGAACTGCAGGCAGCAAATGCCAGCAATGATTGCAATTTTTCTCATGATAATTTTTTTAAGTGATAGAAAATGGTGTTACAAAATGCAGGTGTATAAAAACACTTTTTATAGTTCAGTTCATCAAAATACATATAATATATTCCAAGTGCAAGCGAATACCCTTTTAATAAAATAAATAAAATGGGTTACAGCACATAAACTTTAGCGGTATGGTAATTGTCCCATGGGGTGTACAATAAAAACATTATAACATGAGCAATCAAAAACAATTTGGTGTATGGATGGATACACATACTGCCGTAGTGCTGGCAAAAGAAGAAACAGCTAATACTATTTCTGTAGTGGCTGCCGTAAAAGGGGAAAAACATTCCCCTGAACCAAATGAAAAACAGAGCACAACAATAAGAAAGTGATACACTTAAAAAAATTTAAAGAAATTGCTGCCCACCTGGATAATACCGGTCATGTACACATAACAGGCACGGGACAGGCGCAGGAACAATTTATTCACTACCTGGCGGCCACACTACAATTTAAAAATACACGAACGGATGAATCAACGGCTAATAAAATGAGTGATGATAAACTGGTGGAATTTATGATTGCAAAGTTGAATTGATTTTCCTTGATTAACTACAGTATCCCGGCGGGGCACAGGCAGTAGGGGATTTTTTGTTTTAAATGCATAAAAAAATTATTTTAACCAATATCCCTTTCTTGAAGCTGCATTAAACCTTTTGTAAAAATCAGGGTCAGTCTTTTTTATTTGGTATTTTTATAAAAACTAACTGGCCAATGGATAGAAGAGCTTTCCTTACCAATTCTTCTGCAAAGAAAAAACCGGCACCTGTCCATTCTTCTTTCCGTACACTAAGTGGCATTGCGCCTTACACCGGATCGTGGACAACCAATGAAGTGATCCATCTTTTAAAAAGAACCATGTTCGGCGCTAAAAAAGCCGATGTTGATTTTTTTAGCGCCATGACCATGAGTGCATCGGTTGATTACTTATTGAATGTAAGCCCTGCACAAACATCCCCACCGCCGCCCATTAAATCCTTTGACAGTGCCGTAGATACTGCTGTGGCCACAGGACAAACATGGGTGAATACAGCACCTGTTGACAGCAATGCAAATAAACCAAGAAGGGAATCTTTAAAAAACTGGTGGGTTGGGTTAATGGTAAACCAGGAAAGAAATATTTTGGAAAAACTAACCCTGCTGTGGCACAATCATTTTGTGGTGGAAATGACGGATGTGGGCAATGCTATTTATTGTTACCAATACAATGATATGCTCCGCAAAAATGCCCTCGGAAATTTTAAAGACTTTGTAAAAGCTGTCACTATCAATACAGCCATGCTGAAGTACCTTAATAATTACCTGAACATTAATTCAGCGCCGGATGAAAACTATGCAAGGGAGCTGCAGGAATTATTTACCATTGGCAAAGGTGCAGACAATGCCAATGCACCTTACAGCGAAGAAGATGTGAAACAGGCTGCTAAAGTGCTTACCGGCTGGGCTATCAATTCATCTGCAATGGCCTACCAGTTTAATGTGAACAAACATGATACGGGCAATAAGCAATTCTCTGCTTTTTATAATAACACCCTCATTACAGGACGCACCGGCACAGATGGTATGCTGGAACTGGATGATTTGCTGACAATGATTTTTTCCAAAGACGATGTATCACTTACTATCTGCAGAAAACTGTACCGCTGGTTTGTGTATTATGATATTGATGCAACTACGGAACAAAATGTAATTGCCCCATTGGCACAAATATTCCGCAACAGTAATTATGAAATAAAGCCGGTGCTGTCCGCACTGTTTAAAAGCGAACATTTTTTTGATGCTGCCAACCAGGGCTGTGTAATAAAAAACCCATTGGATATGCTGGTAGGGCATTGCCGTGAAAGCAACGTGGTTTTTCCTGATGTGGCAGATTATACTTCTAATTATTACATGTGGGCATTTATAAATTCAACTGTTACAAAAATGCAGATGGAACTTGGCGACCCACCTAACGTGGCCGGGTGGCCGGCTTATTACCAGCAGCCGCAGTTTCATGAATTGTGGATTAACAGCGACAGTCTGCCCAAGAGAAATGAATTCAGCGACCTGATGACTTCTACGGGCTATTCAAAAAATGGTAAAAAGTTATTGATGGATGTGCTGGCATTTACAAGCGCTATGCCCAGTCCGCAAAATCCCAATGCATTAGTATCGGATGCAATAACTTATTTATTAAGAATGCCACTGACGCAGCAATCGAGAGATAAAATAAAAACAGATATTCTGCTGGGTGGCCAGGCAAACGATAACTACTGGACCACCGCCTGGAATATGTATGTGGCTGTACCCACTGATACAGCCAATACAAATATTGTGACCACCAAATTGAAAAGCCTGTACCAGTACATTATGCGTTTACCGGAATATCAATTGTCATAACCTGTTAAAGAGTAGAAATGAAAAGAAGAGATTTTATTGGTAAAGCTGTTGCAACAACTGTTGTGCCTGCATTGATAGGCGGCTTTTCATTTAAAGGGTTTGCTGCCGATACTTTACTGCACAGGGTGCTGGCAAGTGCCCCGCCCATGAATGATAATGTACTGGTGATTGTAAGATTAACAGGCGGCAATGACGGATTAAATACCGTGATACCATTAGACCACTACTCCAATTATTATAATGCCCGTACCAATATTGCCATACCACAAAACAGGGTGCTGACACTGAATGGTTTTGCCAACACAGGCCTTAACCCGGCTATGTCGGGCATGCAAACCATGTTCAACGAAGGCAATCTCGGCATTATACAATCTGTTGGATATGCCTCACCAAATTTTTCACACTTCCGTGCCACTGATATCTGGATGAGTGGGTCGGATAGTAGCGAAGTGCTCACCAGCGGCTGGGCAGGCCGTTATCTTGATTATGATTATGTAAATTTTCCTGTGGGTTATCCCAATGCATGGATGCCTGATCCGCTGGCCATACAGATAGGTTCTGTTACGTCGCTTGCTTTGCAGGGAGCATCTATGAATATGGGCATGAGCATCAGCGACCCTACTGATTTTTATAATTTTTTAAATGGTGTGGAAGACCCCGTGCCGGCCACCAATGCAGGCAAAGAGTTATCCTATATCCGCTCCGTAGTAAAGCAAACACAGCAATATGCCGATGTAATAAAAACCGCTGCCGAAAGGGTAACGGTGCAGGCTGCCTACCCCGATAATAACAGCCTGGCCGCACAGCTTAAAATTGTGGCGAGGCTGGTAAAGGGAGGATTAAAAACAAGAGTGTATATGGTGGAAGCCAAAGGGTTTGATACCCACTCATTACAAACAGATGCCGCCGATACTACCGTTGGCCGTCATGCTGATTTATTAAAAGGAGTAAGCGATGCCCTTAAAGCTTTTCAGGACGACTGTACTTTACTGGGCATTGAAGAAAAGGTGGTGGGTATGACGTTCTCAGAATTTGGCAGAAGGATAAAAAGCAACAGCAGCGGCGGCACCGACCATGGCGCTGCGGCACCGGTGTTTGTATTTGGTAAAAATGTAAATGCCATGGTGCTGGGCAACAGCCCCAATTTACCAACAACAGCTACAGTAAATGATAATATTGATATGCAGTACGATTTCAGGAGCGTATATGCCAGCCTGTTACAAAACTGGCTTTGCGTAAGGGATACCGACCTGGCCAGTGTTATGCTGGGCAACTATGCCCTGCTCCCCATTATTGAAAGCCTTAGCTGCAATATTACCCGCTATACTTTTATTGGCAATGGCAACTGGAGCGATGCAACCAACTGGCGCAACAACCTAAAGCCACCGGTAGTATTAACGGGCAATGCCGAAATTGTGATAGACCCTATTGATGGTGGCCAATGTGTGCTTAACATAACGCAAACTGTTGGTCAGGGCGCAAGGCTTACTGTGGAAACAAACAAAAAATTTATTACCCCGGGCACGCTGGATATACAACATTGATACATGCTGCTACCTTGAAAGCATGATGGTATGGACGGCTGCCTGGCCATTTATACTTCCCCTGATAATATATTCGCCATCCGGAAAATTGGAAAGGTCGAATGACTTCTCATAGTACAACACATCTGTCAATACTAATTTACCCATACTGTTAAACACTTCAATATTGGTTTTTTCTGCAGAACCTGTTTTGATTTGGATGATGCCGGTGGAAGGATTAGGATAAACAATAAGTGATTTAATATTATTACAAACAACCGTTGTTTCCCTGGCACTAACTGCACGGGCTACAACAGCAGGTTTTACCATTGTAAACTGGTCTGCAATAGTACTGTCGCTCTTCAGGAATTTATATTTCAGGGAATCGCCGTTGATCTCCAGTGCCACCGAACCAGTTACAGAAGTGTAAGATGTAATCATGGCGCTGTGGGGATAGCCTGCTGTGGTGGCCGAAGAACTCTGACCGCCCACACCACAAACCGCATATACTGTTCCGTTATGTGTTGCATCTTTTAAATAAAAGGTTGTATTGCCATCACCTGTTTGAACAATCATGGAAGCAGCAAAACTACTTTCGTTGCCATAATGCCCATGCATAAAATAACTTCTTTCATAAGTATGAGAGTGACCGCTGAGCACCAGGTCAACCTTATAAGTTTCCAGCAGGGGAACAATATTCGTACGCATATTGATCAATTCCTGGTCTGTATCAGAATTGTGTGTGCCCTTACTGTAGGGTGCATGGTGCCAGTAAGCAATGGTCCATTTCTGTGTATTGACTGCAAGGTCGCTCTGCAGCCATGTGTACATGGCACTGCCGGGATTGTTTTGAGCGCCATAGCTGTCTAAGGAAATAAAATGAATATTGCCCCAGTTATATGAGTAATACTTTTCGGTGCCAGATGAAACACCTCCTGCCTGTGCAGCAGTTGGCAAATTAAAAATACTGAAGTAAGGAAAGTTTGTTCCCAGCGCTGCAGTGCTTTGATAACCTATATTAGCATAATCATGATTACCAGGTGTTGGGTAAAAATTCCAGGATTTAAACTGGACACTGTATTTATTAAATACATTACTTTGAAATTCTGCATCTGTTCCTGAGTTATAAGCATTGTCTCCCAGCCAAAGCCACATGTCGTTTTTATTTGCGCCAAGATAATTGACATAAGAATTCACCACCGCCGTTTGAGCAGTAGAGCCATTCCCAAAATCGCCAATGGCCCAAATCCTCACGGTTTGTGCAGCGCCGGTAACAGGAGCCGTCCAAAAGAAATTAGCAGTGGTACCTTGCAAAACAGCTGTTGTGCTACCAATGCTGTAAAAATATTTTGAATTAGCTGTTAAGCCATTTACCGCCACCTGGTGCTCAGTCACCAATGCTGCAACTGTTGCTGAGCTGCCATAGGCAGTTGTTGCCCCCCATTGCACTTTGGAATCGGCGGCAATATTCGTTCTCCATTTAAGGAGGGTTGAACCCGAAGTGGTTGACTGAATGTAAGGACCTCTTGTGATAGCAGGGGTTACTGAAACCAGGTTTGAAATCAGTTCCATTTCAAAAGTAATATCACTTGAAGTAGTTCCTATATTATGAACTTCGGCAGCAATTACATTATTGCCATTTATAAAAGCAGAAGAAGGAATAGTATAAGTAAAAACAGTATTGCCGTCATCGGAACAGTTGGTGGATGCAAGGGTGGTGTAAGCAATAGTGCCTGTGGACATATTGTTCCTGATAAGTTCTATACCGTTTATATAAACAACGATGCCATCATCACGGCGAAGGTTAATGGTAAAGTTTACATATTGCGAAGGATTGGTAATACTTACAGTATTTCTGAAATAATAGGTAATTTTTGAAGCAGTTAAAACAGTTACCGGGTTATCACCATAGCCCAATTCAGCAGCACCGCTCTGCCATGCTGTATCGTTAAAAGCACTGGTACGCCATGCAGTACCCTGGTTAGAGCCGTCTGCTTTGTATTTCCAAACAGCCGTTTTGGGAATCACAGTACCGGCTTCACAATGAAAGGAAAGGCTAATAGCAGTAATGAAGGTGTAAATAATATGTTTCATCAAAGGGGAGTTAACCAGTAAACAATAAAGTAAAAATAGTATTTGTTTTTTCTAAATGAAACAGTTTGTTATACAGTAATAGCATGATAATAAAAGAGCGTGTGCAAAGTTCCAGTCAACGTTTTCTAAAACGAGCAATGAGCAGAGCCGAAAACATTGCAGCGAAAAAATGTAAGTATTGGATTGATGTATAGTCCTCTTGAAATACCATTTACACCTTCTGTTTGTTTGATACCGGCATAAAATATAAAGTGCCTAAAAAATAATTATGAAAAGCTGTTGATGGTTTGGGCAGTTGGCTGAGAAGCACAACTGCAGCGTAATATGAATGGCTGACAGTTTTTTGTAAAGTGGTTTGGGTTAGTAAGTATCTACATCCCAACAAAGAAGAGTGCTGGTATTATGCTTTAAATATATCGCTTCTTAATATGCACAGTCCCTTGCAGGAGACTGTGCTGGAAAGGAAGTTTCGATATCTTCTTTTAGCGATATTATTGCAACCATAAAAAGCCCAACTTTGGGTTATATGAGTGTGTGGGTATAGGATTGCTTGCCGGTGCCACCATGCCTGTATTCTGCCGTACTGGCTGTGCTGGTCTATTGCAGTTACCCAAAGCCCAGTAAATAACAAAAAAGATAAGAATGGTGCTGAAGCAGCCGCCACCGAGTTTTTTTGCGCCGTAACCGGCAATAAGTGTTTTGAAAAAACTATTCATAAAAAGGGGGTTTATATTATATTGATAATTCTGTTTGTGATGCATGTATGCTGCCGAGGTCGTTATAGTTATGTAAGGCAGGCTGGTGCATTTGTTTTCTTTTATGCATGAGGCAGTACAATGCATCTCCCAGCATAAAAACAAAACTAACTGCAAGTGAAATGGCAGTGCCCGTACCCAGCATGATTAAGACAAAGTTAGCCTCCCTCCTAACATCAAAAGGAAAATCGTTGAAAAGGGCAAGCATAAACCCATACATCAGCAATATCAATACATTGATAAGAATAAAAAGTATTTTTAAAATGTGCAGGTGAACCTGGGGTTGAATCCGCTGTTGGTAATTTTTTTATACATACAGTGGGTTTTGAAATAAATAAAAAATCTCTGAAGGTATAATGAAAAAAATATGCCAGCGCTGTATTACCCGTAAAACAGTCTCCGGATTGTTTAAAAATACTTTTTTGTGGATTTTGATGCTTGCTGCTGTGGAATAATTTACCCCATATTATTTTCTTAGATACACACTATATAGAAAGGAGTGTCAAGAGAATGGCTGAAATAAAGATTAGTTGCCCACTGCAATTTCTTAAGGCTTCGAAACAATGATTTCCACCCAGTTGTGCTTCCCAGCCAAACGGCAAAGGGGTTTGGTTAAATACCTCATTAAAAAGGAGTTTGATTACTGTCACAAAATATAAAGAATCTAAAATAATTTAAAAAGACCGGTGATCGTTTTGGGTTACTTAGTATTTACCAACAAAAATGAGGCATTTAAAACTTCAGCCTTACTAGTATTATCATTTAAATATAACGCTTCGTAATACGCAAAGTCCATCACAGGAGACTGTGCTGGATAGGAGGAGATATAATTTCCGTTTCCTGTACCAGCAGTGGTACAGAAAAAAAAGTACCAGCCCTAACTTATATTTGCACCACAATACAACTTAATAATTATTAAAAAAAACGCATGAAAAAAGTTTGGCTCATCACAGGTTGTTCCACAGGTTTTGGCCGTGCCCTTGCCACAGAGGTACTGGCAAAAGGATATCAGGTGGCAGTAGCTTCCCGTAATACGGCAGATGTGCAGGATATCGTTGACGGCTACCACGGTACTGCCATCGCCGTAAAGCTGGATGTAACCATTCCGCAGCAGGTAACCCTGGCGGTGAGTGAAACCATCAGCCGGTTTGGACAGATAGATGTGCTGGTAAACAATGCCGGCATTGGCTATTTTGGTGCCGTGGAAGAAAGTGAGGAGGCAGAAGTAAGAAGAATGTTTGAGATAAATGTATTTGGACTGGCTAGGATGGTCCAGGAAGTGCTGCCACACATGCGGCAACGAAAAAGCGGCCATATCCTTAATATTTCTTCTATCGGTGGGCTGCGTTCTTTTCCCGGCATCGGCTTTTACAATGCCACCAAATATGCAGTGGACGGGCTGAGCGAAGCACTGTATAAGGAAGTGGCACCGCTGGGCATAAAGGTTACTGTTATTGCCCCCAGCGGTTTCCGTACCGACTGGGCGGGCCGCTCTGCAAAAGACAGCAAGGTAAAAATTGCTGACTATGCTGCAACGGCAGAAAAAAACAAGGGAGATATAAGAGGCTACAGCGGCAACCAGCCCGGGGATCCTGTGAGGGCCGCCAGAGCCATAGTACAGGTAACAGAAACAACCAACCCCCCACTGCGCCTGCTCCTGGGCGTGGCTGCACTAAAAGGCGCCAGGGCCAAGCTGGAAGAACTGAAGCATGATTTTGATACCTGGGCAACTATTACTGAAGGCGCAGATTATCCAAAAGAATAAGCTTTTATTTTGTGTACCATTAACAGGTGAGATGAAACATTTCTATTTCTCCAGCTTCGCCTCAAGCGCTACGAACCGAGGCTGGAGAAGAAGACATTGCAGCAAAAAAAAGTGCTAATAATATTCTCTCCCTTTTACTTGGTTGTTTAAAAAAGAATTCGCATTTTGTTAGCCGGTTTCGTTTAGACTACCTGCCATCTTTTTCTTTTAAGGGTCTAAACAATACATAAAATTTCTTTGTATGCCAGCATATGAAATAGAGATTATTTTAAACCGCCAGTTAGCAGACTGTCTTTCGATTCCTGCTTTTATTACAGACACAAAAGGAAACCTGATCTTTTACAATGAACCTGCTGAAGAAATTTTAGGTAAACGGTTTGAAGATACCGGCGAGATGCCGGTAGAAGAATGGGCAACAGACTTCAAGCCTTTTGATGAAAATGGAACACCACTTTCTCCAAACGAGCTCCCGCTTGTAAACACACTTGAAGATGCACTTCCACACCATAAAACTTTTTGGATAGAAAGCCTGCAGGGCAAAAATCAAAAAATTGCAGTAACATCTTACCCCATTGTTGGCAGAACAGGAAAAATGTCCGGAGCAGTTGCTATATTTTGGAAATCAATAGATGTATGAAAATCAAATTATGGGGCGTACGTGGGTCAATAACCACTACCGGTCCTGAAACAGCTTATTACGGCGGCAATACATCCTGCGTGGATGTGTGGGAAGATGGATGGCTGCTGGTATTGGATGGCGGATCCGGCATACAAAAACTAACTGTAAACAATGAGCTGGTAACTAAAAGAATTGATATTCTGCTAACACACCTTCACCTCGATCATATACAGGGATTGGGATTTTTTAAACCGCTGTTTGATCCTTCCATGGAAATACACATCTGGGGGCCGGCAAGCAGTTCCAGAACACTGCATTCCAGGTTAAGCCGCTACTTATCGCCACCATTATTTCCTGTACTCATCCGTGATTTGCCCTGCAGCCTTACGCTGCATGAAATTGACAACAGTACTTTTCAAATCGGTCCGTTTACCATTCAATCAAATTATATTATCCATCCCGGCCCCACTGTTGGCTTTCGGGTTACCGGTAAACATTCTGTGTTTACTTATATTCCCGATCATGAGCCGGCATTGGGCAGAAGCGGTATTATTAAAGATGATAAATGGCTTTCGGGTATTGATCTTGCCCGGGGTGCAGATTTATTATTGCATGATGCACAATATAACAGTCACGAATATCTGGGTAAAAAAGGCTGGGGACATTCTTCCATAGACGATGCAGGATTATTTGCTTCCATTGCGGGGGTAAAGCATGTTCTTTTTGCTCACCATGATCCTTCCCGGTCTGATAAAGAACTTGATGAAATGTATGCTGCATTTAACAGCACCAACAGTTATACATTTAAAAATGAACTGGCAAGGGAGGGAATGGAAATGACGTTGGCATAATGCCTGAATATAATCAGTTAAAATAAATGTTGAAATGGATTAACTAAAAAATTAGTACCTTAAATTATAGCTCATTTAAATTACCGGTTATGAAAAAATTACTGACTTATTTATTTATAATTGCATCCATTGCTGCAGAAGCACAAACAATAGATTCTTCCTGGGTTGTAAATAATTATATCAAAAAAGAAGTGTACATCACCATGAGGGATGGCATACGGTTATTTACTGCCCTATACATTCCGAAAAGCACAGTTGAAAAACATCCGGTTTTAATATCAAGAACCCCATACTCCTGCCAGCCTTATGGCGAAGCAAATTTTCAAAATTTCTGGGGTTCTTATCAAAAGGAATATTTAAAAGAAGGCTACATCATGGTAAAGCAGGATGTACGTGGCAGATGGATGAGTGAAGGCCAGATGGTAAACATACGGCCATTTAATCCAAATAAAAAAGGGAAGGAAACTGACGAGTCAAGTGATACCTATGATACCATTGACTGGCTGATAAAAAACATTGACAATAACAATGGCAATGTTGGCGTATTTGGCATTTCTTATCCGGGCTTTTATTCCACTATGGCGGCTGCCAGTAATCATCCTGCATTGAAAGCCGTTAGCCCGCAGGCGCCCGTTACCAATTGGTTTATCGGGGATGATTTTCATCACAACGGCGCCTTCTTTCAATTGGATGCATTTGATTTTTATTCAGCATTGGGATTTGCTTTTGGCGTACCTCATCCCAAGCCAGTTGCTGTTGCTGCAACTTCTGTGGGTTACCCGGATCATGATAATTATAAATTTTTTCTGGAGGCAGGCAGTCTAAAAAATCTTACGAAATATACCGGCGACAGCATTGCTTTCTGGAATGATTTGATGGCGCATGCAAATTATGATGCCTGGTGGAAGGCACGTGATGCAAGAATAGCAACGAGGAATTTACAACCTGCCATGTTATGGGTTGGCGGCTTGTTTGATGCAGAAGATTGCTGGGGTGCCTGGAACGGGTATAAAGCTGCCGAACAAAATAATCCGGGTAAGGCTTTTAATAAAATTGTTGATGGTCCCTGGTATCATGGACAATGGGCCAACCAGGATGGAACGCATCATGGCAATATTCAGTTTGGTTCCAATACCAGTAACTATTACCAGCAAAATTTTGAGATCCCCTTCTTTAATTATTTTTTAAAAGGTAAAGGAGATGCAGCACAAATTGCAGAAGCCAACATTTTTGTTACAGGTGCTAACGAATGGAAATCATTTGCACAATGGCCACCGGAAGGCAAGAAAGATAAAACAATGTACCTGCAGGCCAATGGAAAGTTAAGCGATGCAAAACCTGTTGCTGCAAACAGTTTCAGCGAATATATCAGCGACCCTGCCAAACCGGTTCCGTACAGTGCCGATGTACATTTTAACAGAACAAGAAAGTACATGAGCGACGATCAGCGTTTTGCTGCACGCCGACCGGATGTGCTGGTTTTTCAAACAGATTCTTTGACGGCAGATGTAACCGTTACCGGAAATGTAATGGCAGATATCATGACGGGTATTTCAACAACCGATGCTGATTTTGTTGTAAAAATAATAGATGTGTTTCCCGATTACCTGGGGTATAATGCTGTTGATATTTATGAAGAAACCGACCCGGTAAATCCTTACCCGATGGGAGGTTACCAGATGTTGGTGAGAGCAGAAATTTTCCGTGGCCGTTTCAGGAAGAGTTATGAAAATCCTGTTGCTTTTACTCCTGGTAAAATAGAAGAAGTAAAATTTGAATTGCCTTCTATTGCACACCGTTTTAAAAAAGGGCATCGTATAATGGTGCAGGTACAAAGCAGCTGGTTTCCTTTAGTGGACCGTAACCCACAACAGTTTATCGACATCTATCATTGCGATGCAAAAGACTTTATAAAAAGCGATATAAAAATTTATCACGATGCAAAGAATGCATCAAAAATAATTTTACCTGTATTAAAGTAATTCAATTGCTGAGGCATGTCTCTCTCCTCCGAGATTCATTTACTACGAACTATGGCGGAGTTATTATCTGTTGAAAATATATCCGGAGAAAATTGTTTAATTTTTTATATTTACTAAACCAATCGCTAAACAGTTTTTTAAAAATTTTGATGCTATTTTATTTAATGATTGATTAAACTGCTTTCTCATAATTTATATTTCTAACCAAAAACTAACATTATGCAAAAAACGTTCAGGTATTTTGTGCTATGCCTATCTTCCATGATGGTGCCCATGGCACTATTGGCGCAATTTACAGTAACAGGTACAGTTACTGGGGCTGGCAATAACCCGCTTTCCGGTGCTACAATTAAAGTAAAAAACAGTAACAAAGGAATTGTAACTTCTGATCAGGCAGGTAAGTTTTCTTTGGATGTTCCTGGCCAAAAAGGAGTTATCGATATTTCCTTTATCGGTTACAAAACCCAGTCAGTATCTGTAGATGTCAATTCACAAAGCCTTGCATTAAAACTTGTAGAAGACATCAGCAATTTAGATGAAGTGGTTGTAACCGGTTTGGGAACCTCGGTAAAAAGAGCCAATCTTGCCAATGCGGTTGCTTCAGTTTCTTCTAAGGAACTGGTAGGCACCACCACGCAATCAACGGTGGATGGGGCCCTCTATGGAAAATTTACAGGAGCTAATATATCAGCAAACTCAGGGGCGCCCGGTGGTGGCATTTCCGTAAAGCTCAGAGGCGTTACTTCCATTGCGGGCAATTCACAACCTTTGTTTATTGTGGATGGGGTGTATTATGACAACTCCTCGATCAATGCCGGTTTAAATGCTGTGTCTAAAGCCGCAGGGCAGGGCAGCACTACTTTCCAAGACAATCCATCCAACAGGATTGCTGACCTTGATGCGGAAGACATTGACCGGGTAGAAATATTAAAAGGAGCTTCTGCCGCTGCTATTTACGGTTCAAGAGCTGCCGGAGGAGTGGTGATTATTACTACCAAAAAAGGAAGAAACGGTAAACCTAAAATTGAACTCTCCCATTCTATCGGGCAGCAGATGCAATTACGCAAATTAGGAGGCCGCAGCTGGGATGCAGCTAAAGTGCAGGCAGCCTATGGATCTGCAGGAACTTCCATTTATAACGCCGCAGGCGGAAAAGTATATGATTATGAAAAAGAATTATATGGCCAGAAAGGGTTAATGAATAATACCAGGCTCAGCATAAGTGGAGGAAATGACAAAACCACTTTTTATGCAGGCTTTACCCGTAAAGATGATGAAGCAATTGTAAAAAATACCGGGTATACTAAAACAGCTTTCCGTATCAACCTGGACCAAAAAGTGTTCAGCTTTTTAGATCTTTCTCTCAATTATAATTATGTAGAGTCAAAGGCTGACCGTGGTTATTTTAACAATGACAATACCAGTACTACATTGGGAGTTTCCTTTGTTTCTACTCCCTGGTGGGCAAATCTTTATCCCGATGCCAATGGCAATTATCCCAATAACCCCCTTGCACCTTCCAATTTTTTACAAACCAGGGACTTGATCACCAACAGGGAAAAAGTAAACCGAACATTATTGGGCAGTACCGCCACTTTTAAAATTTTAAATACCGGCAAGCATGATTTAAAAATAATTGCCCGTGGCGGTATTGATAATTATACCCTTAATACCATTGCCATATTCCCAAAAGAATTACAGTTTGAAAAAGACGGTAATGGTACCAACGGGCTTTCGGCTTATGGAACTACGATTACCAGGAATTCAAACATCAGCGCCATTGCGGTATATAATTTTTCCCCCAATGAAAAAATCAACTTCCGCACACAGGCAGGCCTTACAGCTGAAAACATAGATCAGAATAATGTACTTACCACGGCTTCGCAATTGATAGGTACGCAAACAAATGTAAACCAGGCAGGCGCTGTGCAGGCAGAACAGGCTCGTACCATTCAAAAAGACCGTGGATTTTTTGTACAGGAAGAGGTGAACTACAATGATATATTTATTGCTACTGCCGGCCTTAGAGGAGACCGGTCAAGCCGAAACGGGGATGCCAGTAAATTATATTATTTCCCAAAGGCATCTTTGGCGGTTAACGTAAACCGTTTTTCTTTCTGGAACTGGAAACAGGTAAGCCAGTTAAAATTGAGGGTTGCATATGGTGAATCCGGAAACTTTGCACAATTTGGCGCTATCTATACGCCATTGGTACCGGCAATATTTAATGGTACTACCGGCTCACTCATTGGAATTAACCAGGGTAATGACAAGCTGGAACCTGAAAGACAGAAAGAACTCGAATTCGGTATTGATTTCGGTATTCTTAAAAACCGGATTACATTCGAAGGAACTTATTACATCAAGAAAGCTGATAACCTTATTTTGCTGGTACAGTCGCCTACTTCCTCAGGCTTTTCAAATGCCTGGAAAAACGTAGCAGCAATTCGTAACAAGGGTATTGAATTAGGGCTGAATGCCATGATTGTGGATAGCAAAAATTGGAAATGGAATATTCAAACGAGGTTCTGGAAAAATAAGGCCGAGGTTACCAGGCTGGATGTTCCTGCATTTAATACCGGGGCATTTGGTGCCACCCTGGGAACATACCGTATCCAAAAAGGAAAGAGCCCTACACAGGTAGTGGGTATTGCCGGGGCAAATGATCCAAAAGATCCAGAATCCGGGTTGGGGATTTTTGGGGATGCGGAACCGGATTTCCAATTATCATTTACCAATAATGTAACCTGGAAAAACTTTGAATTATCCGTTTTATCGCACTGGAAAAAAGGTGGCAGAAATATAAACCTCTCCACATTGCTCAGTGATATTTTTGGCACTTCGCCTGATTTTGACAAGACAAATCTTGATCCATCCGGGCAATTGTCCAATGGGTCATTTCGCCTTGCAGCCCTGGGTACCACAGCTAAGCCATGGGTGGAAGATGCTTCCTATTTCCGCATCAGGGAAATTGGGTTGAGTTATAAATTACCTGCTAACCTCATTAAAGGGATATCACAAATCAAAGTAGGTTTTTCGGGCCGCAACCTCTTCAATCATTTTACGTACAGCAGCTACGATCCGGAAGTATCCAACTTTGGAGCCAATGCTATTTCCAGTAATGTGGAAGTAACACCCTTCCCATCTTCAAAGAGTATTCACTTTAATGTATCTGTCAGTTTCTAACCCAAAAAATAAAAAAGTATGAAACAATCATATAAAATTTCCACATTCATGTTACTCCCGTTATTGATAACAACGGTGATGTATGTGTGCACATCTTGTAAAGTAGACCCTATCAGGGATCCCAATAACCCAAGCCCGGGCAGTATCACCCAAAATGCCACACTTGGTGAAATTCAAAACCTGGTAGATGGCACTGAATCCGGTATGAGGGACAATATGGGTTTTTATTTTGATGATGTCGGAGTGATCGGAAGGGAGTTCTACCGCTATTCAACATCCGATCCAAGATTTACCTCAGATCTTTTAGGTAAGTCAACGTCGGTATTAGACAACAATACCTTTTACATTACCAACCCATTTGGAGCAAGGTACAGGGCAGTAAAAAATACCAATATCCTCATCCCTGCATTACAAAATACCAAGGCCTCCATTACAGAAGACCAACGTAAAGCGGGCATTGCATATGCCCAAACTATCAAGGCCTACCAGTTATTGCTGGTTTTTAACCTGGAATATGAAAACGGTGTAAGGGTGGATGTTGCTGATCCCGATAACCTGGGGCCCTTCTTATCAAAAGATGAATCATTGAATGCCATCCAGGGTTTGTTGAACACAGCTAACGCTGACCTTAAAAATAACCCGGCTAATTTTCCTTTCAATTCAAGCGTATTTGGCAATGCTGCCAGTGAGTTTTCCAAATTTAACCGTGCATTGGCTGCAAGGGTGGCCGTGTATCGAAAAGATTGGGCGCTGGCCAATTCGGCCTTATCAGAATCTTTTTTTGATTTAAATGGCGATTTAAATACCGGAGCTTACCACTTGTTTTCTACCGCCGGTGGCGACCAGCTCAATCCCCAGTATTTCCCATTAAATGTTAGTGGCGAAGCCAGGGTTGCACAACCAGGCTTTATTGCTGATGCAGAAGCTGGCGATACAAGGACAGGTGCAAAAACATCCAGACGTCTTGATACTGCTTTCCAGGATGGATTAAAAAGTGCCTATGACTTTTATGTATACAAAACAAATGTAGCGCCCATTCCTATTATCAGAAATGAAGAATTGATTTTACTATATGCTGAAGTACAGGCTCAGTTAACCAATACTGCCAATGCAACTGCTGCTATTAATGTAATCCGCAGTGCTGCTTCGCTGGGCAATTACAGTGGAGCTACCGACCTGGGTAATTTAATAACAGAAATATTGAAACAACGCAGGTATTCATTGTATGGCGAAGGGCATCGCTGGATTGATATGCGCCGGTATAACAAACTCAGTGAATTGCCGATTGACAGAACCGGGGATGATGTGTGGGTGCAATTTCCACGACCGGCAAATGAATAAATAAAGCAGCTCAGCAGCAGTTATAAAAAAGCTTCCCGTGTGGGAAGCTTTTTATTTTACCGGCATCCCCGGCCTGCAGCAGGATCCACTTCCCAGCAATGTTTCTCAACGGTCAATCTGCAGAGCCGGGGACCTTGCCGGGAATTCGAAATATATCGTTTCGTAATACGCACTGTCCCTTGCAGGAGACTGTGCTGGAAAGAAGGTTGCACCTGAAGTATATTTTTTTATTTTTCCCCGGTTAATTTTTTTATCTTTAAAACTCATCTCTTTAAACTTTAATCAAAACAACATCATGAAAAAATTATTAATGCTGTGTATTACCGGATCAGTACTGCTGTCCTGTAATAATGCCGATAAAAAAGCAACTGAAGTGGCAAAGAACAGTGACTGGAACGGGCAAAACCTTAAAGGCAGGGTACAAACCATGGAGGAAACTACGTATACCCCCGACAGTACCGGAAAGATCGGCGCCATGGACTCCTGCTGTATTAACATACAGCAGTTTGATGATAAAGGGTACAATACCGGTTCATAAAGTAAAGACAGTAAGGGCACGGTAAAAGAAGAAAGCAGTTTTGCCCATTACGAGGGCGGCCAGGCAAAAGAAATAATAAATACCAAAGGGGGTAAACCTTCCGGCTCATTTAAAATAACCATCAATAAAGAAGGTAAATACAACGGCGCTACCGCCATGGATTCTGTTGGAAAAATAAGCTCTTATTATACCAACCTCACCGAAGATGATTATGGTGCCGTAACTGCCGGTACCGAACACAAGCCCGACAGTTCGATAAAAGGATACTTTATCAACGAATATAATAAAGCCATGCTGGTAAACAGTACCGGTAAAGACAGCAGCGGAAAAGTGACCTTTATGTATAAGGCCGAATTGGATAACAAAGGCAATGTGGCAAAGCAAACGGAAACCAATATTACCAAAGACAGTACCACTACCAAAGTTTCCAGCTTTAAGTATGACAGCTTTGATGAACAGGGTAACTGGACACAACGCACCAAATACAATGATAAAGGCAAGGCCGTGCAGGTAACCAAACGCAGCTATACCTATTTTAAAAAGGATTAAAAAAAATAACAGGATATAATTTTACGGTGCTCAACTAATAATTGTACAAACCTGTCCATAGCACTCCTGTTACTGGGTAAGTGGCAATATTATTTTTAATTGATTTATTCCTGAGTCTGCATAAGAAAACTCCACGGTACTTTCCTGTGCCTGTGCAGTGGCAGTGATCATAATTTCCGTAACATCTTTTTTACGTGTGGCTAAAGACGCTGAAGTGTCATCATCTTTAAAAATCAATACCAGCTGGTCTTGATAAATGATGTTAATTTGAAGCAGTCGGGGATTTGTTTTTTTCGATAATAGCTGCAGCCATTGTTCAATAATCCGGATTGCACTGAGGGTAGTTTCGGCAGAGCATTTGTCTGGCTTTCCGGAAATAGATATACTTATTTGATATGGTAAACCGACCGCTTTTTTTTCAATAAAATCCTTCAGCAACTGGTCAGAAAATAACCAGCCCAAAAAAAGCGGAGAGATATTATAAGAGAGGTCACGGATTTTAGTGATAACATCTTTCAACTGCCCGATGGCTTTATTAATAAGATGAGCATGATCCTGATCTTTCCCCTTGGCCAGTTGTAAGATCAACAGGGAAGCAGCAATACGCTGGGCAAAATCTTCATGCAGGTTGTAGGCAATTTCTTTTTTGTCAGTTTCCTGGCTTTGAATATACCGGGCAAATGTTTCACTCTTGAAGCTGATGATTTCGGCTGCCTGCTGGTGCAACAGGATATTTTTTTTCCGCAGGGTTAATAATTTAGTCACCTGTTTGGAAAAGAGGAGCAATGCATTTCTTTTTGTCTTAGATAGCTTCCTTTTTTTAGTATCATAAATGCAAACGGTTCCCAACTTAAATCCATCTTCTGATACAATGGGAGCACCGGCATAAAAGCGAATGTTGAAATCGCCGGTAACAAATGGGTTATCAAAAAACCGATCATCATTGGTGGCATCTTCCACTACCATTACTTCGTCCTGCAGCAAAGTGTGCCCACAAAAACTTAATTCACGGCTGTTGCCGGTTTCAGTGGTT
Source organism: Chitinophagaceae bacterium (assembly GCA_031371545.1). GTDB lineage: Bacteria > Bacteroidota > Bacteroidia > Chitinophagales > Chitinophagaceae > Ferruginibacter. Next base: position 35,801 of record JANMJU010000014.1, read on the forward strand.
CCTGTTTTGCCTTTAAACCACTGCCGGTTACTGTCTATTACTGTGATTAACGCAATGGGGCATTTAAAAAATTGAGCTGCCAGGGCCGACAAATCGTTAAAATCTTCTTCGGTATCCGTATTTTGTAAATGGTAAGAAGCAAGTTCAACTATCCGCATTTCTTCATTATGGGGTAATGCCGGATCAACCATAGATGTTTCATTTTTAGAAAAAATAAAAAATAGCCACTTAAAGGTACGGCAATATACCAATTAAAAGAGGGCTTTTCGCTATCGTTAGTGTTCGTTTGTTCAAATTCAAGAAAGCCTTAACAGGGTTACTAATGAAGCCAGTCAAGGGTAAGCAAATTGCATAAACATACAAAAGAAATAAAGGTTGCAATGAAACCAGCCAATACAAATACCATTTGCAACAATGTGTAAAAGGATATATATTTATCAAACAAAAAACAACGACAGCACCATGGCTTCATCAAACACTCCTACAGCAGACACCCGGCATAAGCGCTGGGTAAGAGCGGCTCACTGGATTGTAACCCTGAGTTTTTTGTTGCTGGCTTTTAGTGGTGTGGTTATCCTGATGTGCCACCCAAGGCTTTACTGGGGGCAAACCGGCAACGACCTCACCCCCGCCCTATTTGAACTGCCCATCAGCAAAAATTACCAGCACGGTGGTTGGGAAAAAAGCACTGCCTTCTTTTACGCTGCCGGCTCGCCTGTTACTGCCGGCCGAACTTTCGAAATATTTAATCAGAATGGTTGGGGAAGAAGCCTGCACTTTTTATCTGGCTGGTTTTTGGTAGCGGCAGGATTGGTTTACCTGCTCACCGGCATGGTTACCCGCCATTTTAAAAACAACCTTTTACCCAAACGAACAGAAATAAACAAAGCAGCTGTTTGGCAAGACATGGCGAACCACCTGCGCATGCGGATACCTGCCGCTACCGGTGGACCGCAATATGGATTGTTGCAAAAAACTACCTACCTGTTCGTTATATTCTTTTTGTTGCCGGTGGCGGTACTTACAGGGTTCACCATGTCGCCTGCAATAACAGCCGCATACCCGTTCCTGTTAAAAATATTCTTTGGTGCCCAGTCTGCCAGAACCATTCACTTTTTTACATCGGTGTTGCTGGTGCTTTTTCTGCTGGTACATGTAATCATGGTAATACGGTCAGGGTTTTTAAAACAGATCAAAGCAATGACAATCGGAAAATAATATGAAGAAAGATCAACTCATCAGCAGGCGAAAGGCAATCATCGCCGGGGCAGCCTCCCTGGGTGCGTTGCTGCTGCCCGGCTGCGTAAAAAAGCTGCCACCCACCTACGGCAATATCTTGCGAATGGGAGATGCTCTCACCTATGCAGCGCAACGTACATTGCTGCCAGGGCAATCACTTGCAAAAGAATACCTGCAGGGTGATATTTCTTCTTTCCCCGCCACGGGCACCATCAATCCCGGCGACAGCGCCTCCCGTTATTACAGCGAAGCCTACCAACGCCTGCATACCGGGGCATTCAGCAACTGGCAGTTATCCATAGAAGGAAAAGTAGCAAGGCCGGGTTTGTATTCATTGGCCGACCTGCAGAAACTGCCTGCTCAAAAACAAATTACCCGCCATACCTGCGAAGAAGGCTGGACGGCCATTGCAGAGTGGACCGGTGTTCGGCTGAGCCTGCTGCTGCAAACGGCCGGTATTTTACCCACCGCCCGTTTTGTAAATTGCTATGCCTACGATCAATACATGGAAAGCATTGACATGCTGGATGCCTTTCACCCACAAACCATGCTGGCCTATGGCATGAACGGACGCAACCTGCCGCTTGGCCATGGTGCACCCGTACGCTTACGGGTAGAAACCCAGATAGGCTATAAAAGTGTAAAATACCTGCAACGCATTGTTGTAACCGACGAGTTTGTTGACACCGGCGATAGCGGCTGGTCGTGGTATACAGGTATATAGTGAAGTTATTCTACTAGAAGCCATTGTGCTGACTGATATTTAATCAGCTGCAAAATGGTGGAATTTTTTACTCCACAGCAAGCTGTCTCCATAAGCTTTAGCCGGGGAGAGGTTGCGTTTGCTTGTTATTCTATGGTTAAGGGAGGTTGAATTAATAAATTATGCTTGCATTCAAAAAAAAAGAGAATTAAATTTATAGTAATAATTATTCCTACAATACACTACTTTCTTATTGTTTTTTTTATTCCAATCTCTATAGAAATTCTTCATAAAAGTTTTTTGCTCTCCTCAGCACCACTACACCTACAGAACATAGTTTTAGGGTAATTGTACAATTACCTGCCACTGTGTTATCCATCTATTACCACCCGTACCCATTGATAATACCAACGTTAATTAAAATCTGTATGCCTGTATTTTTTATTAACTATTTAAAACAAAATTTATGCAAACATTATTTAAGATTAATTATTTTCAGTTGCTCCTGTTGTGCTTTATGGTTGCTTTCAGTTCCTGCAAAAAAGATTTAAAATCTTCAGAAACCAACCCGTTAAAAGCAGATAACAGCACTTTTGGCAAAAAAAACCACACACTACCAGCTACGGCTGTGGTTTTAACAACTGGCCTCAATCATCCAAGGGGATTAAAATTTGGACCGGATGGAAAATTATATGTTGCCGAGGCTGGTACCGGGCCAACTACGGAGTGCAGCACTCAAAGTTGTGTGGTACTTCAACCACATGTTTTCTCACCTTATTACGGTTGTCCTTCGGGGGGGCGTATTTCCAGAATTGATCCATCATCCGGCAGCCGTGCCACTGTAGTGGATAATCTGCCTACCAGCAGTGGAACCAATGGAGACGTATTTGGCCCGGCAGATGTTGCGTTTATCAATCATAAACTTTATGTACTGCAGGGCGGAGCAGGTTGCGGTCATGGAGTTCCCTCTTCTACCAACGGCATATACCGGATCAATGCCAATGGAACCCATACTATGATTGCAGATTTAGGCACCTGGTCAGTAGCACATCCCGGTGCCCATAATGAAGAGGATGATTATACACCTGAAGGCAACTGGTACAGCATGACAGTTGCGGATGACCATTTCTATGCTTTAGAACCAAATCATGGCAACTTTGTAAAAGTTAGTTTGAATGGAAGGATCCGGGAAGTGGTTGATATCTCTGCAAGCCAAGGACATATTGTTCCCACAGCAGTTGATCATAAAGAAGAAGATTTTTATGTAGGCGATTTGGGGGTATTTCCTATTACCGGAATCTCCAGCATTTTTAAAATAAAACAAAATGGCAAAATAAAAAAAATAGCCACAGGATTTAGTGCCATTTTGGGAATTGTGCTGGATAAACATTCAAATATCTATGTGCTGGAGATGACCGCTGGATTTCCATTTCCTACGCCGGGTGCAGGCAGAATAAGAAAATTAAAACCTGATGGAACTGTAGAAAATGTAATATCAGGATTAAACTTTCCAACTGCAATGACAATGGGGCCTGATGGAAATTTATATGTATCTGGTTGGGGATTCGGACCTCCGCTGGGTGAGATAGTAAAAGTAACCTTAAATAATAATGATTCAGATAATGAAAATGATAATAATGATAATGATAATAAACACTAAAATAAAATCGTCTGCAATATTTGGACTTCCATGAAGCCAGATAGTAAACGCCGATGGGTTTATTCACTTAAAATTTTCAATCAGTCTCAGTAATAATTAAAATGCAGTAATAGGGAAACACAAAATTGTTTCCCTATTATTTTGGGCCTTTGGTAGTATGTCTTCCACACTGGCGGGTGCTGGTACATCCTTTTATTTATCGTTTCGTAATACGCAGAGTCCCTTGCAGGAGACTGTGCTGGAAAGGAATCGGTTGTAGGAATAAATAAAAATGCACTGACGGGTATAATGAAATATATATACCAGTAGTGTATTGCCTGTAAAATCACTTATCAAAACATTTTTGTTGATTTTTTTATCTGGAGTTGTGAAATAAATTACTCCACTGTTTTCAATTATCTACAGTGTGTAGAAAACAGGCTGTTAAGATTCCGCTCCTTTTGTTCCGATGGCCAAGAGAGCCGGCAGCGGCTTTCACGGTTGTTGCTGTGGGGTTGGGAATGGATGAAAGAATGCCATGGCGGCGGAAGATTCTTTAACAGCTTGTTGAAATATTCTGATAAAGATTTTCGTATTTTAAATTGTTATTTACATATAAATTTATAGTCAACATTATACAAGGAGAATAATTTAGAAATTGCGTATATTTAAAAGTTGTGCGTCATGCTATATGCGACACCACTAAAATGAAAATGATTCAATAAAAGAGTTTGTCAAAAAACGGGAAAGCCGAAACCCAATTTGAGTAGGCAAGATTTAATTATTAATTATGAAGTCAGTATTAATTACAGGAACAAGTAAAGGCATTGGTTTTGAAACTGTCCTTTCATTTGCCCGTGGAGGCTTTAAAGTTTTTGCAACCATGAGAAATCTTGAAGCTGCAGCATCTTTAAAAAAACATATAGCAGACGAATCTTTGACAGTTATAATTTACAAAATCGACGTTGATTCAGATGAATCAGTTAAACATTGCATTGAAACTATTATTAAAGAGCATGGAACAATAGACATATTGGTAAACAATGCTGGCATAGAGCGACATGGTTCAATTGAAGAATTACCAATGGCTGATTTTAAAGCAATAATGGAGACCAATTATTTTGGTGTCATCCGGTGCATTCAGGCAGTGCTGCCTCAAATGAGAGAAAATAAAAATGGTTGTATAATTAACGTTGGCTCGGTTTCAGGAAAAATTGCCTGTACACCTTTAAGTGCGTATAGTGCCAGCAAGTATGCCTTAGAGGCTCTTACAGAATCTTTAGCACAAGAAGTGAAACCATTTAATATCAGAGTAGCGTTAATACAACCAGGAATTATTGATACAAAAATGGCTCAAGACATTAGCGTAGATAGCAAATCTAAATATCCTCAGGTACTTCGTTTTGGAGCTATGTTCGAAGAAACGCTCAAACAACCAACACCTCCTTCTTTAGTAGCTGATGCAATGCTTGAAATTGCAAAAAGTGATACCTGGCAATTGAAACATCCTGTGGGACCATCTGCAATTCCATTTTTAGGATGGCGGGCATCTATGACAGATGAGCAATGGGTTGATTGGAATGCACAAACTGATGAAGAATGGTACAATGCTGTTCAAACAACTTTTGGTATGAACGTAAGACGGGGGAAATAGCTTGACAAACTGTTCTAGTTAGAAACACGAACACACAACTTGGTATTACTGCAAGTGGGGCTGGACGTTATAAAATATCCCAGCTGCAGCAATACCTGCCCGTTGCCTGAAAGAGGAGTTTCCCCTGCCAGGCAAGCGTCCGCTTTAATCTCTTCAACGTCTTTTGCAATGGCGGGTGCTGGTACATCCTTTAATTTATCGTTTTGTAATACGCACAGTCCCTTTCAGGAGAGTGTGCTGGAAAAGGTAAAGCCGGTAATGTAAATTATTGATGTAAAAATCAGTACTTAATTTATTTTTACAAAAAAATATAGTTATGAGCCATCATGAAAAGACAGATAAACAAGTTGTTTTCTCTCAATTTATATGTTTCCTGCTTGCGAGTGCCATTGGTTTTACAGGAGATTTATTTGATAAGGAAGGCAGAGAAGTTATTTACAAATTCGTAGATGCTATTTTTATTACAGGTACTATTTTAGTTGCCATGAAACTGGCAAGAGAAGGTTGGGATATGGCCGCTGCCGGATATACATTATTATCTATTGCTTGGGGTGTATTTTTTCTTGCTAAGGACTTTCAAGAACAATCAGTTGGAGTTGATATTTTAGCGTCTTCATTTTATTTTCTTTTACCATCTATGATATTAATCTTTTTTTACACCCCTTTCCCTTTATTCCTAAAAGTAATTGGCTTACTTACAATAGTTCCCTCGCTTATTGGTTTAATATTTATTAAAACAGATGCAGCAAAGGCTGATTATTTACTATGGAGAAAAATCAGTTATCAGGCGGTACATATTACAAGCCTTTGTTGGGGATTTTTCTTTTTATGGCAATATAGAAAAGCCTCGAAAAAAAAGAAATCAGAATTAGAAAACTTATAGTTCTTTTCTGATAAGTTTATCAATAGCCTCACGGAATGTTTCCCCAACAGGCAATTCCATTTCCTTAATAAAAACACTGTTCTTACGTACTGCTGTTATTTCTGCAATAGCAATTAAATATGATTTGTGTATCCTGATAAACTTATTGGGTGGTAATTCAGTTTCTATTGCTTTTAGACTTGTTCTTACTACTATAGGTTTCTTTGTACTTTTAAGATTCACTTTAACGTAATCTCCTAAACCTTCAATCCAGATAATATCATCAAACATTACTTTTACCTGACTGTAATCAACATTCAAAAAGAAATATTCTGCAAAAGGCTGCTGCTTGATTGTTTTAAGTTCGTGAAGCTCTTTGGCTCTGTTGCAAGCTTTAATAAATCTATCCAACGCCACCGGTTTTACAAGATAATCCACAACAGATAAATCATAACTTTCCAACGCATACTGTTTATATGCCGTAATGAAAATTACCAACGGTTTATTTTCAAGGCTTCCAATAAGCTGTAATCCCGTTAATCCCGGCATTTGAATATCAATAAATACCAAATCAATTTTATTTTCCTGCAATGCCTTCATTGCTTCAAAAGCATCATTGCAGGCAGACACCAATTTTAGAAAAGGTACCTTACTAATATTATCCTGCAGCAGTTTTAAAGCCAGCGGTTCATCATCAACGGCAATACAGTTTATCATGATTTAAAAGTTAATTGTAATGAAACGATAAACCATTCATCAGTTTTATTTATTGCAAGCTGATGCCGGTTACCATACAACAATTCCAATCGTCTTTTTGCATTTGCCAATCCAATGCCCGAAGTTTTATCTTTAGTTGTTTTGGTTTGAACAAACCTGTTTTTTACTACAAAATAAAGTTGGTCATCCTGTGCCTTCAGTTCAATTTCAATTGCTGGATTTTGTATTAAACCAGTTCCATGTTTAAAAGCGTTTTCTACAAATGGTATCAGCAGCATTGGCTCAATATTATGCCAGTTCTCTTTAACATCTAACGAAGCATGCAATGTAAGTCTTTCGCTGAAACGTTGCCGCTGCAGGTCAATGTAGCTTTGCAGGTATTCTATTTCGCTTTGCAACAGCACTTTATCTTCATCCGTTTCATACAGCATATACTGCATAAGCGATGATAGTTTATGAATAGTTGGCTCCAGCTCATCGCTTTTTAAACGAACCATTGCTGCTATATTATTCATAATATTAAATAAAAAATGAGGGCTGATTTGAGAACGTAAAAAGGACAATTCTGTTTTTAAATTTTCTTTCTGTATTTCTGCTGCAACGGTATCGGCTTTAATTTTATCGTAAATAATTTTATAAGTTGTACTTACCGTTACAGTAAAAAGAAAGGGTATGATATTATGAGAAGATGATCTAAAAAAATTAAAATCATGACCCTGTACAAATGGCTTAAATAAAGCGCCATGTAACAGCATGATAATACAAAAAGACAGTATAAGAGAAAATACAAAGTAGATGTACTTATGCTTATTAAATAGCTTCGGTATCAATACCAATCCATTTAGATAAAATAATCCCATCCAAAATAAATTGGTTACCGTATTTAGGTTTCTAAAAGCAAGGTCATCGGCGTCCTTTGATGAAACATTCTCAGAGCTAAAAATAAAAGGTAATAAAAAAATCATTACCCATACCAAAACATGTAGCACCAATATTGAATTTTTATTCAATTGCCAGTTTACTTTCATAATTCTAAATTGTTTTCTTTACCATTAATCATCCGGGAAACAATACCATTATGTTTTGTAAGATCTGCTCTTATAACGCCAGCAATATGGATTACAAAGAATGTGTATAATCCCCATTGTACTATACTGTGCGTTTCTTTGGCGAGGTTATTTACAGGTTTTAACCACTCAACATCTTCAAAAGCCAGCACCAGCCCTGTTGTAGCCATTGTAATAAAGATAATATAAAATACCGCATAGCTAAATTGCACAAAAAGGAAATGCTTTTTTTCTGGGGTACCTGCTGGGTAACCAAGGGCTGAACGAATTTTTGTAGAAAGTTTTTTTTCCTTTGATAATCTTACTTCAATTATGATACGGCTTAAGATTAGAAAACTAAGGCCTAAACCAATATATTTATGCAGCGTCCACAATTTATCACTGTATTCATGAGCCACACTCCGGGCCTGGTCTTTGGTAACAATACCTCCTTTTTCCTGCACCTGTTGCTGTACCAGGCTGATATTATTGGCAGTCTTAAATAAAGTTGACCCAAATATTACAGTTGTTATAGAAGCTGTGAAGAATAAAAACGTAAGCCAATGCCATAGTCTGATAGATGCCGGTTTAGTTGTTTGGAAATAATGTGGCGCTGGTTTTGATGCACTAGTTGTCATTGTAATAATTATTTATTTTGTAGAAAATTCCATTTTACGTAAACTAATTCACTTTTACTCTTTGCTGCTCATCAGTTGGTAAGGAACTTGCCGGTTTAGATTTTATAGTTGCGCCAAACCTGTACACAAAAGCAATATTAAATACCCTGGTGTCTCTGCTTATTTTTAGTGTTGATTGTACATCCTGAAAATTCTGAATTTCTTTTGGGTTTTGGGTATAAAAAATATCCCTTACATTAAACTTGATGCTTGCCTTGTTATTTAAAAGTTGTTTCGCAATGCCTGCTGATACTTGTCCGGCTGGTAAAATAATGGCTTGCCCTTCATCCCGGTTGCGACTTGTGTAGTTGCCAGATAACTCTGCCGACCAGCCTTTTGGAAAGCTGAACTGATTGTTTACATTCAATGAAAGTGTAAGTTGTTTTGCATTGAAAGGATAGCCGTTAATTTCGCCGGTATATTTGTTTTGATACAGATTTGCAAAAACCGTAGCACTGTACCATTTGCTCAAAGGAATAGTGGCACTTTCTGTAATGCCATAATTATACCTTGTGCCAATATTGCCCACACTTCGTATGATTACAGAGTCTTTATGTATAAGTGTTTCGTTTATCATATCATGTACAACGCTGTAATTGATTGTAGTGGTTAAAAAGTTTTTATAGGAATGGCTCAACTCAAAATTGGTGCTGAACTGCGGCTGCAAAAAAGGATTACCTGTTGAATAGGTGTATTTATCAATAAAGCCAATAAAGGGATTTAATTCCTGATATGCTGGTCTGTCTATCCGGCGACCAATAGAAAGGGCAAACAGGTTATTGCCATTTATCTCATAGCTAATAAAAGCTGTTGGAAAAAGACTGGTATAATTACGACTGAAACTTGAATCTGATTTTTGTGAAAGGGAAGACTGCAAACCTTTATAATTAGTGTTCTCAAGCCTTACGCCTGCCTGCACCATCCATTTACCCATTTTTTTATTGAGGTTAAGGTATGCAGCATTGATATTTTCTGAATAGTTAAAAGCGTTGCTAAGCAGACTGTCGGTTAGCCAATTGTTGTTTGATAAATTAAAAAAGTTAGAAACATTATTTGTTTTTACGAGGCTTGATTTAATGCCTGTCTCCAATTTAATACCATTATTCAGTGTATGAGCATAATCAAGGCGACCTGAATAAATATCAATTGTTAAAGGAAGCAAGTTCTTTAAATAATTTGATGCTTGTAATATTTGGTTTGGATTATAAGTAAGACCCGTTATATTTTGATTTCCTGAAAAATCATAATGCAGGTAATCAAAATTGGCAGTTATATCTTCTTTGCTGCTGTCGAATGAAGAGTGAAAGTTGATATTGATAGCCCCATTCTTCCATGTATTGTCAACTGTTCTAATTGTTTTTTCTATGGAATTAATATTTTCATTACCGTCTTTAAGATAACTCGTGGTAAAACCATCCTGCTTTTGAGGCGCTAAAAAACCTGTGGTTACAATCCCTAAAGTCGTTTGCTTATTGATAAAATAATCTAACCCTAATTTCAGGTTATTATTTTGGCTCTGATTTAGTCTATTAGATTGCTGGTCAAGTTCAGAAATCTTTATTCCATTAGTCCCGAAAAAGTTTCTTTGAATGTCAAAATCCATAAAGCCTTTATTGATGCTGTAACCATAATTTAAAAAAGTATTTATCTTGCTGGTTCTGTAATTGAGCATAATGCTGTTATTGGTTTTTGCATAAACGCCCTGTCCGTAGTTTAGTGTAAGACTGCCATTAAATCCCTGTGTGATGCTTTTCTTTGTTTTAATATTAATTACACCGGCATTGCCTGCGGCATCATATTTTGCTGATGGGTTGGTCATTATTTCAATCTGGCTTAACTGGTTTGAATTCATATTGCCTAAAAGGTTTGCCAGTTCAGCACCATTAAGATATGAAGGTTTAACATCAATCATTACCATTACTGATGACTTTCCTTTTAAACTGATGTTTCCATCTTTATCAACAGTTACTCCGGGTGATTTTTCAAGCACTTCTAAGGCAGTAGAACCCACATTAGTTACCGAGGCATCCACATTTACCACCATGCGGTCAACCTTTTGTTCTATAAGTGGCTTCTTGCTGGTAACAATAACAGCAGAAAGATTTTTTGATAGTTCCTGTAAAATCAAAGTAACAACCCTTATCGTTGTATTATTTTCTGAAATAATAAATACAGGTGAATTTGTTTTTGCAAAACTTACAGCACTTGTTGTAATAAAGTAACTACCAAATGAAATTCCAGTAAAGGAAAATTTTCCTGCTTTATCAGAAACAGCAATTTTTATTATAGAAGAATCTTTAGACTTCATTAATGAAATGGTTGCTGATTCAACAGGTACATTCTTTGTATCTACTATACTGCCGGAGACAGATGTTTCTACTGTTTGTGCTATACCTTTAATGGCAAGGACGAGTGTTATAAAAACTATTAGTAACTTTTTCATGTTGTATTTTTTTTACGACACAAACCTATTTCGTAGAATCTAAATAAATTTGCAAATGATGTAAACCGTGAAAAGTTTGCGGTGAACTTCGAAAATTTTAAAGACTGTCTCCTCCTCAAATAGGTTGATTACAAAATCAACCAAAATGGAATTAAAAGACCAGATCATTCAGGAGTATTTAAACACCTGATGTAGCTATCGGAAGCTGGCCACAAATTATGTAGTAAGCCGCAGCACCATCTGCAAATCTGTACTCTTTGGGCTAGTTACTATTTACATACCGACAAAGACAAAGAATAAAAATTCAAGTAATCCTTTTTTATATTTGAGTCACAAAACATAAAAGTATGGAAACAGCTGTTTTAAACTCCAAAGGGCAATTACTGATACCAAAGCTGCTAAGAATAAAATATGGTTTTAAAAGCGGAGGCAAAGTAATATTTGAAGAAACAGACAAAGTAATATTGATTACTCCAATGAATGAACAGTACTTTGAATCTTTTGCAGGTATCCTTAAAAGCAATGGTAACTTTAAAGCAGAGATGAAAAAATATAAAAAAGAGGAAAAAGCCTTGGAAGAAAGAAAATTAAATTTAAAGCCTGTTAAAAAATAAATGGTTAGCTGCTTTTTAAACGGTTGGTTGGGGTTAGTTAGGACTTGCATACCAACAATGGCGGGTGCAGGTATATCCTTTAAATATATCGTTTCGTAATACGCACAGTTATTTACAGGAGACTTTGGAAAGGAAGACGGGAAATTGTCACATTACTTTCTTTCCTGTTAATTTCTCGTATTCCGGCTTCCTTAATTTAGTTATGTGAGAGATTACAATATTAGCATTGGGGTCTTTCAGGTATTCTCTTGTGTAAGTTATCAAATCATCTTTGGTAGCAGCTTTCATGGAATAATAAGTAAGTATCCCTATATTTTCAACCTCGAAATCTTTTGTGACAGCATAATGGAATTGGTAAAATTTATGATCCATAAGTGGCAATAATTAATTTATATATAGTAAATGTAAAATAGTCTTTGGTTAATCAATTGTCAATCTGTCTTTAAAAAAATGGCTTCTGCACAAACAGTAACAGACATAACTTGTATATGTTTTAAATAGCTCCAAATAAAGGATTAAAAATAATACTCTTAAAAAAATAATTGTTGCTAATATTTTATTACTAAAAAAAATTAGCTCATTAAAGCCTGCAATAAGTGCCTGGCCAAGGAGGCAAACAGTTATGAAAAATAATAACGGTTTGGGGTTAGTTAGTATTTACATACCTACAAAGACGAAGAATAAAAATTTAAGTAATCCTTTTTTATATTTGAATAAGAAAACATAAAAGTATGGAAAAATCTGTTTTAAACTCCAAAG
>JANMJU010000034.1:0-83002 GCA_031371545.1 Chitinophagaceae bacterium
GCCAGGTAATCTTTTACAATATTCAATTCCCGTTCCAATGGTACTGTTTCTAATTTTTCTGCCTGCATACTGCTGCGTAAAATATTACTGAGTTCTGTAATGGCTGTCCTGGCCCTTGCAGGATTTTCGTCCACCAATGCCCGGATGCTGTTGAGTGCATTAAAAATAAAATGTGGGTTGATGTGGGATTTAATTGTTTTCAGTTCCAGTTCTTTCACCACCGACTGCAGCTTGAGGGTATCTACTTCCTGCTTCCGGTTGCGTTCCACATAATGAAAGGTATAGTAAATAAGGTTCCAGATAAATAAGATGAAGAAATTACTAAGGGCATTTCTTGTTATTTCATTCAATAAAGAAATTTTAGTACCGTTGGGATCTTTAAACCCAATCATTTTGGAGACGGCTACATCTGCACAGCCATATACAATGGCAAATAAAATGGTGATGAGTATAAAAGAAATTATCTGCTGTTCTATGGATTTTTCCAGGAACTTATATTCTTTGATTGCCATCCGCATCAGGTGAGAAAACAAAATTCCAAGTATCACTATAAGGGTGATGAGCAGGATATAATTATCCAGCTTACGAACAGATAAAGTGCGGTAAAAAAATATTGAAATGGTAAGATAAGCTCCCCATCCGCCCAACTGGCACATCCAATATCTTGAAAGTTTCTTCAGCATAACAAAAACAAAATTAGTATTTGACCTGCCCCTGCTGCAACAGTTTTGATTAATGGTGAAATGATGTTGTAAGAGGTAGCACAAGAATCGGTTTAAGGTGGCTTGTTAAAAATAATGTTTGTTTTTGTAACTGAAAATTTGAATCTTACAGCCTTATCATAATTAGATGACCTTTTAACACCAACTATCACAAAAAAAATTTAATTGTTATGTCAGTTAATCGCCGGGAAGAAGTAAAAAAAATCAGTGCTTTATCTTTTTTATTACCATTATTATTGCTGAGTTTTTTATCGGCAGGCGCTTACTACCTGTTGGGTACCGGAGGCAGCAAGCATGAGGAAGAACATGCCAACACAACTGAAGTGAAAACAGAAGAACCAGCACCTGCCGCCACTGCAACAGCTGAAATAGCAAAAGAATCTTTTAAAGTAAAACTGGCAAACGGTGTAGAAATAGATGCCTTAAAAGCTGGTATTGAAGATAAGCTGGTAGCTTTTTTGGGCACCAATTATAAAGCCCTTGGCGCCGATTCTTTAAAGAAAATATGGTTTGATTTTGACAACCTGAATTTTAAAACCGGCAGTGCTGAGCTGACTGCTGAAAGTCAAAAGCAAGTTGATAATATGACTGCTATATTAAAAGCATACCCAGCAGTAAAATTAAAAATTGGCGGCTACACTGATAAAGTGGGTGATGAAGCAAAGAACAAAAAATTATCTGGCGACAGGGCTGCTGCAGTAAAAGATGCACTGGCAAAAGCCGGTGTAGGCGCCCAGGTTACAGATGCAGAAGGGTATGGTTCTGCAATGGCAAAATATGCTGCAGATGCCCCGGAAGCTGACAGGGTGAAAGACAGGCATGTATCTGTTTCTCTAAGATTGTAAAATTATTTCAGGATAAATAAAAAAGAGGTTGTATCAATGTACAGCCTCTTTTTTATTTTTACCCAAGTCCATTTATTGTTGTAATAAAACCACCGTGTAAAAATCAGCAGCAACTCCATTGCTTTATTTTTTACTTTTACAGCATGGCAAATATCAATTTAAATACAGACGGAGCATCATTGAGTGCTGTGGAAAAAGAATTTGAAAATAATATCCGGCCCGGTGAGATGGATGACTTTACGGGCCAGCCGCAAACAATTGAGAACTTACGCATCTTCATCAAAGCTGCTAAAATAAGGGGTGAAGCACTGGATCATATTTTATTTCACGGCCCGCCGGGATTGGGCAAAACAACACTGAGCCGCATTGTAGCCAATGAACTTGGGGTAAGCATTAAAGAAACCAGCGGCCCCGTAATTGAAAAGCCCGGCGACCTTGCAGGATTGCTCACCAACCTGGAAGCAAATGATGTGTTGTTTATTGATGAAATACACCGGCTGAGCAATGTGGTGGAAGAATATTTATATGCAGCCATGGAAGATTACCGCATCGACATAATGATTGACAGTGGCCCCAATGCAAGAAGTGTACAAATTAACCTCAATCCATTTACTTTAATTGGCGCTACTACCCGTAGTGGTTTATTAACGGCTCCGTTACTTTCCCGTTTTGGAATTAAATCGAGACTGGAATATTACAACGCAGCTACTTTGCAAAAAATTATTTTACGCAGTGCCGGTATTTTAGGCACTAAAATAAGTACGGAAGCGGCAGATGAAATTTCAAGACGCAGCCGTGGCACACCCCGTATTGCCAATAGCCTGCTACGCAGGGTGAGGGATTTTGCATTGGTGCTGAATGACAGCATCATTGATATCGGCATTACCCAGCATTCGCTGAAAGCATTGAATGTAGATGAGCATGGACTGGATGAGATGGACAACCGTATCCTCAATGCAATCATTGATAAATTTAAAGGCGGCCCTGTAGGTATCACTACCATTTCTACTGCAGTTGGTGAAGAAGCCGGTACCATTGAAGAAGTGTATGAACCGTTCCTGATACAGGAAGGTTTTTTGCAACGCACCGCAAGAGGAAGAGAAGCTACCGCCAAAGCCTATGCACATTTAGGCAAAATAAAAACCATGAGCGGCGATAATAATTTATTCAGCTAATCAGGGGTAAGCTACCGGCTCCAGGTTTAATATCTGGTGAAGATGGTGAAGCAGGTGTTTGTTATAATCTGCCGCCAGCCATTCAATGGAATGTAATTCGCCGGTAAGGCATTCTCTTTTAGCAGCCTCTTCCGAAATATTTTGCAATACCCTGCAGGCATGCTTATTCAGCAGCACCCACAAAGCCACCAGGTCGGCAGTGTAATAATGTTGGTATGCTGCTGCGGTTACCCAAAAATCCTGGACATATACAATGTGTGGATTTTCTTCATACTGTGCCACAATAAAACGCCGGGTATTATTTTGTACCGAATCAATCAAATGGCCCAGCAGTTCTTTTTTACTCCATTTATCCGGTGAAGGTTTTAACAAAAATTCATCTTCACTTAACTGCGATAACCGGGCAGCATATTTGCCGATGATTTGCTCTAATTCATTTATGCTTTTTTCTATCATTTTTATTAAGATTATTTATTGATTTTCTCTTCCTCGTTACAAACACCAGTTTATCCATCACAGAAATGTTTTATTGATACCTGCTTCTGCAATAACAATAAAGCTACTTAAAGCTAAGACAATAATGGCATTGCTGGCATTTAAGCATCTTTAAAAAAATTACGATACTTTGTGACAAAGCAGTACAGTGGCTGATTTTATTTTAACTTTATTCAGGCAACAGGAGGAGAAAATATTTTGCCGGGATTGAAGACTGCCATTTTTTTGCAAAAATCTTTTTATTTTACCTGATTTATAATGAAGCAATTTTCTACCAAAACCATCATTGTCTCTTTTTTTGTGGTGGCACTTTTATGCATTGCTTTTGTGGTAACAGCTACTTACAGGAATATGATGCAGACAAAACTGCAAAGCAGCAAGGTGGATATTTCATTACAATTTTTACTGGCTGCAGAAACCCTGGAAAACAAACTCCATGATCTGGATGTTGCCCAGCGTGGATATATATATTCATCCAGGGAAAAATTTGCAGCAGCTTATAAGCATGCGTTTGACAATTTAATTACAGATACCAATTCGCTCAGAAAATTAGTGGCACTTGCTCCCGGGAGAATCCCAGAAATTGACAACCTCAACCATTTAATAATAAATAAAGCTGACGACTCCAGGCAAACTATCTCTTTATTTGACAATGGAGGAAACTACCAGGCAGTTTTTGACCGGATAAATAAAGGAATTGGAAAACAAATAAGTGACAGCCTGATTACGCTGATGCAGCAGATAGAAAATAAAGACCGGGATGTTTTAAAAAAATCAAATATTTACTTAGAAAATATTGCCCAAAAAACCAGTTACCGTTTTTTTTTACTGGCTTTTATTTTTTTTATTATCCTGTTTATTTTTTCATTTATCATCTACCACGATTTTGTAAAAAGGGAAGCTGCTGCTACCAGGCTTAGCTATCAGGCTTCGCTGATAGACACTATACCTGATGCCATTTTTACCACCGATAAAAATTTTATCATTAAGAGCTGGAATAAATATGCCGGAGAAATGTATGGGATTACAACAGCAGCAGCAATAGGTAAACCTATCCATGAATTATTTACCATACACCTGACCGCTGAACAAAATGTCAGCAACCTTTCAGAACTTCAAACCACAGGTTCATTTAAACAGGAATATTCAATTACTAAAAAAACCGGTGAGACAATTTTTGTGCTGGCATCTATCAATACCATTGTAAACAACCATGGTGAAATAATCGGCTATGTTGCAGTACACAGGGATATTACAGAAAGAAAGACTTTGGAAAAAGAATTAAAGACTTTCAATACCGAACTGGCCGGGCAGGTAAAAGAAAAAACAGCAGAAACCACCAATTTACTGGAACGTATCACGGATGGATTTTTGGCACTTGACAGCAATTTCACTTTTACATTCGTCAATAAAAAAGCAGGAGAAATACTCGGGCATAAACCCGAAGATATGATTGGTAAAAATATCTTGTCGGGTTTCCCAATGATTGCAAGCAGTCAATTTAATGCTGCCTGTTTACAATGTTTTCAAAGCCAGCAATACACTTTTTTAGAAAACCAATATGCTCCCTTAAATATTTGGATTGAGAATGATATTTACCCTTCACCCGATGGCCTCTCTGTATTTTTTAAGGATACCACTTTTAAAAAGAAGGCAGAGCTTGCACTTAAAGAAAGTGAAGAACATTACAGGCACCTGATTGAACACATACATGCCGGCGTGGTGGTACACAGTGCTGACAGCAGCATCTTACTATGCAATCAAGAAGCAACCCGGCTGCTGGGTCTATCCACAGACCAGATGATGGGTAAAACAGCGATTGATGCAGAATGGAATTTTATTTCGGGAGATGGGAAAAAAATGGATACTGATCAATACCCGGTGATGCAGGTAATTGCTTCCGGAAAACCTTTACTCAATATGATTGGGGGGATAGACAGCCCCAATAAAAGCCGTGTATGGGTATTGATCAACGCATTTCCAGAATATGATACCATTGGAGAATTAGAGCAGGTAGTAGTAAGTTTTGTAGATATTACAGACCGAAAAAAAGCAGAAGAAGAATTAAAGCGTAGTGAAGAAACATTAAATATGGCACAGGGTATTGCAAAAATCGGGAGCTGGGAATTTGACCTGGATACCCACGATTTAAAATGGTCGAAAGAGCTGTACCGGATTTTTGAATTTGAAAATTTATATGGTCCAGAATTATACGACGCCTATAGAAAAAAATTCCATCCCGATGACGTTTATAAATTGGATGATATGATGAATTATGCCATTACTAATAACAAAGGATTTACTTACCAACACCGCATTATAGCCAATGATAAATCTATCAAACATATTTTAGGAATTGGAGAAGTTACATTAAACGAAGATGGAATTATAATTGGTTTAAAAGGAACCGGGCAGGACATTACAGAACTGATAAAAGTGGAAGAAAAATTACAGCAATCGTATCAGCACATACGGCAGTTGGTAAATCACCTGCAGGATATACGGGAGCAGGAAAGAACGAATATTGCAAGAGAAATACATGATGAACTTGGCCAGCAGCTTACCGGGTTGAAAATGTATATCTCCTGGCTCAATAAAAAAATAACCAGCAAGGAAACCGAGATACAGGATAAGTTTACCGCCACGCTGGAATTAATAGAAGAAACTATAAAATCTGTAAGAAAAATTTCGATGGATTTAAGGCCAAGCATGCTGGATGATTTAGGCTTGCTGGCGGCACTGGAATGGCAAAGCAGCGAGTTTGAAAAAAGGTCGGGGATAGTTACCGAGTTTATCAATTTAACGGGCAATAAAGAAGTACCGGCAAAATTAAAAACCGGCTTATTCAGGATCTTCCAGGAATCACTTACCAATGTAGCAAGACATGCGGATGCTAAAAAAATTATTGCTTCATTGAAATTTGATGACAACAACCTGACACTAACTATTACAGATGACGGCAAAGGTTTTACTGTAAAGAATATTGAAAGTAAAAAAACGCTGGGCTTGTTTGGTATGAAGGAACGTACAATGGAAATGGGGGGTAAATATGAAATAAAAAGTGAGCCTGGCAAGGGTACAACCGTATCTATCATAGTACCTTTTTTAAATTAATGGCAACTACTAAACCAGTTACAAATAATATGATCAGAATATTAATTGCCGATGACCACACCATTGTAAGAAAAGGCATCCGGCAAATACTTGCTGAAGAATTTACCGATGCCCAGATAGAAGAAGTGGCCGATGCAAATGAATTGATTACAAAAGTAATCAAGGGCAAATGGGATATCGTCATCTCTGACCTTGCCATGCCTGGTAAAAGCGGACTGGAAGCTCTGCAGGAAATCAAACAAATTACCCCTGCTTTACCGGTACTCATACTAAGTATCCACCCCGAAGAACAATATGCCATCCGTGTGCTTAAAGCAGGCGCTGCTGGGTATCTCAGTAAAGATACCGCCCCTGAAGAATTGGTAAATGCTGTAAAAAGAGTTTTGCTCGGAAAAAAATACATCACACTTTCTATTGCGGAAAAAATAGCAGAGAATTTTAACCAGGATGCGGATAAAAAAATACACGAAAACCTGAGTGACAGGGAATTAAATGTTTTTAAAATGATTGCTTCGGGAATGGCAGTTTCGGAAATAGCCCAATCGCTTTCATTGAGTGTTACTACTGTAAGTACTTACCGTGCCAGGATTATGGTGAAGATGAACATGAAAACCAATGCCAACCTTACTCTTTACGCAATTGAAAATAATCTTCTTTAAAAAAATAAATTGCAATTTTATTTCTTTCAGCCAAATTTGTAGTGCAAACAACTACATCAATGTAGAACATCATCTACTAGAAATTTATTCCTGCAACTATTTTTAAACCACCCATTTCTTTGTCTCTTTACATACCCGCTTTAAGTTACAATGTAGTAGGAAAAACCAAATTTATTTTAGTTTCAGGATGTGTATGTAAAGTTGCAGCAAGACTTTACTGATAAAATAATTAGAACCATTAGGGTTCCTATTAATGCTGTAAATATCCGAAGGTAAAAATCCCCTCATAAATTTTTACCGCCTGATTTATAACCACAAGTTTCTTATCTGAGCAGGTTTTGAAGTTTCCCTTCATTACCTGCTTTTTTATTTATCAATCTGTTATTTTTTTCACTCCAGCACATTTTTTATCGCTTGTGCCTTCAGCAGGCATTCTTCATATTCGCTGGCGGCATCACAGTAAAAGGTAATGGCACTGCCTGCCTGAAATGATAAATAGTTGGTTGCTGAATTATATAAAATGCTCCTGATAACAACATTGAAATCGAAATCGCCATTGGGCATCACATAACCAATGGCTCCTGAAAATAATCCCCGTTTGGTTTGTTCATACTGCTCAATTAATTCCATCACCCTTTTTTTAGGGGTTCCAGTCATAGACCCCATCGGAAAAGTAACTTTTACAATATCTGTCCAATGTGTATCAGCTTCCAGTTCGCCGCTTACAGTACTAATCATCTGGTGCACCTGCGGAAAAGTATAAATGCCAAAAAGCTCCTCCACTTTTACTGTTCCCTGCTTACAAATTTTGCTCAAATCATTTCTTACCAGGTCCACCACCATCACATTTTCAGTTTTTTCTTTTTCACTTACAGAAAGTTGTTCCCTGTTGTTTTCATCCTGGAACCTGTCCTGCAAATTTCGTTTAGCCGTTCCCTTTATAGGTTGGGAAATTACCTTGCTGCCCCATCTTTTTAAATACCTTTCGGGGCTTGCACAAATGCAGTATTGATCATTCAGTTTATACAGTGCTGCAAACGGCATTGGCGAAACTGCTGTTAATTTATTATACACTGCTACCGGTTGTATCACTGCATTATCAGCAAAAAATTCCTGGCAAAAATTTATTTCATAACAATCACCTCTTAATATATGAGCCTGCAATTTTTTTACCGTATCAATATACTCCTGGTATTTTATCCTGCTCGTTATGCTAATATTAGAATCAGGTTTGGATAAAACAGACGATGAGTAAGAGGATACTGCAAGAAAAATTTCCCGACCATCTGATTCGGAATAGATAGTCAGCTGTGTGGCATTTAACTGCAATACAAATTCTGGCACAAAAAAATGGGTGTCGGGAAAATTAACGCCGTCAACATTGTTGGATTGCAGTTTTTCTGTTTCATTTTTCAGATCGTAGCCAAGGTGGCCAAACAACCAATCTTTATGCTGATTTGAAAAAGCTTTTAACTGATCGAAAGCATTGCCTGCACTGGCTTCCAAATTGTGTTTACAACCTGCTGCCAGCAGGCATTCAAAGGCTGGTGTTTCAAAATTATATTGATGATTATCCAATAAACAAAAAATGTTGAACTGATTTGCCCAGTTCAACATTTTTTGTTTAAATTCTTCAAAATTTTCTATCGGGAATGTAGCAGTTTCTTTCACGTTGGTATATTTCTTTTCTAACAGCACTGCCGCAGAAAAGATTTTTTAAAAGTCATCGTCATCATCGAAACCACCACCACCATCAAGATCATCAAAACCAAGGTCTTTAAAATCATCATCTATTTTGAAATCATCGTCATCGTCTTTAGCTGATTTTTTACCTGCCGGTTTTTTAACTTTCGATTTGGGTACATCAAACTCAGCAAAGTCAGGATCCCACTCATCGCCATCCTCTGTTTTTTCCCAATCGTCTTCCACTTCCACATCAGTTTCCTCCTCCTCTTCATCATCTTTACTTTTCTTAGCAGAAGTCTTGCCCTTTTTTACAGGCTTGGTTTCTTCTTCCAGGTCATCATCATCATCGTCATCGTCATCATCTGTCTTTTTTGCTTTTGATGATACCTTGGCAGGGGATTTTTTTTCTTCATCCTCTGCGTTGGGTGTTACTTTTTTTCCTTTAGTAGATTTTGCAGCCATATCAAAATATTATATTGTAAAATTTCTTAGAGATTTTTAATTAGCCAAATAATTTGGCCTTTTTTTTTCATTTATTTTATTCCGCAACTACTATCTGGTCTCTGCCCGGGCCATTGCTGATATATTTTACCGGCACCTTCAGAAATTGATTGATATAATCAACGTATGCTTTCATTTTTTCAGGCAAAGCTGCATAGTTATCAATAGCGGAAATATCAGTTTGCCAGCCTTCAAAACTTTTATATACCGGTTCTATCGGCAGCTTATTCATCTGAAAAGGCACATAGCTTTTTTCTTCTCCATTTACATTGTATCCATTACAAACTTTTAATTCAGGTATGGCATCGAGTATATCTGTTTTGGTCATAATAATCTGCGTAACACCATTTACCATGCAGGCAAACTGCAATGCTACCAAGTCTATCCAGCCACAACGCCTTGGTCTTCCGGTAGTGGCACCAAATTCACTGCCGGTAGTACGCAGCAATTCACCCATTTCATCATGCAGTTCTGTAGGAAAAGGGCCACTGCCCACCCTGGTACAATATGCTTTTGACACACCGAATACATCTTTAATTTTTTGCGGAGCAATGCCAAGACCTGTACAAACGCCGGCTGAAATAGTATTGCTGCTGGTAACAAATGGGAAAGTACCAAAGTCCACATCCAGCATACTTCCCTGGGCTCCTTCTGCCAGTACTTTTTTTCCCTGTGCTATTTTATCATTGATAAAATATTCCCCATTTACAATATTAAAACTACGCAGGTCTTCTATTGCTTCGAAAAATTCATCTTCCCAACTGCTGATGTCTTCCTGGAAATTATAACTGTCAAGAATGCGCTGATGTTTCAGCCTGAGCTTAATATATTGAGAAGTAAAACTCTTATCCTGCAAATCTCCTACCCTAAGGCCATTGCGTCCAGTCTTATCCATGTAAGCAGGGCCAATACCTTTTAGTGTAGAACCAATTTTGTCATTGCCTTTAGCAATTTCACTTGCTTTATCCAGTGCCCTGTGGGTGGGTAAAATTAAATGTGTACGTTCGCTGATGTAGAGATTTTTTTTATAATCAAATCCCAAAGCTGCAACCTTTTCACACTCTCTCTTTAGCGTTACAGCATCCAGTACCACGCCATTGCCTATCAAATTGATTTTACCTGCATGAAAGATACCGCTTGGGATCTGGTGCAGCACTACTTTCTGACCCTTCACATACAATGTATGACCTGCGTTCGGTCCGCCCTGAAAACGGGCAATAACGTCATAGCCAGGGGCAAAATAATCTACTATTTTTCCTTTCCCTTCATCGCCCCATTGCAGGCCCAAAATTACATCTACCATTTATTGTGTTTAATTTTTTGTATTGTCACCAACAATTACAATACCGGTTACTCGTATTAATTATGGCGTAAAAATATATTGAAATGTTCCAACCACCTAAAATGAAATCCAGTTGTTAAAAAATAATACCTCAAAATCTGCAGGTAGTTAATATTTCATTTGTTCACCTCTCAAATAGAAAGAAATGTAGAAAATCGTCATATATTTTCTACACATTTCAAAATGAGCATTCTTTTTTCTAACCAGAAACAATTAAAGCACAATTGATTCTGGTAAAGTCAGTATGATTGTTGCTTATACCTTCCTGAGATTATCAAACGAAAAACAAGGACGTAATAATCTGAAAATCATATAATTAAAAAAAGCCTTTGTGTCATAAGTACGCATTTTTAATAAAAAAATTCAAAAATAGTCTTCAAAATCCTTGTATTGTAAACGTTTGCACCCTATCTTCGTTTCGGTTTTTCATAGGATATTGGATTTTAAAGCGGGACTAGATTTCTATCTTGGTCCCTTTTTTTATTTTAATCCTTCTTACAAAAAAATCAACGTTAAAACATTGATTGGTAACACTTTTATCCATTTCAGTTTAGTACAATCATCCCTTTTTTATTTACAAAAAGCTTTTTTTCTGCTGTAAGAAAATTGAATACTTTCCATAATTTTTCTTTTTTTATGTGGCGGCTTTTGCTAATCAGTTCCTGCATAGAGATTTTGCCCGTAGAAGAAGATTCAAAAATATGTGTTGATATATCTTCAAACTCCTGTTTACTCACAACAATCGTTTGCGAATTAATACAGCTATCACAAATGCCACATGCCCTTATTAAAGTAGCATTGAAATAGTTTGCAATGAACTGACTTCTGCAGCCAGCAGTATTTTCTGTATATCCGGTTATTACTTTTATTCTTTGCTCAAATTGTTGTTTTCTCTTTAAATAATTTTTCAGGTTTATTACAAAACTGTCTGCATACATCCTGTTTTGCAATAAAGTAATTTGTGAATTTTCTTTCTGGGGATTGTAAGCAACTATGCCAAATTGTTTAAGCAAAAAAAGTTGCCTGCAAATTTCTTCCTTTTGCTGCCTGATAAACTTTGCTAAATGAACTTCACTAATACTTGCTGGAAAATCAAACACCCCTTCATAAGAACGCAATAAAGCTTTGATCAACGGTTCCATTGCAGTGTGCTCCGTTTCAAAATCATTTAACTGATCCTTATCGCAGGTAAACACCAGTGTAGATGGTCTAAAAAAACTGTCATTAAAAAAAAGTATTTCTTCCTGCTCTAATGTTTTGATGGCATAAGTGGCGGTAAGGATATCTATTTTAAAAGCATTGGTGAATAAGCTGATATCAAAATCATAACTCATGCCTTCGCCGCTACCAGCCGGTATTTGCAGGTGGTTCATTATGCTGGTATATACCTGTTTTATTACCGTTTTATCTGGATACCGGATATTACTTTGCAGTGCTAAAGTTTCCAGTTCTTTTGAATTATATAACAAAACAGCATAAGCTCTTTTTCCATCACGGCCTGCCCTGCCTGCTTCCTGATAATAATTTTCCAAACAATCCGGCACATCATAATGCACCACCACTCTTACATCTGGTTTGTCTATGCCCATTCCAAAAGCATTGGTACAGGCTATTACCCTGGTGGTACTATTGATCCAGCTTTCCTGCCTGTTGTTTCTTTCTTCACTACTCAAACCTGCATGATAAAAATTTGCATTGATATTATTCAACCTGAGTAAATCGGCAATATCTTTTGTATGCTTTCGGCTTTTACAATAAACAATGGCACTGCCTTTTACATTTTGCAAAATCTCCAGTAACTTATTTTGTTTAGATGCTACATTAAAAACGCTATAAGAAAGATTGGCTCTTTCAAATGATTGCTGAAAACATTGCTGATTTGGAGGGAAGGATAATTTGTTACAAATATCATCTTGTACTTCTTTGGTGGCAGATGCTGTTAATGCTAACACGGGGACGCCGGATAAATGCTCCCTTACATTTGCAATTCGTAAATAAGGTGGCCTGAAATCGTAACCCCATTGAGAAATGCAGTGTGCTTCATCTATTGCAATGAGATTGATATTCATTGCAGGCAGATATTCAAGGAATAAATTTGTTTCTAACCGCTCCGGTGATACATACAGAAATTTATAGTTGCCATGTGCAGCATTCTGTAATGTTTTTTTTACTTCTAAAAAACTCATGCCGGAGTAAACAGACAATGCCAGAATACCCTTTCGTTTTAAATTTTCCACTTGGTCTTTCATCAATGCAATCAGCGGGCTTATCACCAGGCAAATACCATCCTTTGCCAAAGCAGGCACCTGGAAACAAATAGATTTGCCGCCACCTGTTGGCAATAGTGCAAGGGTATCTTTTCCTTCTAATATGGAATTAATAATTTCTTCCTGCAGCGGACGGAAATTATCGTAACCCCAATATTGTTTTAGAATTTGCTGTGCAGTCAATGAGAAAATATTTCAGCCTGAAATTAAACTACTTTCTTATAATTCAACCGGATGGAATTTATTGCCAGCACCACATCGCTGAAACCCATTGCCAGTGCGGCAACGCCGGGATGCAGCAAACCAACAGCAGCAACCGGTATAGCCACTATGTTGTAAATAAAAGCCCAGAATAAATTTTCTTTAATGGTAGTAAAAGTATGTTTGCCCAAACCAAGCGCTAATGGTAAATGTTCAATCCCATTATTCATCAGCACCACCTGTGCCGTTTGCATGGCCAGTTGTGTGGCATCGCTTAATGAAATACCGATAGTCGCTTTTGCCAAAGCCGGAGCATCATTAATGCCATCTCCTACCATGGCAACAGGCGAAACTGCATTTAACTGTTCAATGATTTTTAATTTTTCATCAGGGGTTTTTTCTGCGTACACTTCATCTATACCTAACTGATCGGCAATTTTTTTTGTTCTGGCAATACTATCTCCACTAAGTAAAACTGTTTTAATTTTTTTGCTGTGCAAATAGTTAATTACAGCAGTAGTTTCTTTGCGTATTTCATCCTTCATATCAAACCAGCCAATCAACATTTCATTCTTTAATAAATAAGCGGTGTGTGTGTTGTCGTTTGTGTAAGCACTCGCTATTTTGTACGACCCTAATTGGTATTTATCACCGCTTGCATCTTCCGCCACAACTCCTAATCCTTTTATTTCTTCAATCTTTTTCCAGTTGATGGCATTGTTTATTTTCCATTCTTTTACAATTGTTTTTGCAATGGGATGATTAGAATATTTTTCTAAAGAAAAAATAATCCGTTTAAATTCTTCTTCATGAATACTACTCTCAATTTTGCTGATGGTCAATTGTCCTTTTGTTAATGTACCGGTTTTATCAAATACTACAGTGGTAATATTTTTAAACAGCTCCAGACTTTTAGCATTACGAAACAAGATACCTTTTTTAGCAGCCCTGCCCAATCCAACAGCAATGGCAGCCGGTGTTGCAAGCCCCATTGCACAAGGGCAGCTGATTACCAGTACAGCAATACTCCTCATCAATGAATTGGTAATATCAACACTAAATGCAAAATGATTAAGTAAAAAAGTAACAACCGCAATGCCTGCCACCACAGGTACAAACACAGCACTGATTTTATCCGCCAATTGCTGCACAGGTGGTTTCTCTGACTGTGCCAGTTTTACCAAATTCAAAATATTACTCAATACCGTATCTTTTCCAATAGCAATTACCTGTGCTTTTACGGTGCCGCCAGTTACCAGGCTGCCTCCTGTTAAACTGTCTTTTTTTTGTTTGTGTACCGGTTCGCTTTCTCCGGTTAGCAGCGCTTCATTTACATAAACATCACCCCACAATATTTTACAATCCATTGGCACCTGTTCACCACTTTTTATTAATATCAAATCGCCTACTCTTAACTGTGTGTTTTCAACAGGAAAAATATTTTCTTTATGTTCTTCATCAAAAGCAATCATATTGGCCATTACTTTTTGCTGGCGGGCCAGTTTATTAAGTTCCTTTTGTGTAGTGGCTACCGATTTATGCTCTACCCATTCCCCTAAAAAAACAAGTGTGATGATAGTGGCGGTGGTTTCATAAAAAACATAGTCCATGCCCAGGTTACCAATTGTCCCGATCAGGCTGTAAACAAAGGCAGCCGTGGCTCCCAGGGCTATCAGTACATTCATATTGGGAATACCCCTGCGTAAACTTTTAATAGCACTTACTCCAAAATAACTCATGCCCACAAAATATACCGGCAGGCAAATAGCCAATTGTATCCAGGGGTTCATTAAAAAATGAATGTGCCAGGGAAGCATGTGCATCATCAGCACTAGTGTAAAGGGAAGGCAAAACAAAAAACGTTGAAGATGATTATTGAAGAACGTTTTCTTTTTCTCGTTCTTTGTTTCCTGTTTCTCGTTTTGAACTCTGTAACCAAGGTCTTCTATTCCATTTGCAATGGTTTCTTTTGTGATATTTCCATTCATTTCAAAGCTTACATCGCCACCAATAAAATTTACTTTTACCTCCTTCAGTCCTTCTTTGGTAAGGTATTTATTAATGGTGAGTGCACAATTGGTACAGTCCATTCCCTCTACTTTCCATTCTACTTTTTCCATCCTGCAAAATTATTGTGAGTATTTGTTAGCGAATTACTAATGCAGGAAAATATCTTTGCAACATGGAGGTAAATTTTACACTGGATAAAATTGGCGAAGCCGCTAAAAAATTCCTGGCCCTTGCTGCTGAAAACAAAGTGGTGGCACTGCATGGCGACATGGGTGCAGGCAAAACAACTTTTGTACATTCAGTGTGTGAAGTGCTGGGAGTAACTGATACCATCGGCAGCCCCACTTTCTCAATCATCAATCAATACCAAAGTGAGGATGGTGAAGTAATTTATCATATTGACCTGTACCGGTTGAAAGATGAAGAAGAAGCCATCCAGGCAGGAGTGGAAGATTGTTTGTATTCAGGTAACCGGTGCTTTGTGGAATGGCCGGAAAATGCACCGGGCATTTTCCCTGAAACAGCTTTGCACATAACTATTGCCCAAGTAAATAATGATACCCGAAAGCTCACAATAAATTTGTAAATTGTAACCTGCTTGTGAGCAATCTTTCAATTCTTAATTATTTATGGCTACATCAAAACCATTTGTTTCCCCTTCTTTTTCTTACGAAACTTTAGAAGAGACTTTAGATATTAAACCAAAAGGTACCGAGCTGTTCATTGGTATTCCCAGGGAATCTTCCTTTAGCGAAAACAGGATAGCACTTACGCCGGAAGCAGTAGGCGTAATGGTGGCCAACGGTCATAGGGTGGTGATGGAAACCAAGGCTGGTGAAGGTGCCAGCTACACTGATAAAGATTATAGTGAAGCAGGTGCTAAGATTGCATTCGACAGAAAAGAAGTGTATGAATGTGACATACTGGTAAAAAGTGCACCGGTAAGTGAAGAAGAGTGTGAACTGCTGAAACCCGGCCATTATATCATTTCCCCCATACACTTAGCCGTGATGAAGAAATCCATTCTGCAAAAAATGATGGATAAAAGAATTACGGCATTGAGTTTTGAAAACCTGAAAGATGACAGTGGGCATAATCCTATTGTAAGAAGCATGAGTGAAATTGCCGGCAGCGCTGTGATGCTGATTGCAGGACGGTATTTAAGTAATGCCAATAATGGTAAAGGGGTACTGGTTGGCGGTATCAGTGGTATTCCGCCAACAAAAGTTATCATCATTGGTGCAGGTATTGTCGGTGAATATGCTGCAAGGACAGCGCTTGCCATGGGTGCCAGTGTAAAAATTTTTGACAACAGCATTTACCGTCTCAAGCGGTTGCAAAATAATATAGGTGGCCGTTTATGGACCTCTGTAATAGAACCTAAAATTTTGGCCAAACAATTAAAAACCTGTGATGTGGCTGTTGGAGCATTAAGCAGTACTTCGGGAAGAACCCCAATTGTGGTAACCGAAGAAATGGTAAGTAATATGCGGCCCGGCACCGTGATTGTAGATGTTAGCATTGACCGTGGCGGCTGTTTTGAAACCAGCGAAGTGACTACCCATGACAAACCAGTGTTTATAAAATATGATGTGATTCATTACTGTGTACCTAATATCCCCAGCGGCTTTGCCCGTACTGCTTCCCAGGCTATCAGCAATATATTGATGCCGCTTTTACTGGAGACTGCTGATGATGGCGGTATTGACAATGTGATTTGGCATAAGATCAACATCCGCAGCGGCATTTATTTATTCAAAGGCAGCCTTACCAATTTCCATTTGAGTGAAAGATTTGATTTGAAGTTTACGGATTTGAATTTGTTGATTGCAAGCAAAAGGTAATTTCTGATGTATAATTTTAAGATTTCTGATTAAAACTTACTTCATAAAATCAGACATGAATAAATCAGACATTTTTAAATTGTCTTATAATCCCCAATCGCAATCACTTCATCACAAAAAGCATACTCCTGCTGATCGTTGCTGCTGATGATTACTAATTTATTACTGGTGTAATCTTTTATCAACTGCTGGTATAAAGCAGTGCCTTCGGCATCTAAGTTGGTGGTGGGTTCATCCAGCAGCAATACCGGGCTTTGACAAAAAAATACCTGCGCCAGTTTCAGCCTCTGTTTCATGCCGCTGCTGTAGTAGCGTATCTGTTTATTGGCAGCTTTTTCAAGTCCTATTATTTGCAGTGCTTCTTTTTTTGAAATCGATAATGGTTTGAATGCCGTATGAAAATCCAGGAGTTCATTGGCGGTCATTTCTTCTATCAATTCTAAGTAAGGAGCAGCGATGGAGATGTGTTTGTAGAATTCTGTTTCTCGTTTATCGTTCTTGAGTATTATAGTTCCTTCATTGAAGGTGAGGGAGCCAGCTATTACCTGAAGCAGGGTTGATTTTCCTGAGCCGTTGGCTCCGGTGATGGCGTATTTTTTGGGCGCAATAAAATCATAATTGAAACCACGGAATATCCACTCCCTGTTGAATCGTTTGCCGGTATTGGTTAGTGTGATTTTCATTTGCCGCCCCTTCCTCTAAAGGTTTTTTTAGACTCTGCCAATTAAAAACATTGTGCCGGTTAGTTAGTAGGGTGATTGTTTAAAATGCTCAATAAAGATATTCAGTACAAGAGTGCGACGCCAATGAAACTTAATAGATATTCAAAACTCTGGTTCAAAAAAAATTAATATTGTATTCGATATTATAATCTGCAAAGTCACCCCTTTAGGCCTGTCCCGATTTTTATCGGGAGGATGGAGGTTTACTCATCATCCATACTTCCTTTTGTAAACCGCTTGATAATTCCCCTGCCGCTTTCTCTTATAAAGGTTACTATCTCATCCCTTTCATCTGTTGCAGGCAATTCTTCTTCAATAAAATTCAGAGCCTGAGATGTGTTCATTGCTTTATTGTAGATGATGCGGTAAATGTCCAGTATCTGGTTAATGCGGTCTAGTGAAAAACCCCTGCGTTTTAATCCTACAGAATTTACGCCGGCATAACTCAGTGGCGTACGGCCCGCTTTAATATATGGCGGCACATCTTTACTTACCAATGAACCGCCGCTTACAAAAGCATGCTGGCCAATTTGTACAAACTGGTGTACAGCACACATGCCGCCGAGTATAGCAAAATCGCCTACCAATACATGACCGGCCAATTGTGTATTGTTGCTCATGATGCAGTTGTTGCCAACAATGCAGTCGTGTGCAATATGGCTGTAAGCCATAATGAGACAGTTACTGCCCACCTTGGTTGTCCACCTGTCTTTGCTCCCTCTGTTGACAGTTACAAATTCCCGGATAGTGGTGTTGTCGCCAATTTCTACGGTAGTGCTTTCGCCTTCATATTTTAAATCCTGCGGAATGGCAGCGATTACAGCACCGGGAAAAATGCGGCAATTTTTTCCAACCCTGGCGCCTTCCATAATAGTAACGTTGCTGCCAATCCAGGTGCCATCGCCAATCTCCACGTTTTGATGAATGACACTGAACGGGTCAATCTTTACATTGGTGGCAAGCTTGGCGTTGGGGTGAATGTAGGTGTGTGGATGAATCATGTTTTAATTTGCTGATGTGCTAATTTCTTTTTACTATCTGAGCTGTTAAATCTGCTTCTGTGCAAAGTTTGTTGCCTACAAATACATTTCCCCTCATGATGCATATCCCCCTGCGGATGGGTTCCATCAGTTCCATCTTTAATAACATGGTATCGCCTGGCACTACTTTTTGTTTGAATTTACAGTTCTCAATTTTGAGAAAATAAGTGTCGTACTGGTTGCCTTCGGGCATGGAGTTAATGCAAAGCAGTCCGCCTGTTTGTGCCAGTGCTTCTATCTGCAATACACCCGGCATTACAGGGTTTCCGGGGAAATGCCCCTGGAAATAAAATTCATTGAACGTAACATTTTTTACACCAACAATGTGCTTGTCCGACAAGTCAATTATTTTATCAATCAATAAAAAAGGATACCGGTGTGGTAAGGTCTTTTCTATTTGCTGCAGGGAATAAACCGGTGGCTGATTGGGATCGTAAATCGGAATGTCTTTGGTATGTCGGTTTTTTTTGATGTACTGTTTTAATTTTTTTGCAAAAGCTACATTGGTACTGTGGCCGGGGCGATTGGCAATAATATGCCCTTTGATAGGGTAGCCGATCAGGGCAAGGTCACCAATCACATCCAGCAATTTATGCCTTGCCGGCTCGTTGGGAAAACGCAGTTCTAAATTATTGAGGTAGCCTTCACTTTTGATCTCCATTTTTTCCCTGCCAAATGCTTTTGCCAGGCGTTCCATTTCTTCTTTTGTAACGGCTTTGTCCACCACTACAATAGCGTTGTTGATATCGCCACCTTTGATGAGGTTGTTATCCAGCAAGGCTTCCAGCTCATGCAAAAAACAAAATGTACGGCAGGGCGCAATTTCTGTTTTAAACTCTTTCATTGTTTTTAAGCCTGCATGCTGGGTGCCCAATACCGGCGAATTAAAATCAATGAGGGTGGTAATTTTATAGTCAGTGGCAGGCATAGCTGTCATCTCCACTCTTTTCACTTCGTCGTAAAAAGAAATATTAGTGTCGATGCTGTACCATGTTTTGGCAGCATCCTGCTCCAGCACTCCGGCCTCTTCAATGATTTCTACAAATGGTTCGCTGCTGCCATCTATTATCGGAATTTCCGGGCCATTGATTTCTATCAGGCAGTTATCAACTCCCATACCTACCAGTGCTGCCAGTATATGTTCTACCGTACTCACTTTTACTTCGCCCTGTTCTAAGGTGGTGCCTCTTGAAGTATCAGTCACTAAATCACAATCTGCTTTAATAATGGGCATTCCCGGAAGGTCAATACGCTGAAACTGGAAACCGAAGCCTGCGTTGGCTGGTTTCAATGTCATATCTACGTTGACACCGGTATGCAACCCTGTACCGGAAATGCTGATAGCCGAGTTGAGGGTGTGCTGTTTATCGGGATTGAAATTATTATCCATGCTTGTTTTTTTAAAATGGGTGGCGGCAAAGATATTTTAATTTTTCCGAGTGTGGGGTATTGGGGGAATTTTAATGGTACAATCATTTATTTATCACTCCCCATAACATAAACTATTTGCCGCCACACATAAGATGTAACCTTGGTCTAAGTATGATTTCGTATTGGTAAAAAATGAACCTGGAGGTGAAAAAATTTACTCTACTAATTTATTATTCATCATCAATTCTTTGATGAATAATTCCAGTGCCTTTACCCTTTTTTCTAACTCTGGTAAACTTCTGGCTGCGGCCTGACTGCGGAGTGCAGCCGTATAATCGTAGGCGGGCGAGCCGGTTACGGTAGTATTGGGAATTTTGATTGATTTGCTCACACCGCTTTGGGCATTTATTTTACTGCCATCGGCAATTTGTATGTGGCCAACAATACCAGCCTGCCCGCCAATCATAACATTGTTACCAATTTTGGCACTGCCGCTAATGCCAGCCTGTGCTGCAATGATAGCATTGTTGCCAATCTCTACATTGTGTGCTATCTGCAGGAGGTTATCCAGTTTGGCTCCGGCTTTTATAACAGTACTGCCCATCGTTGCCCTGTCAATGGTAACATTGGCACCTATTTCCACATTGTCTTCTATCACCACATTGCCCATCTGCGGAATTTTTTTATAAGTCCCATCCACCATCGGTGCATAGCCAAAGCCATCGCTACCGATAACTGTACCTGCATGGATGGTTACATTTTTTCCGATAATAATGTCATGGTAAATTTTAGCGCCGGGCTGTATGATAGAGTTTTCGCCGATAATGGTATTGTTGCCAATGTAAGCATTGGGAAAAATTTTTACTCTATCCGCCAGTACCACATTTTCTCCGATGTAGGCAAAGGCTCCGATAAAAACCTGCTCGCCAATTTTTGCCGTGGCATCAATGTAAGCTGGCTGTTGTATGCCCGTGAGTTGCTGTGTTTGTATTTGCTGGTATTTTTCTAACAGCGTGGCAAATGCTACATACGCATCTTCTACTCTTATTAATGTAGCAGTAATTTCAGTTTTTAATTCCAGGGTTTCATTCACAATAATGATAGATGCTCCGGTGCTGTATAAATAATCTTCGTATTTGGGATTGGATAAAAAAGACAACTGGCCACTTACCGCTTCTTCAATTTTCCCGAAGGAGGATACGGCGGCGGCAGCATTGCCTTCTACTTTACCATTTATCATCATCGCTATTTGTGCTGCTGTAAATTGCATGTTATTTAATCAATAATCCATGATCAATAATTCATGGAAGTGCTTTTAATTGAATGTTCGATTTTAAATATCCGGCCTAAAAAAATATTATTTTTTATTTAGCAAACTATAAACCATTGACTATCGTCTATGAACTATTTACTATCTCACCTCACATAACAAATGTAATATTTTTTAACCTTGCCGCTCAGGTTTTGGTTAATGAGTGCATCATCCACTTCCGATATATCTTTTACAGATCCATCTTTAAACAGGATGTGAATTTTTTCATTTTCAAAATTATACGTCCTGCTTGCCGCCTCGCCGGTAAAGACAACCCATTCGGCTTCTTCGTTGCTTAGGTTTAATTTTTTTTGTGCCGCTGTTTTCTTTTCCTGCAATAATATTTCATCTACCGGGGCATTAAAGTACTGCACTTTCAGCAGATCCCTGTTGATGATTCCATTGCATAAAAAAGATAAAACCTTGTCAGGATGCGTACTCCATTCTTTTATTGCCGCCAGCACATCATAATCGTCCAGGCGGCAAAACTCCTGCAGGCTTACTGTTTCAATGGGCTCATTAATAAATTTATTGAGTGGTAAATGGGTAAATGCTTTGATGTATTTGGCTCTTTTAATAATTCGCTGCAGCATTTGCTCTGCACACAAAACCGTTTTGTGCAGGTATACCTGCCAGTACATCAGCCTCCGGGCCACAATAAATTTTTCGATGGAATAAATACCCTTCTCTTCTACCATGAGTTCGCCATTGTGTACGGTCAGCATTTTTATGATCCGGTCGTAGCCAATCACGCCTTCGCTTACCCCGGAAAAAAAACTATCCCTTGAGAGGTAGTCCATCCTGTCCACATCCAGTTGTCCGCTGATGAGCTGGTATAAAAATTTCTTTGGATAATTATTGGTAAAAATATCAATTGCCATTTGCAGCTTGCCATCAAACTGTTTGTTCAAGTCTTCCATCAGCAAAAGGGAAATGGCTTCATGGTGCATTCCTTCTATCAATACATTTTCCAGTGCATGGCTAAAAGGCCCGTGGCCAATATCATGCAGCAGGATAGCAATTTTTGCAGCCTGTTCTTCTTCTTTCGTAATATCAACTCCCTTTCCTTTTAATTCGTTCAGTGCATTGCACATTAAATGGTAAGCTCCTAAAGAATGATGCAGCCTGGTATGCACCGCACCTGGGTAAACCAAATGCGCCATTGCCATCTGGTAAATGCGGCGCAGGCGCTGGTAATAAGGGTGGGCCACAATTTTAAAGATGAGGTCATCATCAATCGTTATAAAACCATGAACGGGGTCGTTTATTATTTTTCTGAATGCCATTAATAATTTGGAACTGCTTGTGTGAATGGTTGTACCTTCAAGATAAAGTATTTATGTTAAAAGATACCCAAAGCGAAATAAAGAAATTAATCGTTGGTTTAAAAAATTAAATTTGCTGCACAATCATATAAACTACTGCCTTATTCGATTCCAATTATACAGGTGCTCATCAGTTATTAATCCTTTTACTAAAAAAAATTCAAATAAAAATTATGAATGTAGCAAAAATACTCTGGGTGGATGATGAGATAGATACGCTCAATTCTCAAATTATGTTTTTAGAAAACAAGGGTTACGAAGTACACACAAAGACCAACGGCTTTGATGCGGTAGAATATGTAAAAACAAATATTGTGGATGTGGTGCTGATGGATGAAAGCATGCCCGGCATTACCGGCCTGCAAACACTGCAGCAAATAAAAGAAATCAACAGCAACCTGCCGGTGGTGCTCATCACAAAAAACGAGGCCGAAAATTTAATGGATGAAGCCATCGGGTCGCAGATAAGCGATTATTTAATAAAGCCTGTAAACCCCAACCAGGTATGGCTGAGCCTGAAAAAATTAATTGATAATAAAAGACTGGTGGCAGAAAAAACAACCTCTGCTTACCAACAGGAATTCAGAAGTTTATTTATGGCGCTGAATGATAACCCGGATTACAACCAGTGGATGGAAATTTATAAAAAATTAGTGTACTGGGAACTGGAAATGAAGAAGAGCGACAGCCCCGAAATGCAGGAAGTTTTTCAATCGCAAAAAACAGAAGCCAATACAGAATTTTTTAAATTCATCTCCCGGAATTATGCTTCCTGGGTGGGACCAAAAAGTGCAGATGGCCCCATTATGAGCCACAACATGATGAAGTTTAAAGTTCTGCCGCACCTGCAGAAAGGTGTGCCTTTATTTTTTGTACTGATTGATAATCTACGGTTTGATCAATGGAAAATGATACAGCCCATATTTGCTGAAAGTTTCCGCATTCATGAAGAAGATACTTTTTACGCAATATTGCCTACTGCCACACAGTATGCCCGTAACGCCATCTTTGCAGGGATGATGCCGGTGGACATAGAAAAACAATTTCCATCTCAATGGAAAAATGATGATGAGGAAGGTGGAAAAAATATGTTTGAAGAAGAATTTTTTAAAGCACAGTTAAAGCGGATGGGCAAATCGGATCTGAAATATTCTTACACCAAAATCACCAACAACCACGACGGGCAAAAACTGGTGGACAATATGCAGGATCTATTGCACAACGACATCAATATTATCGTGTATAATTTTGTAGACATGCTGAGCCATGCCCGTACAGAAATGGAAGTATTAAAAGAACTCGCCGGAGACGAAACCAGCTACCGGAGCATTACTCATAGTTGGTTTGAACATTCGCCGCTGCACCAGGCTTTGAAAAAAATTGCAGATAAAAATATTACTGTAATCGTAGGAACGGATCATGGAAGTGTAAGGGTGAAAACACCGGCCAAAGTGATTGGTGATAAACAAACCACTGCCAACCTGCGTTATAAACATGGGCGTAATTTGAATTATGAACCAAAAGATGTGCTGGCATTTAAAGACCCGAGGGAAGCTGCACTGCCGGTACCAAATGTAAACTCATCTTTTATTTTTGCGAAGGGAGATATTTTTCTTTGTTACCCAAATAACTACAATCATTTTGTAAATTACTACCGCAACACTTTTCAGCATGGCGGAGTAAGTTTGGAAGAAATGATTGTGCCGGTGATACGGATGACGAATAAATAAAACAGCTTTTAGAAGTTGGGATAATAATTTTTAATCCACAATTTGTGGAGAAAGATATTTTTTTTATCCTTGCTATTAAGAGAAGTTGCACTTGAATTAAAAACTTCAAAAGTACCTTTAGGATTTAGTGCATGAAATACACACAAAACATATTAGACAAAATAGAAAGAATTGCGGAAGAAAGCGGTTATGTAATCCGTTACGAAAGGGGTACTTTTCAAAGTGGTTATTGTATTTTGCAGGAAAAGAAAGTTATTGTGCTGAATAAATTTTTTCAAACAGAAGGCCGTATCAATACCCTCATAGACCTGATGCCGCAATTAAATATACATTTTGACAGCCTTACTTTAGAAAGTCAGAAAATGTATGATGAAGTAATGAGTGCAGTAAGTGAAAAATAGTTGCTGTTTCCTTTTAATTAACAGATTTGCATTGCACATTTTCTTATTCCTTATTTTTACTTTCTTATTTTTATTTGATGCAATGCCCCCCGTTAAAAATTACTTTTCTTGGCACCGGCACCAGTACAGGTGTCCCTATGATAGCCTGCAGCTGTGAAGTGTGCAGCTCTACAGATCCAAAAGATAAACGGTTACGCAGCAGTATTTTGGTGGAAAGCAGCAGCACCAGTTTGGTAGTAGATACCACGCCGGATTTTCGTTACCAAATGCTGAGAGAAAATGTAAAAAAA
Source organism: Chitinophagaceae bacterium (assembly GCA_031371545.1). GTDB lineage: Bacteria > Bacteroidota > Bacteroidia > Chitinophagales > Chitinophagaceae > Ferruginibacter. The sequence continues at coordinate 25,053 of JANMJU010000034.1, forward strand.
TTAGATGCTGTGCTGTTTACCCATCCGCACAAAGACCATATTGCCGGGCTGGATGATGTAAAAGCATTTTGTTTTTTTACTGGCAACCCAATGGAAGTGTATGGCAATGTATTGACGGAGGAAGCATTGAAAAGGGAATTTGCTTATGTGTTTGCAGATAAAAAATATCCAGGCATACCAGAAATTAATTTAAATACGATTGACCTCACGCCTTTTGTAATTGGCGATATCCCGGTAACGCCAATATTGGTCTGGCATTTAAAGATGCCGGTGTTTGGCTTTCGCTTTGGCAGTTTTACCTACATCACCGATGCCAACAAAATTGACGATACAGAAAGAAAAAAAATAAATGGCAGTAAGACAATGGTGGTAAATGCACTCCGCCGTAAAGAACACATTTCCCACTTCTCATTAAGCGAAGCCATTGAACTGGTGCAGGAGCTAAAAGTTTCGAACGGATATTTCACCCATATCAGCCACCAGCTTGGGCTGCAGGAAGAAATAAGTAAAGAGTTGCCCACAGGTATCCACCTTGCGTATGATGGGCTGCAGCTATTTACAGATTAGTATATCCCCTGTTTGGGGTATTGTATTTTAGAGATAAGGTTATTATTTTAGATACTCCTTAACCTTTAAACACAACCTCCTCCTCTATGTGGAAACAATTTATTTCCGACTACCTCACTTTTACCAAAAGAGAAAGAACTGGCACATTGCTGCTGTTAGCAGTAATTACAATACTGATTATCCTTCCGTTTTTATTCCCATTTTTTATCAAGAAGAAAACTTACGGGCATGATGCATTTGAAAAAGAGATTGCATCGCTTACCATAAAACAGGCAGATACTGCAAATAAATACAAACGAAAAAATAACGATGATGATCAGCCGCAATATTTTCAGCCATCAGAAAAAAATTATACCGGCAAACAACAGTTAAAAGGTGAACTTTTTTATTTTGATCCCAACACACTGGATGAAGCAGGCTGGAAAAAATTAGGTGTGAGAGATAAAACGGTTGCCACTATCAAAAATTATTTATCCAAAGGTGGTAAGTTTTATAAGCCGGAGGATGTAGGCAAAATATGGGGGCTTAATAATGAAGAAAAAGAAAGGCTGATTCCTTTTGTAAAAATTGATGATGCAAACTTTGTAAAAAATTATCCGGCCAAAACTTACGACAAACCTGCTTTTGAAAAAAAGGTTTATACTCCTTCAATGGTTGATGTAAACTTGGCTGACACTACCGCATTGATTGCACTTCCGGGCATTGGCAGCAAACTGTCTCAACGCATAATTACTTTCAGGGACAGGCTGGGCGGCTTTTATAAATTAGAGCAGGTAGGTGAAACATTCGGACTGCCTGATTCTACTTTTCAAAAAATTAAACCGAGGCTAACATTAAGCAACCCCGAAGTGAAACAAATCAATATCAATACCGGCACCCTGGATGAATTAAAAGCTCATCCCTACATCCGCTATGCCATAGCCAATTCGATTGTTCAGTACCGCAGTCAGCATGGTAATTTTTCTTCTTTAGCAGATTTGAAAAAAATAATGACCATTACAGACGAGGTGTTTTCCAAAGCAGCTCCCTACCTTAAAATTAATTAGCCGCTTTTAAACTAACGGTTGTTAGTCTTGCAAAATACTTTATTTTGCATCCTCAAACTTTTATCATTGTATGAATTTTCAGCAAAGTGAAATAACACAACAGGTGGCACAATCTGCCCGTGATTTTGCCAACCAATATATCAGGCCGCATATCATGGAGTGGGATGAACCACAGGAATTTCCGCTGCATATTTTTAAAGAACTGGGCAAGCTGGGAATGATGGGTGTGCTGGTGCCGGAAGAATATGGCGGTACCGGATTAAGCTATTTTGAATACAATGTAATCATTCAGGAAATTGCCAAAGTATGTGGCTCCATCGGGCTTTCCGTGGCGGCACACAATTCACTTTGTACAGGTCATATACTTGCATTTGGTAACGAAGAACAGAAGAAAAAATATTTATCCAAACTGGCTACCTGCGAATTTTTGGGAGCCTGGGGATTGACAGAACCCAACACCGGCAGTGATGCCGGCAATATGAAAACCACTGCCGTAAAAGACGGTGATCACTGGATAATCAACGGTACTAAAAGCTGGATCACTCATGGAAAAAGTGGTGATGTGGCCGTGGTAATTTGCCGTACCGGTGAGCCAAGGGAAAAAGATAATTCCACTGCATTTATTGTGGAGAGAGGGACACAAGGATTTAGTGCCGGCAAAAAAGAAAACAAACTCGGCATGAGGGCAAGCGAAACAGCAGAGATGATTTTTGATAATTGCAGGATACCGGATGCCAACAAGATGGGAGAAATTGGTGCCGGTTTTAAACAATCGATGAAAGTACTGGATGGTGGAAGGATATCGATTGCAGCGCTGAGTGTTGGTATTGCCAAAGGTGCTTACGAAGCATCCGTACAATACGCTAAAGAGCGCCACCAGTTTGATCAGCCGATTGGAAATTTCCAAGGCATCAGTTTTAAACTGGCAGATATGGCAACAGAAATTGCTGCTGCTGATCTGTTAATTAACCAGGCATGTGATCTTAAAATAAAGGGGTTGCCAATGACTAAAGAAGCGGCGATGGCAAAATATTTTGCCAGTGAAGTGGCGGTGAAAGTAAGTACTGATGCAGTGCAGATTTTTGGCGGCTATGGTTATACCAAAGATTTTCCGGTCGAGAAATTTTATCGGGATAGCAAATTGTGTACGATTGGTGAAGGAACGAGTGAGATACAGAAACTGGTGATCAGCAGAGAGGTGTTGAAGTAATTATATCAAATTAGTTTATAAAAATAAAGCCATCTGAAGTTACAACAGATGGCTTTTTAAATTTTAGTCAACACAAATTTATTTCTTATCCCCTCCAAAAAATCCACTCAATTTTTCTTTCACATCACCAAATACCTCTTCGGCTTTGTGGGCTGCATTTTTTGCAAACTCTTCCACTTTTTCTCCAGTTTCTCCAGGGATCACATCACTTATTTTATCCATGATACTGCTTTCGGCACCGGTTGTTGCAGTGGCGGCTGGAGCTTCATCTGTACCCAATAAATTATCAACTGCCCCGGCCATCATTGGGAATTTTTCTTTTACAAAATCTTTAATGGTTTCTACTGCTTTGACAGCCTGCTCATTTGTAATGCCTGCTTTTTCTGTAAGGCGAGTTATTAATTCTTGCATTGTCTTTTTTTAAAATGGTGAAATGCAAAGATGCTGACTATTATTTTACCCGTCAATAGTTATCAAAAAAACATTGTGTTAATATCTCTACATTCGTCACTCAAAATCCGTAATTCGTAATTCAACCTACTCTGTATCGTACCGTTCTACTTTTTCAATTCCAGACAATGCCAGCAGCCGGTTGCAGAGTTCATCCAATTCATCTTTATCATGCACAAATATTTTAAGGTTGCCCCTAAAAATACCATCCTTTGCTTCGATGGTCATGGCAGAAATATTGAATTTCATTTCACCACTGATGAGGTTGGTTATTTTATGAATCACCCCCACATCATCAAGTCCTACAATTTTTAAACCGGTTAGGAAAGATATTTCTTTGTTTTTAGCCCACTTGGTTTTTACCACCCGGTGTCCATAATTTGCCATCAGTCTTGCTGCGTTGGGGCAATTGGTGCGGTGTATTTTTAATCCCTCACCAGTTGTTACAAATCCAAATACATCATCGCCGGGTATGGGCTTGCAGCAGTTGGCCAGCGTGTACATGATCTTGTCGCTGCTCTCCCCAAAAATAATTAGTTCTGTATCTTTTTTGTCGTAGGTTTTATTGGGATGATCCCCTTCAGGTTTAGCCTCTGTTTCTACTTTTACAGGTTTGGGTAAAAATAACCGGTCGCCAGAGGCAGTGAAATCCTTTAATTCTTTTAAGTCAATTTTTTTAATGGCAATTTCATACAGCAGATCCAGTGAAGAGTTGACCTTGTAAAAACCAGCCAGCTCATCCAGGTTGTGTTGTGTCATCACACCACCAATGGCATCTAATTTTTTTTGCAAAATATATTTACCATCTTCCGCTACTTTTCTTTTTTCTTCCTTTAAGGTATCCTTAATTTTTTGCTTTGCCTTACTGGTCACCACCAGGTTCAGCCATTCCTGGTTGGGCTTTTGTTTGGCACTGGTAATGATTTCTATCTGGTCGCCACTGCGTAGTTTATGACCGATAGGTACCAGCTTGTGGTTTACTTTTGCCCCAATGCAGCGGCTGCCCACGGCAGTGTGTACACTAAAAGCAAAATCCAATGCACTGGCACCAATGGGCAGCATCCGGATATCCCCCTTGGGGGTGTATACATAAATTTCTTCCGCAAGAAAAGAGGTTTTAAAATCCTGTAAAAAGTCGAGTGAATTATTGCTATCCTGGTTGCCCAGTGCTTCCCTTATCTGGTGAAACCATTTATCAAAGCGGCTTTCATCGGTAGCACCTTCTTTATATTTCCAGTGAGCTGCCAGCCCCTTTTCTGCAATTTCATTCATCCGCTTGGTACGTATCTGCACTTCCACCCATTTGCCACCCGGCCCCATTACGGTGGTGTGCAATGCTTCGTATCCATTGCTCTTGGGGTTACTCAGCCAGTCCCGTAATCTTTCCGGTGATGGATTGTATTCATCCGTAATCATGCTGTACACTTTCCAGCAATCTTCCTTTTCTTTTTCGTGTGGAGAATCTACAATAATGCGGATGGCGAAAAGATCATACACTTCTTCAAAACTCACACTCTTCTTTTTCATTTTATTCCAGATGGAATGAATGCTTTTGGGACGGCCAACTATTTCAAATTGAAAATCGGCCTTCTCCAGTTTATCTTTTAGCGGCCTAATGAAGTCGTTGATGTACCGGGTTCGTTCTCTCCGGGTATCGTTTAATTTCTGAGCAATGAAGCGGTAAGTATCGGGTTCCAGGTATTTCATGGAAAGGTCTTCCATTTCGGTTTTGATGGCATACAATCCCATGCGGTGAGCCAGTGGTGCATACACATAAACTGTTTCGCTGGATATCTTCAGTTGCTTCTCCCTTTTCATGCTGTCCATCGTCCGCATGTTGTGCAGGCGGTCGGCCAGCTTTATCAAAATTACTCTTGGGTCATCTGTAAGCGTTAGTAAAATCTTTTTAAAATTTTCTGCCTGCTGTGTGGTGTTGGTGTCCATTACCGTACTTATCTTGGTAAGGCCATCTACAATTTTAGCAATCTCAGTTCCAAATTCCCGCTGAATATCTTCCAGGTTGATGTCGGTATCTTCCACCGTATCATGCAGCAAAGCACAGAGAGTGCTTCGTACCCCCAAGCCGATTTCTTCCACACAAATTTTGGCCACGGCCAGGGGATGCAATATGTAAGGCTCCCCACTTTTTCGGCGCATGGTTTTGTGGGCCTCCACGGCCATTTCAAAAGCCAGCCGCAGCAATTCTTTATCACCCGGCTTCAGCTTTGGTTTCAACTCTTTCAACAGGCCACGGTAATGCCGGAGAATTTCTTTTTTCTCTTCCTCTTCCGTGAGGTTGTATTTTACTATCGGTTCTGTTATTTCCATGAGTAAAACGAATTTACTTGAAAAAATGGTTTTAACCTGTACTTTGTTAATGTTTACAGGTTCATACAATATTGTTTAAGAAAATTGTCTACTGAAAACAGGAATCAAAAAATTGTTTTCTAATCCCCGTTTATTGAATTAAAAGCACAACAAAAGAATATTTAAAATCAAGGAAATAAAAGAAATTCAGGAGCAATACACTGAATTGAATATTTCTCTTTTCGAAAGACAGCCAAATCAAAAAAAATTCATTTAACAATTCAGAAATCGTCGTAATCCCTTACTTTTGCTGCCCAAAACCGGATGTGGCGAAATTGGCAGACGCACCAGACTTAGGATCTGGCGGAGTGATCCATGTAGGTTCGACCCCTATCATCCGGACAAATTTGAGTTGATAAGTTGATGAGTTGATCAGATGAATAGCTCTGTCAACAACATTTGCTTATCAATTTTTACTTTTAAATACATCAATATTTCCACACAATGGCAACAGTAGCAAGAGAGAACATTGGTTTACTCAACGACAAAATCACCGTTAAAATCAGCAAGGAAGATTATTTCCCCACTTTTGAAAAGAAAGTAAAAGAATACAGCAAAACTGCTAATATTCCCGGCTTTAGAAAAGGCATGGTGCCGGCTGGCATGGTAAAGAAAATGTACGGCCCGTCCATTTTTACCGATGAGATTTTAAAGACAGTAGAGAAAGAATTGTACACTTACCTGCAAACTGAAAAGCCCGATATTTTTGCCCAGCCAATTGCCCTGGATGCAGACATCCGCAAAATGGATTTTAATAACCCCAGTGAATATGAATTTGGTTTTGAAATTGGCCTGAAACCTGCATTTGAAATTGCTTCTTTAAGCAAAGCAAAAACCATCCTGCATAAAGTAAAAGTAACGGAGGAAATGCTGCAGGAAGAAGTAAACAGGATGCTGATTAAAGGCGGCAAAATGACTGAGCCGGAAGTAATAGACAATGAAGAAAATGTACTGAATGTATTGTTTACAGAAGCTGACAAAGACGGCAATGCTGTTGAAGGCGGCATTGTAAAAGAAAACTCTGTTATCCTGAAATATTTTTCTGCTCCGCTGCAAAAAAAATTGATGGGTAAAAAGAAAGACGACAGCATTGTGTTTCAATTATCAAAAAGTTTTGAGGTTGATAAGTTAGACATGATGATGCAGGATCTTGGCCTTGATAAAGATGACAAAGACGCTGCAAAAAAATATTTCAACCTCAGCATTGTAAAAATTGGCCTGGTTGAAAAAAGAGAATTGAATGAAGAATTTTTTGGTGAAGTCTTCCCCGGTGCAGCCATTGCTACGGAAGAAGAATTCAGGACCAAACTGAAAGAAGAAATTGAACAATACTGGAACAGCCAGAGCAACAACCAACTGCAAGACCAGCTGTACCACTATTTACTGGATGAAACCAAAATGGAATTCCCGGCTTCGTTTTTAAAACGCTGGCTGCAAACCGGTGGTGAAAAAGCTAAATCTGCAGAAGAAGCAGAAGCTGAATTCCCTTTATTCAGCAACCAGTTAAAATGGACACTCATCAGTGATAAGATCATTAAAGATAACAGCCTCGATGTATCAGCCGAAGAACTGAAAGCCTCTATGAAGACGGAAGTAATGCGTTACTTTGGCAGCATGAATATGGGTGATGATACCAGCTGGCTGGACAGTTATGTTGACCGCATGATGAAAGACGAAAAGCAGGTGGATGCCAGCTACCGCCGATTGGTGACAGAGAAATTATTTAGCTGGTTGCAAGGCCAGGTGTCTCCAAAAGAAAAAGAAGTAACAGCGGATGAACTGACTGGAATGATGCACAATCATCAACATTAAGAACGCCCCCATCCTCCCGATAAAAAATCGGGACAGGCCTGAAGGGGTGTAAGGCAAGCGTATATAAAAGCCGGAACATTTATTTGTTCCGGCTTTTTTGTCTAAACGGTGATTTGGGTGGATTAATTTGATTAAAATGATTTGAGTCGTTGCTTTCTTGCTTAATCCTTTTATTTGAAAAATCCTGTTAATCCCTCTAATCAAATTAAATCCCCGTTCAGACAAACGAGTAACGGGCAAACGAGAAACAAGAAACGAATAAGACTTTTTGTCGCATTTTTTTTATAGCATAATCTTTGGGAGCATCAATCAACTATATTTGTTATCCTAAATAATTAGCACAATGAATTTTGGAAAAGAATTTGAAAAATATGCGGTCAAGCACCGAGGTATCAGCAGCAATACACTGGATGGATACATCAAACACAATGTAACCAACCTCACCCCAAACATCATTGAAGAAAGGCCGATGAACATCGCCGTAATGGATGTGTACAGCCGCTTAATGATGGACAGGATTATTTTTATGGGCTACCCGGTCAGTGATGAAGTTGCCAATATCATTACCGCACAGTTTTTATTTTTAGAAAGCACCGACCGTACAAGAGATATACAGATGTACATCAACAGCCCCGGTGGCAGTGTGTATGCAGGCCTCGGCATGTACGACACCATGCAGTTTGTAACACCCGACATTTCTACAATCTGTACCGGTATGGCAGCAAGCATGGCAGCAGTATTGATGTGTGCAGGAGCACCCGGCAAGCGTACCGCTTTAAAACACAGCCGCATCATGCTTCACCAGCCAAGCGCCGGTGCTGGCGGGCAGGCAAGTGATATTCAGATCACCGTAAACGAAGTAAAAAAAATAAAGAAAGAATTGTACGATGTAATTGCTCAGCACACCGGCCAGCCATTTGACAAAGTAGCTGCCGACTGCAGCAGGGATTACTGGATGACATCAGCAGAAGCAAAAGAGTATGGCATTGTAGATGAAGTACTCACCATCAATCCAAGAAAGGCAAAGAAAGATTAAAGCCCCTATCCCCTAAAGGGGAACAAGAAAAGAATTTTTTTTGTAGCCAGCAATTGAACAAATATTAAACATCGTTGCGTCGCACTCTTGTACTTTATAATCTTTATTCATCAATAAGAATCACAAAGTATAATTCTCCAAAACGAGAAACAAACAACGGGAAACAAGAAACGAGAAACAATTAAAAAAAAGACAAATGATTTTACATAGTAACCGCTTTCGCAATGATGACGAAGAAGAGTCGCCAAAAGATCTGCCAGAAAATCCAATGGAAAAAATGATGAGTGGGTGGCAGTTCGACAAAAAATTTATTGAACAGCGCAAGATATTTTTGTGGGGCGTAGTAGATGATAAAAGCTGTAAAGACCTTACTGCAAGGTTGCTTTACCTGGAAGCCATTGACCCCGGAAAAGAAATCACTTTCTACATTAGCAGCCCCGGCGGTATGGTTACCAGCGGCATGGTGGTGTACGATACCATGCGGATGATCAGCAGCCCGGTAAGCACTGTGTGCATGGGCATGGCAGCCAGCATGGGCAGCATCTTATTAAGCGGTGGTGAAAAAGGAAGACGGTTTATGTTCCCCCATGGCGAAGTGATGATACACCAGCCAAGCGGCGGCGGACAGGGCGTGAGTGCTGACCTGGAAATAATGGCCGAACAAATGATGAAGACGAAAATAATGGGTGCCCAAATTTTAGCCGACAACTGCGGCCAGACTTTAGAAAAAGTAATGAAAGACTTTGACCGGGATTACTGGATGGATGCAAAAGAATCCATTGCGTATGGCATTGTGGATGGGGTGCTGGATAAATTATGAGACTAAGATAAAAGTAACAATAAAAAATGCCGTGACAAGTCACGGCATTTTTTATTTTGTATTTAAATCCTCAGATCTATTTAATCATTTTCTTTATCGTGGTGCTTACCATGTTTTTTGTGATGTTTTTTTCTGCCATCACCATCCCAGCGGTCATCCTTATCATCCCTGTCATCATTTTCTCCTTTTTTCATTTGACCCGGGGCATAGTCCCTGGCAGAACCGCCATAAATTTTCTTCGCTTGTCCCGGTGGTAAATGTCTTCTCCTGTGCCTGTATATTTTTCTATCATTTACCTGGTCGTTGGTTTTAATTACGCCGGGGAAAATAGAAACGGTTTTTTTAGGAGTTGTACTTGTTCTTTTGGCACCTGGAAAAATCGGAACTTCTTGTTTAGGAGCTGTACTTGTTTTATTTCCTCCAGGAAAAATGGGAACTTTTTTTTGTGCTGCTGCATCCGCAGATACCAACAGCAGAAAGAAAGAAAATGCTGCAAAAGCTGCATTTTTGTGTTGTAAAATTTTCTTTTTCATACTAATTATTTTTTTGATCCAAAACCTGTAAGACAATTACTCTGCCAAACTAAAAATAAAGAATAAAAACAGCAATCAACAGCTGCATTTTACTGTTAATTTATTTTAACAGGATTGGTTGCTTGCCGGTAAGAATGGCAAATTCAACATAGGAATATTTCTATTCCATGTTATCTTTACGCTCATGCACTTCTCTCAAATAAAAAATGCAGCGCTCAGCAAACAAAACGACCGGCCGCTGATGCAGAAAGAAGTGTATCCTGTAAATACAGCACTGCAGCAATACCTGCTGCAATACAAAAGGGATATTGAATTACCCATCGCTTACAAAGAATTATTTCACTACCAATACAGCAATGCCATCAAAGATGAAAATGGCAAACACACCCATTGGGACAGGGTTGTGTATGAAAAAAAATTACTGCCACAGTTGCAACAAAAATTAATTGCCACTTATGCCTTGCTCAAAAAGGAAACATCAAAATATATAACCGTAGCATCCATTGATTTTTGTGAATTTGCCAACAGCATGCCTTTCCGGATCAATCTTCTCAACACAGAAAATAAAACGGAAGATTGTTTCTACATTAAAGATGCAGATGCTTCCAGGATATATGGATTGGAACTGGAGCAGTTGCTGTCTTCCAACAACATCAATTTTTTATACCATCAAAGTACATTGGTAGAAGAACATATTGAAGGCATTCCCGGTGATATTTTTTTAGCAACAACCTCACAGTTAACCGATACCGAAAAAAAATTATTGGCAACAGCATTTGTACAATTTAATGAACGCTGCTTTGCAAGATTGCTGGGAGATATGCGGAGCTACAATTTTGTAGTGCTAAAAAATGAAAATGACCCAACCCATCCATTCCACCTAAAAGCCATCGACTTTGACCAGCAGTGCTACGAAGGAAAATTGAATTTGTACCTGCCCCAATTTTACAAAGAAAATTATGAGTTTGTGCAAATGGCATTACATTTTTTACCCCATGCCGGCATTGAACAAATCCGGAAAGAAGAAAGAAAACAAATGGCTGCATTGGTAAAACAGCAGCCCCGGCAACTGGCGTCGTTATTACATACCATGGCAAAAGAAGAAATGTCAGAAAACTACAAAGTGCTTTCCCTGCGTAAAGAACTGAATGATTATTTTGGCACACTTCATTTTAGCAACTGCAAAACAATGGGCGCCATTGTAAAACAGCAATTAAAGCAGCTATTGCAGCCGCATATAAAAGCGGTGCAGCCTCTTACTCAATAATCTTGTCATTACGGTGTGCTTTGCAAACTGTTTCTTTATCTTTGCAAGCTGTCGTGGATAAGGCCCGGCAAAATTTATTTTATAAAATGGCAAAACAACAAACACTACATTGTTCTTTCTGCGGCCGCAGCCGGGATGAGGTAAAAATTTTAATAGCGGGCCAGGAAGGGCATATTTGTGAAAATTGCGTTGAGCATGCACAGGAAATTATTGGGCAGGAGCTGATGATTTACCCAGAATCAAAATCAACATCCAGCACCCATAATCACAAGCTCACTGTTAGAAAACCAATCGAGATCAAAAAATTTTTGGATGAATATGTAATTGGGCAGGATGATGCAAAAAAGATCCTGGCAGTAGCTGTGTACAATCATTACAAAAGATTGAACCAAAAAGTGGAGAATGATGTGGAGATAGAAAAAAGCAACATCATCATGGTGGGTGAAACAGGTACCGGTAAAACATTGCTGGCAAAATCTATTGCCCGTATGCTGAATGTACCTTTTGCCATTGTGGATGCCACGGTATTTACAGAGGCAGGTTATGTTGGTGAAGATGTGGAGAGTATGCTGAGCCGCTTATTGCAGGCCTGCAACTATGATGTGGCAGCCGCAGAAAAAGGAATTGTATTTATTGATGAGATAGATAAGATAGCCCGTAAAAGTGACAACCCTTCTATCACCAGGGATGTGAGTGGCGAAGGTGTACAGCAGGGTTTATTAAAATTATTAGAAGGCACGGAAGTGCTGGTACCACCACAAGGCGGCCGTAAACACCCGGAACAAAAACTGGTAAAAGTAAACACACAAAATATCCTGTTTATTTGCGGTGGTGCTTTTGATGGTATTGACAAACTGATTGCACGCCGGGTAAATACCCACGCCATTGGATTTAATGTAAACAAAGAACTGCAGGAATTTCAACAGAAAAATTTATTGCAGTTTGTAAATGCAGTTGACTTAAAACATTTTGGTTTGATCCCGGAATTACTTGGCCGTATGCCGGTGATCACTTACCTCAATCCGCTGGATGCTGAAACCCTCCGCAATATTTTAACCGAACCAAAAAATGCGTTGATCAAACAGTTTACCCGTTTGTTTGAACTGGAAGGTATTGTCCTCAGTTTTGAACCGGCTGTATTTGACTTTATGGTTGAAAGAGCGCTGGAATATAAATTAGGTGCCCGTGGCTTACGCAGTATTTGCGAAAGTATTTTAACCGATTCCATGTATGAACTGCCTTCACAAAAAGTAAAGGCTTTTGAAGTAACACTGGAATATGCACAGCGTAAATTCAGCACCAGTAAAATGAGTATGCTGAAAGTGGCGTAGGTGAATGGATAATTTTTTAATTGATAATTGATAATGGTGCAGCCTAAAAAAGCTGCACCATTTTTTATTTTTCAGATTGTAAATTTTGCTGCTTACTGTTTTATCTTCCTCTCACATCCAGCAGCACACCTGCATTTATTACCACCGGTGCAGCAATCAATATCCTGATACTCCGGATAGCAGTGCTTGCAGTAAGAATTGGATACCTTGTTAATGCGCCGGGAATAATTACATCGGTATTGATATCCGGCACTGTATTGCAACCCCAGTTGGCAGCGGTAAACCAGTCGGTACTTGCACTGCCTGTCCATAAATTTTTAAAGCGTAACAGGTAGGCTGTTTTGGGTACGCCATCCACCATACAGCGGTATTTATAACCGGTATAAGACGTGGGCACATTTATTAATTGCAACGAATCATTGCCGGTGCCGGAATAATTAATGCCATCACTGATATTGGCATAGCCGCTGCCGGTATCCAGTTGCCATTGGTAAACAGTACCAGTTGTAGGTGCAGTGTAAGTAATGATATTACCGGAGCATACATTAGCAGGTGCTGGCGTAATATCTCCTTTGCTAAACCAAAATTCACTAAAATTATTTATCGTGAACTCAGCATAGTATCCATTGCCATGCGGAATAATTTGTGTGTTGGCAGGCAAAATAAATTGATAGTAGCCGTTAAAATTATCATCTATTGTTCCATTTTCTTCCGATGGGTTGCCTCGGTATTTATCCACGCCCAGTTCATAAGCATCAGCAGGTTTGGCACAGGTTGCACAGCCTGTTGCATTAATCAATGCATTCGCTTCTGCATCTGTCAGGTAGATTCTTACATTGATATTTCCTGTTGGATTGTTAGTGGCATTGATCACATAATTCCGGTCGGCATAATATTGATTGTTACTGCTTCTCTCCACTCCTGTTGCATTTAGATAAGGCTGAACATTTACTGCTCCAAGATCTTGTCCATTGGCATTGATTTCTGCCAATACATACCAGGGGCCATTAATGGAATCGCCCCAGTTAAATGGAATCCAGTTGTTGCCGGATACCTGTGCAGATACAATTGATTGCTCAGGAATGTAATCAGCAATATCAGTTTTTTCATGCACCGTCACATCGTCAATGCCTACCCCTTCTTGTGTTACGCCGCCATCGCTGCTCAGCACAAAACGAAATTTTACTGTGGCATTGGTAACCGGTATATCAATACTGGCTGCATGCCATTTGGTTTTAGATACCCGCCAGTTAATTAAAGCAGCATTATCATACCAGTTAGTACCACTATTTACTGCACCCAATTTTTGCCAGTTTTTTCCATCGGCAGTGTATTCCACCCAGGTATAATCATAGTCTTGTTCCACATCAAAAATATGACTGAAAGAAAGTACAGGATGCCGGAGGTTCTTCAAATCAAAGCAGGGAGAAACGAGGTAAGATGTTTCATTGTCTGTATAATTACCATTGAGGTTGGTCACCCATGCTTTACTTCCATTAGGCGCTTTATTCATGATGGTCTTAGCTGGCGTGCCCCATTGCCAGCTTGTGTTGTTGCCGGTGGTATAAAAACCGCCATTGTCATTTTCAAAACCCTGCAGGTATGGATAGTTGCTGATGACCGGGCTGCTGTGTACCAGGTAATTTAAAATACTGTCGTTGGATGCATAATTATCTGTTGCATATTTTACCCACACATGAATGTTGTAATCTATGTTGGCAGAAAAATCAGCCCTTTGGGCAAATACATAATCCAATGCCTGGTTGGGTGCAATGGATGGAATATTTTCTGTAACAATACTTCCGCCATTCACCTGGTAGCTTACCTGTAAATTGTTTAACGTGGCATTGTTATAATTTTTTACTTTAATGCTCACAGGATTGGTGGTTGTCAATCCGCAACCACCCTTATCGGGTGAATTAACGTTGAGTACAGCCACATCATTTAATGCTTCATTTATAACTAGGTTATCAAAAGTATATCCATCATCAATATCCACTTCCGGAGCAGGGCTATTGGCTGAAAAATTTCCTTCCTGTCCTAATTTTATTTGAAAGGTAGGAGTAATAGTTTGCGGAGGAATTGCCGCCGCCAGCACATCCGTAATATTGACAAGTGCTTTTTTCCATTGACCGATGCCTGCCTCGTTATCGTATAAATTATAAGCTTCTACCCAATTATTATTTTCGCTGCCCCTTATCCAAACCCTGTTACCGGGAGCATCTGCCTGGCCCTGGTTTTTGTAATAAAAATCAAACCGCATTTGCTTTGCTGCAAACTGCGATATATTATAATTCAGAACAGCGCTGTCTGCGGTGGAGCTTGCATTGTAGGGCGACTGATCTAAAGTAAGCGCCTTGTTACTGTTGAGTGCCATACCAGAATTTACAAAGGTCCTGGCTCGTCCCCTCGTACTGTTAGTTGTAAAATCAAGGTATTTATTCCCCCCAATTGCCATTTCATTATTTACGATTTCCACTGCAGGCATTGATTCAAAATTCTCTGTCAATGGCATCGTGGTGATGGCATCGTTGTTAATATATTTTACCGTTTTGTAAGCTGTATCATTCAGGTGATTGTTGTCGGATGCTTTGGTAACCCATGCTTTAAAATTGTATTGATAACCTTGGGCAATAATTGGATACAAACCGGTAAAGGTATAAGTATAAGATGCCCCTGCGTTGATAGTGGTATTGATGATTTCAGTGATGGTAGTTCCACCATAATTGTATGATACATTAAACGAGCCACTTACTGGCACAGTGCCAATATTTTTGATTATTATTTTTACAGGCTTTGTTGCATTGGCTGCATTTGAAAATAATTGCCGGGCCGTTGTTGGCTCTAAAATAGTATCTACTTTTAAATCATTATCAAAAGCAGCAAGCGTACAAGTTCCGCTGCTGGGCTGTGCCTGTACTGAAATAGAACGCCTTCCTGCAACAGTATTATTTTTTGCTGCAGCACCCAGCCAGTATATTTTGTTTTTATCCAGCCCGGTAATTAAATAAGAAGTGAAAACAGTATTGCCAATCACCTGCATACTGTCATTTACTAATTGCAAAATATCATAACTGGTAGCTCCTGCAATGGCAGGCCAGCTAAGCAATTCAGCACCTTCACAAACATTGCTGGCAGTTACAGCCGGCTGCCCCAGCACCATAAAATTAAAATTACTCTGGCCGGATAAAGCAGTACCATTTCTGCTAACCCTTATCAATGCAGCATTAGTAATTCCTGGCGGCACTGTCCATGAATACACCCTGCTGGTGGAAGGCACATTGTTATCAATCGTAGTCCAGCTGCCTCCATTATTATCAGAATATTCAATAGTAAAATTATTGGCTTCATTGCCATAAGCATTCCAGCGGATATTTTCTGTTTCCCCCGGCACCCATGTTTCTCCTCCGTAAGGATATTCAACGGTTACACCGTTTTTAATTATTTCATAGGTCAACACATATTCCTGTGGGCCAAAGGGAATATTGTATCCATTGATACTGGCAGAATAAACACCGGCAGCAGGGTTATCAATCACCACCTGTTCAATATTGTTAAGATGATCTGGTGCTTCTGTTGCATTGTTGTTTACATTGGCCGGTGTGGTATTCAATATAAGCGGGCGGTGTAATGTAAAAGATGGTTCTATCACCACCATGTCAAGATCGTTTACCAAAGCAATACTGGCATTACTTGCAGCAGCCACATCTGCCCAGTACAACATTATTTTTACCCTTCTTGTATTTGCAGGAATGGTAATATTGTGTGTGTTGCTGCCACCATTTGCCATGCTGCTGATAAAGTAACGGTTACTGTCAATTGCTTCCACGCCACGCCGTGTATTTAGCATTCCAAAACCATAAGTAAAGTCAGGACCGGGATTGCCTAAGTCGTCAGCAGTATTACATGCCAGTGCTTTTATCAATGCACTTTTAGGATCAGCACCTGCATGCACCTGACGGTAGCGTTCATACATCAGCGCTAGCGAACCTGTCACAGCAGGACATGCCATGCTGGTACCGTAATTATAACCATAAGCATTGTTAGCAATAGTGGACAGCACGGCAAATCCATCAGCCGTTATTTCTGGTTTTATTCTTCCGTCCTGCTGCACCGGCCCACGGCTGCTGTAAGAAGCAATGGTATTGCTGGATACATTGAGGGCTCCAACAGTTAAAATATTTTTAGCACATTGCCACCCTGATTTTAGCGTACCAAAATGAGCCGGGTAAGGCGAGCAGGTAAGGTCACCATCATTACCTGCAGCAAACACATGCTGCAGCTGGCTGTTGTTATACAATTGCCTGTCTCCATAATTGCTCAGTACATTATACTCTCCCTCACCATTGCAGCCAGACTCCGCAGAATGATAAGAATTATTGGTAACCACCATGTCGTAGTCGGTAATGTAAGCAGGTGCATTTACAATAATGTCACTGAAGTATTGGCTTACAATGGTAGCTTTTGCAGCCATCCCCCTGTTTCTTACATTGATAATACCTGCGCCGGCAGTGGTTCCGGAAGTATGTGTACCATGATCCGAAGGTATCCAGGGCGTTCGGTTGATAAGTCTTCCGGCAAAATCTATGTGGGTAGAAATATCTGCATTGTCGCCAACACCAACGGTTACCCCTTTTCCATTTAAGTTTTTACCATTCACTGCATTCAACCCACTTACCCCGTGAGCAGCCCGACTGTTATAATTAAGCGCTTTGTCTTTTACCGGTTGCAGGCTCATGCTGCTTACAAAAGGTAAAGCAGCAATGCTGTTGATGATGGATGAATTGTACTGTATGAGAATAATGAATGCAGCATCAAATTTTTCTGTTATGATAATGGCATCTGCTTTTTTTAATTCAGCCAATACCATTTGCTTATTGGCCTGTTCAAAATAATTTACCGCAATGGCCTGCACATCATCTTTACTGTTTGCAGGTTGATAGCTTTGCAATTTCCGGTGGATTTTATATTCCGCCGGCACCATATTTACCGAACTGATCTGAAATGTTTTTGCTTTGCTAAAATCAAAATCATTTTTTATTGTGGCTAAATAAGCATTGTCCGGAAGATAAGCTCCCAATGAGATACCGGCCTTGTCCATCATTTGCTTTGTTGCAGAAGAAGGCAGTTTACTAAACTGAAGCAGCACATAATAATCATTGTCAAACAATGCAGGGCTGATGTTTTCCTTTTTAAAAGTTTGATGGCTGATATTGCTGTTGCCGGTAAAATCACCATTGGCAAAACGAACAGGTTTTTCCTGTTGCTGGGCAAATAAAACAGTGAATGAAAAAGAGAACAGAACAGCAAGAATTAATTGGTATTTAATTTTCATCAGAAACAAATAATTAAGTTGTAGTAACGTTTTTTCAAATTAATATAATCAGATACGAAAATAAGCAATTGTTGAGGCTTTTAAGCAATGCAGTGCTGCCCCGGGAAACGGAATTATTTTCTTTCCCTTCATCCTTTCTATATTTGCACACGGATGAATTTGGAAGTGTTGTTGAAAGATTATGCAAATGATACCCGCTGTTTTCAAATAGCGGACAGGATCACTTTGTCTCAACCACAGCATTTACACTTACCCGGTCTGCATGGAAGTGCTGCCGGTTTTATTGTTTCGGCGGTACTTGCCAACCCTGCCGCCAGCCAGCTCAATCACATTATTGTATTAAGAGATGCTGAAGAAGCAGCTTATTTCCACAATACGTTAGAAAATATTACCGGAGCCTTAGACCTTTTTTATTTTCCTTCTTCTTTTAAAAATAAAAAAAATTACTCGTTGCTCAACAGCAGCCATGTAATGTTGCGTACCGAGGCACTGACAAGAATTAGTACCGGTACTTCGGCATCGTCGCTTAGTGTAAATAAAAAAATCATTGTTACTTACAGTGAAGCACTGTTTGAAAAAGTGGTATTGTCAAAAGCACTATCAGAAAATATCATCGCCATCAAGCAGGCCGATGTACTGGATGTAAATGGCGTACTTGAAAAATTTGTGGGCCTTGGTTTTGAAAGAACCGACTTTGTGTATGAACCCGGCCAGTTTGCCATTCGGGGCGGCATCCTCGATATTTATTCCTTCGGTAATGAAAAGCCTTACCGCATAGAATTGTTTGGCAACGAAGTAGACAGCATCCGCATCTTTGATCCGGAAACACAGCTGAGTGAAAGAAAATTACTGCAAGTAAATATTATTCCCAATGTAGAAACACAATTTGACAGCGGTGAAAAAGTTTCGTTGTTTGAATTTTTACCGGAGAACACCGTAGTGTGGACAGAGGACTGGCAGTATATCAAAGAAAAAATTGAGCAGCAAGAAGAAGACCTGGAACTTTTTTTAGAAGTAATAAGAACCGGAGCCAATAAAAAAATTATAACAGACGATGAAAGTGAAATAAATGAGAAGAAAGATGTATCGGAAGATGATTTTGTAAAAGCTGCTGTGATAGAAGAACAGATCAAATCCCGGCACATCATTGAGTTTGGAAAATCAGCTTACTTTCAAACAAACGATAAACGGGAAACAAAAAACACCATCGCATTTTCAACCAAAGAACAACCGGCATTCAACAGGCAATTCGATCTGCTGATAAAAAATTTAAAAGAGTACGAGGAAAAGAAATACAACATTTATTTATTTGCTGATAACCCCAAACAGTTAGAAAGGCTGCACATTATTTTTACTGATTTAAAAGCAGAGATACAGGTAACACCGGTGCCGGTTTCTATCCACGAAGGATTTATTGATGATGATTTAAAATCAGTTTGCTACACCGATCACCAGATATTTCAACGGTATCATAAATACAAAGTAAAGCAGGCCTTCAGCAAGAATAAAGCGCTTACTTTAAAAACACTGAGGGAGCTGCAGCCGGGAGATTATGTAACTCATATAGACCATGGAGTAGGCGTGTACAGCGGCTTACAGAAGATTGAAGCCAGTGGCAGGATGCAGGAAGCGGTGAGGATACAATACAAAGATGGCGACCTGCTGTATGTAAATATTTCATCACTGCACAAGATCAGCAAGTACAGCGGCAAAGAAGGCAGCATACCCAAAATGAATAAGCTGGGCAGTGATGTCTGGAACAAACTAAAAGAAAAAACCAAGAAGCAGGTAAAAGATATTGCAACTGATTTAATAAAATTATACGCTCAAAGAAAAAGTCAGGAAGGCTTTGCACATGCCCCGGATAATTACATGCAAACCGAACTGGAAGCCAGCTTTATTTATGAAGACACTCCCGACCAGGCAAAAGCAAGTGAAGATGTAAAAAGAGATATGGAAAAACCAATGCCGATGGACAGACTGGTATGTGGCGATGTGGGCTTTGGTAAAACAGAAATCGCCATCCGGGCTGCTTTCAAATCCTGCTGCGATGGTAAGCAGGCTGCTGTATTGGTACCTACTACTATTCTTGCTTATCAGCATTACAAAACATTCAGCGACCGGTTAAAAGATTTTCCTGTAACAGTGGATTATGTGAATCGTTTTAAATCAGCCAAAGAGAAAAAAGAAACGTATAAAAAATTAGAAGAAGGAAAAATTGACATCATCATTGGCACCCATGCACTGCTCGGAAAGGATGTAAAATTTAAAGACCTCGGTGTAATGATCATTGATGAGGAACAGAAATTTGGTGTGGCGGCAAAAGAAAAATTAAAACAGATAAGGGCGACAGTTGATTCACTCACATTAACCGCTACCCCAATACCCCGTACACTGCAATTCAGTTTGATGGGAGCAAGAGATCTCAGTATTATCAATACGCCGCCGCCCAACCGGCAGCCAATACAAACTGAAGTGATGGTGTTTAATGAAGATGCCATCAGGGATATTATTTATTACGAAACCGAAAGGGGTGGACAGGTTTTCTTTATTCATAACAGGGTGAAAGACCTGGCACAAATGACAGGTTTGATACAGGGCCTCTGCCCCGACATCAGCATTGCGTATGCACATGGGCAAATGGAAGGTGATCAATTGGAAGATACCATCCTCGACTTTATGGATAAGAAATATGATGTGCTGGTATGTACCAACATTGTAGAAAGCGGCGTGGATATTCCGAATGTAAATACCATCATCGTAAACAATGCCCATCAGTTTGGACTAAGCGATCTGCATCAGTTGAGAGGAAGAGTGGGACGAAGTAACAAGAAAGCATTTTGCTATTTACTGGCTCCGCCAATGAGCACTTTACCAACAGACAGCCGTAAACGCTTAAGCACACTGGAGCAATACAGCGACCTCGGCAGCGGCTTCCAGATTGCGATGAGGGATTTGGATATCCGTGGCGCCGGCAATATGCTGGGTGGCGAACAGAGTGGATTTATTGCAGAGATTGGTTTTGAGATGTACCAGAAAATTTTAGACGAAGCCGTAAGAGAATTGAAGCGAACCAACTTCAGGGAATTGTTTAAAGAAGAAATTCACCAACAGGATGATTTTGTTACCGACTGCAGCATTGATACGGATTTAGAAATTTTAATTCCGGACAGTTATGTGGAAAGCATCACCGAAAGACTGAGTCTTTATACAAGACTGGATAATTGTGAAAATGAAAAAGAGCTGATGGATTTTCACAAAGAAATGCTGGATCGTTTTGGCCCCATACCTGCGCCGGTAGAAGATTTATTCACCACCGTAAGGGTGAGAAAAGCCGCCGTAGATTTAGGCTTTGAAAAATTATTACTGAAGAATGACACCCTCAAAGGATTCTTTGTAAGCAATCCCGACTCACCATATTTTCAAAGCGAAACCTTCAACCGCTTATTGCAATTTTTACAAAAAGGAACCAACAAAGCCAAACTAAAACAGGTGGGCAAAAATGGAATATTGGTAGTGGAAGACATGAAAGAAATGCAGGCACTGTGGCGGTTTTTAAAGAAGATGCATGAGTTTGTTACAGAGAGTGTAGCAGAAGTTGCATAAACAATTTTGAATACCAGCAATTGGCTTTTTAAACAGTTTCCTCTTTAGTTAAGAGCCTGTGCCGTCTGAACTTTCACCTGGTAAACCCCAAACTATAAAACAGTAACAGCCAACAAAAAAGAACAGTCTTTTTTTACAACACACATACCAGCGAACCGCTGTATTTTTGCCACTTACCATCAGCAAACAGAATGGCCATTACACAAAGAACCAAAACCCAGAATTTTTTTCTTCTCCTTATGATCGGTGCATTGAATACCATCACACCGTTTTCGATCGATATGTATTTGCCGGGCTTTCCAAAAATTGCGGCAGATATGCATGCCAGCATAGGTGAGGTAGCCCTTTCGGTATCAACATATTTTTTAGGATTTTCCTTAGGACAAATTTTATACGGCCCGCTGCTGGACAGGTTTGGAAGAAAACGGCCTTTGTATGTTGGCCTGTGCTTGTACATTGTTGCCTCTGTTGGCTGTGCTTTAGCTGATTCAATTGAAATGTTATGGCTGATGCGTTTTATGCAGGCATTAAGCGGCTGTGTTGCGGCTGTTGCTGCCATGGCAATGGTAATGGATTTTTTTCCTGCGGATAAAAGTGCCCGGATCATTTCACTGCTGATTCTGATATTGGGGGCATCTCCTTTACTGGCACCTACTGTCGGCAGTTTTATCATTACCGCCTGGAACTGGCGCTTTGTTTTTGCAGCACTTGCAATCATCGTGGCCATCATACTGGTATTTGTTTTTTTCTTTTTGCCCGAAGGGCATGAGCCAGATCCGACAGTATCACTGATGCCCAAACAAATCATCAGCGGTTTCATGAGTGTTTTATCAGAGCCCCGTTTTTATGTGTATGCCTTGGCCGGTACTTTTTCATTTGCAGGTTTGTTTGTGTATGTAGCAGGTTCACCGGCAATTTTTATGGATGAATTCCAGCTAAGCCCAAAAGTATATGGCGGAATATTTGCCGGGCTTTCGGTTGGATTTATCGGCAGCAGCCAGCTCAATCATTTACTGACAGGGCGATACAGCAACGAACAAATATTTAAGACAGTGCTGATAATACAAACCATCACCGGCATTATTTTTTTAGCGGGTGTACTAACGGGCTGGTGTGGGCTTACTGCTATTATTTGTTTCCTGTTTGTATTACTTTCCTGCTCCGGCCTAACCTACCCGAATGCGGCTGCCATTGCATTAACGCCTTTTACAAAAAATGCAGGCAGCGCTGCTGCATTGCTTGGCTTTATACAAATTGGTATTGGCGGATTGATCTCTTCTGGTGTGGGTATGCTGCATTTTAAAGGAAGTTTATCTACTGCATTGATCATGGCTGTTTCAACAATTATTGCATTGGGCATTTTGATGCTGAGAAAAAAGTCGAAGGCTTTGGTGGGAGTATAAAAAATACATCAACAAAAAATAAAAAAAAGATTAGATTTTCTCAAACGCCTGCTCCAAATCGTTAATCAAATAATCCGCTTCTTCCAAACCCACATACAGCCGCATCATGCGGTGATCTTTATTTGCTGCAGTAAATCTTTCTCTCTTCATACCGGCGCATTTAGGAATGATCAGGCTTTCATGACCGCCCCAGCTTACCGCCATTAAAATATGCTGCAGGCTTTCACAAAAATTTTCCAGTTCATCAATACTGTTTGCTTTGGTATAAAAACTCAGCAGGCCGCAGGCTCCCTGCATTTGCTGTTTCGCTAAATTGTATTGCGGAAAATTTTTATCAAAGGGAAATACTACCTCTTCCACCTTTGGATGTTGTTGTAAAAACTCAATCACTTTCCAGGTTGTTTTGGTGATGTGCTCCAAACGCATGGGCAAGGTCCGCAAGCCACGTATCAGCAGCCATGCATTGAATGGAGAAATGCCGCTGCCAATATTCATGTATTCGCTGTGGAATATTTTTTCAATCATTTGTTTGCTGCCACACAATACACCGGCAACAACATCACTGTGTCCGCCAATATATTTTGTTGCAGATTGTAAAGTAAGGTCGATGCCAAATTCAATCGGCCGCTGGTAGATGGGTGTACAAAAACTGTTATCACAAATGGTAACAATATTCTCTGCCTTTGCCAGTTCGGCAACGGCTTTTAAATCTTGTATGGCGTAGTCCCAACTGTTAGGAGTTTCTAAATAAATAACCGTTGTGTTTGGTAAAATGGCTCTTTCAAAATTTTCAATTTCTCTTCCATCTACATAAGTAGTGGTAACTCCAAAGCGTGGTAGTATCACATTAAACATTCTTTGTGCCCAGGTATAAGGTTTGTTCACACTTACAATATGATCGCCACTTTTTACATTGGCCAGCACCGCAGCAAAAATAGCTGCAGCGCCACTATTAAACACCAGGCAATCTTCCGCAGCATCCAGTGCTGCTAATTTTTTTCTTAAAATATCAACTGTTGGATTAAGGCCACGACTGTAGAGGTAAGTGGAATATTCATCCGCAAATGCTCTCCGCAATTCATCCACTTTTTTAAATGCAAAATTGCTGGTTTGCATGATAGGCGGAGCGATGGCATTAAAATATTGCTCCCGGTCTTCTGCCAGTTCGTTGATGATGTAAGAAATGTCCATGATATAAAAATTAAGTGCCTTTAATGAATCAATTTATCCGGCATCATTTATCACAGTTTGTTTTTTGTGAAAAATAAAATACATAAGCACAAATGCCGCCAGCACAGCAGCTGCTATCGCCGCAGCCAGCGGATCAGCCATGGCAATACTGACACCTACAAATAAATAAGCCGCCATAAATATCAACGGCAGCAGTGGAAATAATTTCATTTTATAAATGCCGGTTCCATCCAGGTGTTTTGTTTTTTTACGAAACCAAAAGATGGTGGCGCTGCTCAATACCATTCCAAAACAATCAAGAAAAATTGTGAAGGTTAATATTTTTTCAAACTGCTGTGAGAAAAATAAAATGACCATACACACGGCTGCAAACACCGTTAAAGAAAATACCAGCACATTTGTTTTTTCATTCTGCCGGGCAAAAATTTTCGGAAGACTTCCATCTTCACCCATTGCATACATTACCCTTGGGTTGCTCATCAACAAACCATTTACATAAGCCAGCACGCCTAAAAATAGAAAAGCAGAAAAAACAGCAGCGCCGGTGGATCCGAAAATTTTATCAATCACCAGGTAAGCAATTTCTTTTTCCCCTTTCATTTGCTGAAAGCCAACCAGTTTGTAATAGCTCATATTTACCAGCAGGTACAAAATGATGATAATGGCGATGCCAATAAAAATACCACGGGGAATTGTTTTAGCAGGCTGCTGTACCTCGTTACCAAAATTGATGGTTTGCTGATAACCTCCGTAGGTAAAGGATACAGCGATGAGGCTTACGCCAAGGCTCTTGATCCAACCTAAATAATGTGGAGATCTATTGATTTGCTGATTTACAATTTCGGTATTTTGCTGTGCATAATGTGAAGGAAAAAATAAGGCCGCAATCAACACTACGATCATGGTGATTTTTATGATCATTAAAATATTCTGCGCCATCGAACTCATTCGGAGTCCTTTTAAATTGATGAGGTAAAAAATAATGATTGCCCCGGAACTCACCACTGCTTTATGGATATCTGTCCATTGGCCGGGAAATAATTTTAATAAATAACCGCTGCCGATCAACGCCACGCCACTCAGGCTGGCTGCATTACTTACCAGGATAATACAGTTGATAGCGAAGGCAATACTGGGGTGATAAGCTTTTGCAAATACTTTGTAATAACCGCCGGTAACAGGATAGCGGCTGCCGATTTCTGCATAGGTTAAAGCACCGCATAAAGCAACAATGCCACCAACAATCCATGCGCTGAAATATACTGAAGGCACAATGGCATCTTTGGCACTGGTAGCCGCCGTACGGAAAATACCCATCCCAATTACCAGCCCCACCACAATCATGGTAAAGGAAAAAAGATTCAGCTTATTAGATTTTACCAGCATGATTGGAAGATACAGCAAATTTATAAAGCATAAAAATGAAGCCTGGTTTGGCGATAAATTTTATTGATAACACAGATACATTGTACAGCTTTATATTTTTCATGAAAGGTTAGTTACTCCTGAAAGAGTTGCCACAATAGAAAATTTCCCTAAGTTTGTCCAAAATAAATTCAACATGAAAAAAGTAATACAATTAGCAGTAATACTCTTGGCATTTTTACCTGCCGTTAGTTTTGCACAAGACAAAAAAGCTTCCTGGCCTGAAATGAAAAATTTTCATTCCATTATGGCAGCCACCTTTCATCCGGCAGAGGAAGGAAATTTAGCTCCTGTAAAAGCAAAAGCAGACAGCCTGTTTATGGCTGCACAGGTATGGCAAAAATCTCCCATCCCCAGTAACTATAAAGAAGTAGAAACCAAAGCTGCTTTAAAAAAATTAGTGATTCGCTGTGCTGCTGTTAGAAAAGGAGTGGAAGCAAATCTGACTGATGTGGAATTAAAAAAATTAATCTCTGCAGCACACGATGTATTTCATACCATTGTGGGTGAATGTAAAAAAGCAGACGAATAATTTTAAGTGAATAATTTTCTTAAGCCGTCCGCTGGTTAGTGGACGGCTTTTTATTTTCCACAATTGCTGTGCATTGAAATATTTGGCATTTGAAAATGAATGCTGCACATTTGCACCGGATTTGGTTTCCTCACCTCAGGTGAGGAATTAAAAGGGAAGTCCGGTTAAAATCCGGCGCTATCCCCGTAGCTGTAAGGGCCTCCCCAAACCCCTCCCAAGGAGGGGCTTAAGAGAGTAAAATTCTACAAGCCACTGTTCTGTTTAAAATCAGGATGGGAAGGTAAGAGCCTAAGCCAGAAGACCTGCCAGACACCACATTTAATCATTCACGGCTTTCGGGTGAAAGGCATGGAGTGTAAGCGCTGCAAGGCATTTATATTTCGTTTTTTTATTTTCCGGGAGCAGTTACAAAAAACATTTTCTATAAATGAAAAAGAAAATTTTTATTGTGGCTGCTGTAATTTTCAGCAACCATTTGCAGGCACAAAAACTTGTCCCGACAATTTCGGGAGACACTACAAAAAATCTGGATGAAGTAGTCATCACTGCCAACAAGTATCCACAAAAACAAAGCAGCACCGGCAAGGTATTAACGGTAATTCCCCGTACACAATTACAAAATAATACAGGCCGTACTTTGGCACAGGTATTAAATGAGCAAGCTGGCATTGTAATTAATGGATCGCAAAATACTTTAGGAACAAACCTCACCGTGTACATGAGAGGAGCAGGCGCAGCCAACACTTTGATACTGGTGGATGGTGTTCCGGCAAATGATGTAGCCGGCATCAGCAGCGAATTTGACCTTACTCATTTTGCAATTGACCAGGTGGAAAGGGTTGAAATTTTAAAAGGATCACAATCTGTTTTGTATGGTTCCGATGCAATGGCTGGTGTGATCAATATCATTACAAAAAAACAAGATGGCAAAAAAGCCATTGGCTTTAATGCTACTGCTGCTGCAGGTTCTTATGGCACATTCAAGGGTACAGCAGGTGTAAGCGGCCAGGTAGAAAAATTATCTTACAATCTTCAGTACTCCCGTTTGCAGAGCAATGGATTTTCTGCAGCTCAGGATGTTGCAGGTAATAATAATTTTGATAAAGATGGCTTTAATCAAAATATATTGGGATTACACCTGGGAGTGCAGGCTGCTAAAAACTGGAACATCCGTCTTTTTGGACAGGCAGGAAAATACAAAGCTGACCTGGATGATGCTTCTTTTACAGATGATAAAAACAATACGATCGAAAATAAAAACCTACAGGTTGGCGTAAGTTCTGTGAATACATTTTCTAAAGGCAGCCTTACAGTAAATGTTAATCTCAATAACACAGAGCGCCACCTGGATGACTTAAGAAATGTACCAGATGACCCCAATGATTATGATCCGTTTCATGGTGTGTACAAAGGCAAATCAATTTTTGCAGAAGCCTTTGCCAATTTGAATTTGCAGCAACATGTAGGCCTGCTCATTGGCGCTGATATGAGAAATCAAAAAGCCAATATAGAAACCACTTATGGCAACTTGGGAGATGACAGTCTGAAAGCTACGCAAGTGAGTGGGTATGCTTCTTTGTTTTTAAAATCACTGGATGGTTTTAATGCTGAATTGGGCGGCCGCTTTACTCATCATTGTAAATTTGGAGATGCTGTTACTTTCTCTGTCAACCCTTCTTATTTGATCAATCAGCAGGTGAAAATTTTTGCCAATATTGCAACCGGTTTCAGGGCTCCATCTTTGTACAATTTGGCATCTGAATATGGCAATCAAAATTTGAAACCAGAGAAGTCAACTTCTTACGAAGCTGGGGTGCAGTACAGCAATACAAAAAATACCATCAACATCCGGGGAACTTATTTTAACAGGATCATTAAAAATGTGATCATTTTTAAATCTTTATTTGTACCTCCTTACGGCCAATATGATAATGCCGATAAACAAAAAGACAACGGCTTTGAACTGGAAGCTACTCTCAGGCCCTGCGACAAATGGAGCATCACTGCCAACTATGCTTTTACAAATGGGAAAATTGAAAGCCTTACTGGCAGCTCAGCTGGCAAGGATACCAGCTTTTATAATCTTTACCGCAGGCCAAAAAATACTTTTAATACTACAATTGGTTACCAGGCAACCAAACAATTGTATGTAAGTGTTGGCGGAAGGTGGGTAGACAAAAGAGAGGATCTTTATTTTAACCTAAGCACTTATGCTACAGAGAAAAAAGAATTAAAGTCTTATTACAATCTGGATGTGTATGCTGCTTACCAGGCAATAAAATCGATAAAAATATTTATTGATTTACGCAACGTAACCAACCAGCAATATTTTGATGTTTATGGCTACAACAGCCGCCGTTTCAATTTTATGGCAGGAGCTACTTTTAATTTTTAAAACAAAAAAATCAACCGGCATGTCAATACAAAAAATCAACCCACGTTTTGCAACGCTGCTGTTATTTATGATAGCAGTGGCAGCCATGCGTATCCCCAATGCTGCACAGGTTACACCCTGGGCACACTTTACACCCATTGGTGCGATGGGTTTATTTGGCGGCACTTATTTTACCAGCAAATGGAAGGCTTTTGCATTTCCATTGCTCACCTTATTTGTAAGCGACCTTATTATCAACACCATAATTTTTGATGGCAAGTATGGTGTGATGTACAGCGGCTGGTATATTATTTATGGCATTTTTGCATTGGTTGTTTTGTTTGGTAAATTGCTGATAAAAAATGTAACCATTAAAAATGTAGCATTGGCGGCTATTGCAGCGGCATTAAGCCATTGGCTTATTGCCGACTTTACCGTGTGGGTTGGTGGTGGTACCGATTTAAGAACGATGGTACCCCTTACAAAAAACTGGGCAGGGTTGATGCAATGTTATGCACAGGGGTTTCCCTTTATGAAGAATTTTTTAATTGGCAACTTAGTGTACAGTGGTATCATGTTTGGCAGTTTTGAATTGTTGCAACAACGGTATCCTGAATTAAGAATGCAAACAGCATAAAATGATACAAACCGGTGAGTATAAAACTTCACCGGTTTTATTTTTCAAATCACATTGATGTATGTGTAAGCATGAAGAAAAAAACTGTCCCCGTTGTGGCGGAAATTTTGAATGTAAAACAGGCGACATCTCCCATTGCCAGTGTTATGCAGTGAAATTAAATGATGTAGAAATAAAATTTATTGCAGAAAAATTTACAGACTGTTTGTGTGCAGCCTGTATGAAAGCAATGAAAAGCGAATACAGTATTTTACAAAGAGAACTACAGTTGAAAGTTTTTTTAAAAGGCAGGTAACATTGCAAAAAAGTATGATCATTTTTATAACAGGCGGCGCAAGAAGTGGAAAAAGTAGTTACGCACAAACAATGGCATTGTCACTTTCCTCAAACCCTATTTATGTGGCCACAGCAAAAAAATGGGGTGGCGATTTTGATGAAAGAATCAGGCGGCATCAGAATGACAGGGGCAGTGAATGGGAGTCAATAGAAGTGGAAAAAGAAGTAAGCAAAGCTGCCATTAAAAACAGGGTGGCCGTAATTGATTGTGTAACGCTGTGGCTTACCAATTTTTTTACAGTACACAAAAATGATATTGATAAAAGCCTGGCTGATTTTAAAAATGAATTAGATGCGATTGAAAAGATGAGAGGTACTTACATTATTGTAAGCAATGAAATAGGAATGGGTGTACATGCTGAAACAGAAATCGGAAGAAGGTTTACCGATCTACAGGGCTGGGCCAATCAATACGTTGCTGCAAAAGCAGGTAAAGTGATATTGATGGTAAGTGGAATTCCTGTTACAATAAAAAACCGAGTGAATGCTTAAAGCTTACATGAATTGGAGCGGTGGAAAAGATTCTGCATTGGCATTGTATAAAATAATCCAGCAAAAAAAATATTCTGTCAACTGTCTGCTTACAAACGTAAATGCAGTACACAACAGGATTTCCATGCATGGAGTAAGACGTGAACTGCTGGAAGCACAGGCCGCTGCTATCGGCTTGTCACTTACAACCGTTGAACTTACTGAGCAACCTACAATGGATGAATACAATTCGCTGCTGCAGAAAAAAGTAAATGCATTAAAACAGGAAGGATTTACGCACAGTATTTTCGGTGATATTTTTTTAGAAGACTTAAAAAAGTACCGGGAAGATAAATTACAGGAAGCAGGCATAGAGGGAATTTTTCCACTTTGGAAAATAGACAGCACCGCATTGATACATGAGTTTATTGACCTGGGTTTTAAAACCATCATTGTTTGCGTAAATGAAAAATTTTTGGACAAGATTTTTTGCGGCCAAATTATAGACAAAGAATTTATAAACAACTTGCCAGCCAATGTAGATGTGTGCGGCGAAAATGGAGAATTCCATACGTTTGTTTTTGATGGCCCGATATTTAAAAACCACATTTCTTTCATCAAAGGAGAAATGGTTTATAAAGAATATGCAGCACCAAAAAATACAGAAGATAATTGTCATCAACCACTGAATGATCAAACAAAGCAGTATGGCTTTTGGTTTTGCGATTTACTTAAAGCATAAATAAATTATGACAAATAATCAAGACTTACAGCAGCAATTACTGCATAAAATAAATACCAAAACAAAACCTCTTGGCGCATTGGGCAGGCTGGAAGAACTGGCTTTGCAAATTGGGTTGATACAAAATACATTGTCTCCTTCTGTCAGCAATCCGCAGATTGTAGTATTTGCAGGCGACCATGGCATTGCAGCTAAAGGGCTTGTAAATCCTTACCCACAAGCTGTTACAGCACAAATGGTTTTGAACTTTGCAAATGGCGGTGCTGCCATCAATGTACTTTGCAAACAAAATAATATTGCACTGAAAGTAGTGGATGCAGGAGTGAATTATGATTTTGACCAATCACTCAATATCTATCATGAAAAAATAGCAAAGGCCACAAAAAATTATTTACAGGAACCTGCAATGACAGAACAGCAATGCAAAGAAGCCATTGCCAAAGGAAGTATCATTGTGGAAGAACTATTTAATGATGGCTGCAATTGTATTGGCCTTGGAGAAATGGGCATTGGCAATACTTCTGCTGCATCACTCATCATGAGTGCCATCACCGGTATCGCCATAGAAGATTGTGTGGGCAGAGGAACAGGAAGTGATGATGAACAATTAAAAATAAAAACAGCCACGCTAATAAAAGTTTTTGACAAACATCAGCTCTCCTTATTAACTCATCAGCCGCTTAAACTGTTAACTGCCATCGGTGGTTTTGAAATAGCCATGATGGCTGGAGCGTACCTTAAAGCTGCTGAATTAAAAATGATAATTGTGGTGGATGGATTCATTACAACCGCTGCTTTGTTAATTGCAAAAATGCTATCGGAAAATGATCCTTCATTGCAAGCCTTTAGTAAATGGGGCCTGATATATGCCCATACAAGTGGCGAACAGGGGCATCAAAAAATGTTGGATTATTTAAATGCAAAGCCATTGCTTAATCTCGGGCTGCGGCTGGGAGAAGGCACTGGTGCTGCTTTGGCTATACCGTTTATTCAATCGGCTGTAAATTTTTTAAATGAAATGTCCAGCTTTGAAAATGCAGGAGTAAGCAATAAAGAATAGTAACAGCAGGCTAAAAATTATTTTGCTTCCGCTGATTTTGATGTTACTTGCAATCAATTGTAAAGAGATCAATTTCTTCCCATGCAAAAAAAGACACTTGCTTTTGTTGTGATAATTTTGTTGCTTATAGAGGCAGGTGCATCTGCACAGTATATTTTTACAGGTGCAATAACTGATGATGCAAAAGTACCGTTACAGGGTGTTGCTATCAGTGCCGGTAAAAAAACATTTGCCATTTCTGACAGCACCGGAAGCTTTCAATTTACCAGTACAACCCCAACCATCCTTATCAGTTTTTCATTTGTTGGTTTTCAAACACAAGCTGCTGTTTATAAATCGGGGCAGCCTGTTAACATTACGCTTTCCAGGCCAGCTATTTTTTTAGCTGAGGCTATTGTAAAAGCCTATGAAAGAAATACCACCTTGAAAAATATTCCTGTTTCGGTAACAGTGTTGGGAAGAACTGACCTTGACAGGTATGATAACAATTCCATTGTACCGGCAGTGAATACTGTACCCGGTGTAAAGATGGATGAACGCAGCCCCGGCAGTTATCGTTTGTCCATTCGTGGAAATTTATTGCGGTCTCCCTTTGGTGTACGCAATGTAAAAATTTACTGGAATGGCATCCCTTTCACCGATGCTAACGGCAATACTTACCTCAACCAAATTGATTTTAATAATATTGGAAAAATGGAAATCATCAAAGGGCCAGGCGGCAGTATGTATGGCGCAGGAACTGGTGGTGTAGTTTTATTAAGCGGCCGGATTGCCGGTAATAATGAAAAAAGTTTATTACTCAATACTTCTGCCGGAAGTTATGGTACAATAGAAAATAATATTGCTTACCGGAACGGCACAGAAAACAGCAATTCTGTGTTGCAATATTCTCATTTGCAAAGTGATGGCTGGCGCAACCATACCAACATGCGGAGAGATGTGGCAAATTATACCGGCAGTTTTACCATCAGCAAAAAACAATTCATCAATGCTGTTATTTTTTACAGCGATCTGTATTATCAAACACCGGGAGGACTAACAAAAGTTCAGATGGATGTAAACCCCCGCCAGGCAAGGCCGGCAGGAATATTTGGAAGTGCAGAAAGCCAGCAGGCTGCTTTGTACATTAAAACTTTCTACGCAGGATTATCCAATGAATACCAATTTAATTCTTCCTGGAGTAATACCAGTTCCATCTATACTTCCGGCACCCGTTTCAGGAACCCGTCCATTTTAAATTATCAGCGAAAAACAGAACAGGGCATGGGCGGCAGGTCGGTAACACAGTATAATCACAAACAACTGACTGTTCATTTTGGCGGAGAATATCAATATGGTTTTACCGGGAGCCGAACATTTGGAAACAAGCAGGGCATACCGGATACTTTGCAATTTGATGATGAAGTGGCAGCCACACAATACAATATTTTTTTACAGGCCAATGGAAATCTGCCCAGTGGATTTATCATTAATGCAGGTATCAGTTACAACAATTACCGCTATGGATTTACAAGACTTAATCAAAGACCCGTAACTGAAATCAATAAAACATTTGATCCGGTATTTGTGCCCCGTATTTCTTTATTGAAAAAAATTACGGAAGCTTACAGTTTGTATGCAACAGTAAGCAAAGGGTTTTCTCCACCCACCATTGATGAAATTGTCCCATCAACTGCTGTGTTTAATACATCACTGAATGCAGAAAAAGTAATCAATTATGAATTGGGTTTCAGGGGAGAAATCATTCAACAGAAATTATTTGTTGATGCTGCTTATTATTTGCTCTACCTTAATAACACGATTGTTACAAGAAGGGATAACAGCGGTGCAGATTATTTTGTAAACACCGGAAAGACCAGCCAGCATGGCTTTGAGCTGTCAGTAAATTATTATCCTGTACGCAATCAATCTCAATTTTTGCAGGAATTAAAACTATGGGGAAATTTCACCCATATCAATGCCAGCTTTAAAACCTATCAGCAGGGCAACAATGATTACAGCGGAAATAAACTCACCGGCACATCGCCAAATGTGATAGTAGCCGGTGCAGATGCCAGTACAAAAATTGGGTTGTATGTAAATTGCACTTACAGTTATACAGATGCCATTCCGCTGAATGATGCCAATACTTTTTCCGCCACTGCTTACAATCTTTTCTTTGCCAGGGCCGGTTACAAAAAAAAATTAGGCAAAGTTGCTGATGCAGAAATATTTTGTTCCTTTAATAAATCTTTCAACACAGCTTACAGCCTGGGCAATGATTTGAATGCTGCAGGGAGCAGGTTCTTTAATCCATCAGCCCCGGAAAATATTACCGGGGGAATAAAATTAATGTTCAAATTATCAAAAGAATGATGAAAAAAGAATGGAAAATATTTTTAACCGGCCTCATGTTTTTAACAAGGCTGCCGGTGCCAAAAAACATTGATCACAGTGAAGAATACCTGCAGCGGTCACCCAAATACTTTCCGCTGATTGGTGGTATTGTGGCATTCATCAGCTTTGCTGCTTTTTTTATTTTTCATAAATATGTGGCGGCAGATATTGGCCTTCTGGCATTAATGATCAGCAGCATTTTAACCACGGGTGCTTTTCATGAAGATGGTTTTGCCGATACCTGCGATGCATTTGGCGGAGGCTGGACAAAAGAAAAAATTCTCGCCATCATGAAAGACAGCCGCCTGGGAACCTACGGTGTAACTGGTTTGGTGCTGATGCTGGCTGCTAAATTTTTATTGCTGAAAGAATTAATCAGTGCTTTTTCTTTCAGTTCAACAAATGAATGGCAACTCTATTTTAATTTTTGTATAATGCTGATAGCAGCTCATGCTGTAAGCCGGTTGATGAGTGTGCTGGTAATCCAATCCTACCAGTATGTAACGGCAGATGATGGCAGCAAATCAAAACCACTGGCTTCAAAAAAATTACCTGTAGGGGAATTGAATGTGGCAATACTGTCAGCCATGCTGCCTTTTATATTTCTGCCGTATCATTTTTTAATATCGCTGGTATTTATTGTGCCGTCTACTTTTTTGCTGGCCAATTATTTTAAGAAATGGATTGACGGCTATACTGGTGATTGCCTCGGAGCCATACAACAGGTAACAGAAATTATTTTTTATTTATCAGCATTTATGATATGGAAATATATTTAGTAAGACACACTACACCGGCTGTGGCAAAAGGTATTTGTTATGGGCAAACAGATTTGGATGTAACAGAAACTTTTCTTGAAGAAGCCAATATTATCAAAATACATTTACCTACCGCTGTACAGTATGTTTACAGCAGCCCATTGCAACGATGTACTAAACTGGCAACCCATTTATTTCCAGAAAAAAATATCCAGCTGCACAATGATTTGATGGAAATTAATTGCGGCCACTGGGAAATGCAGCGCTGGGATGACATCCCCAAAAATGATATTGATCCCTGGATGAACGACTTTGTAAATGTGCGTACGCCACAGGGAGAAAATTATATTGACCTATTTGAACGGGTGAATAAAATATTCCAACACATTACTGTAAATCCTTTACCGGCAGTGATTGTAGCGCATGGCGGCGTTATACGAAGCATTTTATCTTACATCACCAATACGGCGTTGATTGATTCTTTCAATGTGTTTACACTGCATTACGGTTGTGTAATAAAAATTGAAAACGCCAATGGAAAACTGCAGCACAGCATCCTCTCCAATATTGCCCACGAAAAAGAAACACATAAACCCTCTCATTTATAAGGCTATCCTTTTTTGAAAATGTATATTTGCCGAAATTTAGCAGGCAATGGATTTTAAGGAAATAGCCATACAGGAAATATTAACGGTAACATTTACTTTGTTTGCCGTGATAGATATTGTAGGCTCTGTTCCCATCCTTGCTTCCTTAAGGGAAAAAATGGGCGGCACCATTCGCTCTACCCAAGCCACACTGGCTTCTGGTGGATTGATGATTATATTTTTGTTTTTGGGTAAACAATTTTTAGGCCTGTTAGGATTAGATGTAAAATCATTTGCGGTAGCCGGCAGTATTGTCATTTTTATTTTAGGATTGGAAATGGTTTTAGGCCACGAATTTTTTAAACCAGACAACAATCCTAAAAGTGGCAGTGTGGTACCCATCGCTTTTCCATTAATAGCTGGCAGCGGTACGCTTACCACTATCATGAGCTTAAAAGCCAACTATGCTGATGCTAATATTTTAATTGGCATACTGATAAATTGTATCGTAATTTATTTGGTATTGAAATCATTGAAATGGATTGAGAAAGTGTTAGGCCCCAACGGCATGACAATCATCAGGAAATTTTTTGGCGTGATATTAATTGCAATTGCAGTTAAAATTTTCGGTAGTAATATTGTAAAGTTTGGACGGTAATTCTAATTACGAATTACAAATGTTGCATTGCGAATAGTTTTTGATTCCAAATTCAACATTCGTAACTCAGCATTTCTCTGGCCTTGTAGTACAATGGATAGTATAAGAGTTTCCGAAGCTCCAGATCCAGGTTCGATTCCTGGCAAGGCCACAAAAAAAGCAACCACTAATTAATGGTTGCTTTTTTTATTACAATTCTTTGGGGATTAGCTGGCCACCAGCCTGAATCCATTGCCATGAATATTTACAATTTCAATGGTGCTGTCTTCTTTCAAATATTTGCGGAGTTTGGCAATATATACATCCATGCTGCGGCCATTAAAGTAAGTGTCACTGCCCCATATTTTCTTTAAGGCAGCTTCTCTTGGCAACAAATCATTTTTATATTCACACATCATTTTCAGCAGTTCATTTTCTTTTGGCGAAAGTGTATTCATTTTTCCATTAATGCTCAGTTCCCTCAGCCTTGGATTAAAATGATAGTTACCCAAATCAAATTCCGCATTCACTTCTTCCCGGTGCAGTTCTTCATTTCTTTTCAGGATGGCTTTTATTTTCAGCAACAGCACTTCACTGTCAAAAGGTTTGGTGATGTAATCATCAGCTCCCAGTTTGTAGCCCTGGATGATATCATCCTTCATTGTTTTGGCCGACAGGAAAAACAATGGCACATCAGGATTGATATCACGGATCTCTTCTGCCAGCGTAAAGCCGTCCATGTTTGGCATCATCACATCCAGCAGACAGATATCAACCTTTTCCCTTTGAAAAGCAGCCAGTCCAAGCTTGCCATCTCTTTCCAGGATTACCTCATAATCGTTCAGCTCTAAATAATTTTTTAATACCATACCCAGGTTGGTATCATCTTCACACAATAATATTTTCGGTTTTGTTGCTTCCATGTTTTAAAAGTTTATTAGCAAATAAAATAATTCCAATTTTGATATAGCTAATATAGTGACTAATTTTTTGTTAAAGGTATTTTGACAGCCTTTGCCTGTAAGTGTTTCAATTTTGATGCCAGCTTCATTTTATTTTTTTCCTCGCAAAAAAATAAAGACGTAAAAAAACTTTGCTTAGTTGCCCCAGCGTACCGGAGTGAAAAAATCTTATACTTGAAAAACCTTTCTATTTTTTCCAATAGC
Organism: Chitinophagaceae bacterium; assembly: GCA_031371545.1. Classification (GTDB taxonomy): domain Bacteria; phylum Bacteroidota; class Bacteroidia; order Chitinophagales; family Chitinophagaceae; genus Ferruginibacter. The sequence continues at coordinate 62,128 of JANMJU010000034.1, forward strand.
CTTAGTATCTTTCCTAAAATATTTTTATCATGGCAAATAAAGATCAGTTTATAGAAGCCGTAAAAGCAGGCTACAGCTTTAAAGGCGAATCGGTACAAATAGGAGCAGCTGTGCTGGATGGAGAAGTAGTGGCAGCTGCAGCGGTGAACCTTCCATTAAAAACAATGAACCGCCACGGATTGATTGCAGGTGCTACCGGTACCGGTAAAACAAAAACACTCCAAATGATCAGTGAGTTTTTGAGTGATGCCAGCGTGCCCGTGATGGTGATGGACATTAAAGGCGACCTGAGCGGTATTGCTGCAATCGGTGCTGCCAATGATAAAGTAAATGACCGTTATCAAAAACTGAATATGACTTATACGCCGGCATTGTTCCCGGCAGAGTTGCTTACACTTACCGGAAAAGATGGCGTGCATTTAAGGGCTACTGTTAGTGAGTTTGGCCCCATACTGCTAAGTAAAATTTTAGAACTGAACGATATACAGGGCGGTGTGGTAGCCATGATTTTTAAATATTGTGATGATACCAAACTGCCATTGCTGGACCTGAAAGATTTTATTAAAGTACTGCAGTATGTGGGTGATGAAGGCAAAGCAGAGTTGGAAAAAACTTATGGCAAAATTTCCACCACCAGCACCGGAACCATTTTGCGGAAAGTAATTGAACTGCAGCAGCAGGGCGCCGATCAGTTCTTTGGAGAAAAAAGTTTTGAAGTGGACGACCTGATGCGTATTGACAACCAGGGCCGTGGTGTGATCAATATTTTAAGGGTTACTGATTTGCAGGATAAGCCAAAATTATTTTCCACTTTCATGCTGCAGATGCTGGCTGAATTGTATGCTTCTTCACCGGAAGAAGGTGATTTGGACAAACCCAAATTAGTGATCTTCATCGATGAGGCACACCTTATTTTCCAGGAAGCCAGCAGCGCTCTGCTGCAGCAAATTGAAACCATTGTAAAACTCATCCGCTCCAAAGGCATTGGTATTTTTTTCTGCACACAAAACCCGATGGATGTACCCGCCAGTGTGCTGGCACAGTTGGGTTTAAAAGTACAGCATGCACTTAGAGCCTTTACAGCTGCCGACAGAAAAGTGATTAAACAAACAGCTGAGAATTATCCTGAAACAGAATTTTATAAAACAGAAGACCTCATTACACAACTTGGTATTGGCGAGGCATTGGTGACGATGCTGAATGAAAAAGGAATCCCCACTCCATTGGTGCATACCATGCTGTGTGCGCCAAGAAGCAGGATGGATGTGCTGGCACAGGCAGAAATAGATGCCCTCAATTCAAAATCAAAATTGGTTGCCAAATACAACCAGGCCATGGACAGTGAAAGTGCTTATGAAATATTAACTGCCAAACTGAAAGAAGCAGCAGCAAAAGGTGCAGCAGAAGAAAAGACCACTGCTAAAAAAGAAGCGCCATCTACCTTAGAAAAAATTGCAGATAACACGATTGTGAAAAGTATGGTTCGTACTGCAGGTACTACCATTGTTCGTTCTTTGCTGGGTGCTTTGGGATTGGGTGGAAGAAGCAGGAGCAGTTCGAAAACTAAGAGTTGGTTTTAAAAAAAATTTTGAAAAATTAGAAATATGAAAAAGCTCCTTTTATTTTTAGTTGTTGCAGCACCGTTATTTTCTGCTGCCCAAAAAGTGGAAGTAAATAAAGATAAAATAATGGTGGATGAGGCGGAATATGCCATTATTGAAAAAGATGGTTGTGGTGCATTTTCTGAAACCTGTGAGTTCAACATAAAAAATCTTGCCGGCAAAAAAGTTATTGTGGTAAAGTCACTCAGCATGATTGACCCCAATAAAAAAGATGTCGGCAACCCTGATGGAACGGTGCATTACCTGCAGTTTATATTTCTTGAATCAAAACAAAAAGCAGAAACAAATGATCCTGCATTGCTGATGCTGAAGCCCAAGGATGTTGCCAAGCTTATTGTAAAAGCTGAATTATTTAAAACCGGAGAACTGGATGCAGAAGCAGTAAACAACTTTGTCTTTTCAAAAGGAGCAGCTTACAGCGACAGAAAAAAAGAAATGATAAAAACCAAAGTAATCCTTATTGATAAGGATGATGATTAAGTTGATTGTAAAATTTCTATCAATTAGAACAGGGGAAATTGTTTGGGGAAGTACAATAGAAATATTCTGTACAAAAGTGCGACGCCAATGAAGCCGAATAGATAAATAACAGCTTGGCTACAAAAAAAATCAAAAAAACTATACCGCCACTGGTACACTATGCACCGCAGCTGCCATCTCTTTTATTAATGAAGCATCTTTCTCAATCGCATTGCCTACCACAATTACATCAGCTCCGGCTTTGCAATTAATGTAAGCTTTTTCGGGCTCGGTGATACCGCCGCCAATAATTAAGGGTACACTGATAGACTGGGCAACTTTTTCAATCATACTTTCGTGGATGGCTCTTTTAGCACCGCTGCCAGCATCCATATAAATGAGTTTCATACCAAGCATTTCGCCTGCCATGGCAGTGCAAACGGCTATTTCATTTTTATCTGCGGGCAAAGGACTTGCGTTGGAGATATAAGAAACGGTTGTGGGGGCACCGCCATCCACCACCATGTATCCGGTGGACATTATTTCGAGGCCGCTCTTTTTTACAAAAGGTGCCGACACCACATGCTGGCCAATCAACAACTCCGGGTTGCGGCCGCTGATGAGGGAAAGATATAATAAGGCATCGGCATATTTACTTACCTGCGATGGGCTGCCCGGAAATAATACGGTTGGAATGGAACAATGCTGCCGAATCATTTGCAAACATTCATCGAGGTAGCTGGAAATTACAAGGCTGCCTCCTACCAAAAAATAATCCACTTTTGATTCCACAGCAAGTGCTATCAATTGCTCCATGCTCTGGTCGTTCACCTTGTCTGGATCAATTAATACAGCGAAAGATTTTTTACCCAATCGCTTGCGTTCTGTTAAAGAATGATATATGCCGTTTAACATCAATGAATAATTGCTTATTTGCAAATGTAAATTTTTTTAGCCTTATTAAAATAAAGATAGTAAATGAATGTATATGGCTGTTATCATTTACGCAAAAAAGGTAAATTTGGATATGGATATCAGTGCTGAAATAAAGTTTAAAACGGCCCGTAGTGGCGGCAAGGGCGGCCAGAATGTAAACAAAGTGGAAACAATGGTGGAAGGCTACTGGAATGTGGCAGCCACTGCCCTGCTGAGGGAGGAGGAGAAAAAATTAGTGACGGAAAAATTAGTCAACAAAATAAATGCGGATGGTAACCTATTGGTAAAAAGCCAGGAAGAACGCAGCCAGTTGGGTAATAAAGAACTGGTAATAAAAAAAATGAATGCCCTGGTAACAAAGGCACTGATAGTCCCCAAAAAGAGAAAGCCAACTAAAATAAGCAAGGCAGCAAAAGAAAAAAGAATTGACAATAAAAAAAAGTCGGGGGAACTGAAACAGTTGAGGAAAAAAGTAAATTATTAAAATGAAAAAATTTGTACTGATTATAACGCCGATGAGCAGCCCAAAAAATAATTGCTGCAGTTAAAGATTTGGCTTGCCCTTGTACCAGCGTACAATAAACCAGATAAAAGAAATAAATGCAGGAATACCCAGCAGGGAAGGTAAATAAGCTTTGAATGCAGGAATAGGCTTTACATTCCTTTCCATCAAACTCCTGTCAATAAAAATATTGTTGAATAAAAATCCTAATAAAGCTGCTGTCCAGCTCACTAATAAAACAGGAAAAAGTACACCTGCCTGCACTTCTGTTTTGCTCCAGTTAAAAACAGCATAGGTATCCGGCAAAAAACACATCACCAGCAATATAATGCAGGATACAATGCTTAAACCCAGTGATACATACCATAATTTCATGTGCCGGATATTGAATGAAAAAAAGTGCAATCTCCCGACTGCACTTTCTCAAAAACGAAATTATGTTGGTTTTATTGTTTTCGTTTAGCCCTCAGCGTACTAAATATCTGGGCCTGTTTTTCAGCTTCTGCTTTCTGATCAGCCTGCTTTCTTTTATTGTCTTCAATCTCTCTTTCTATTTTTTCCTTTTTCTTTACAAGGTCCTGGCCATCTTCCACGAGGTTGGCCATTTTCTTGTCAGCTTTTGCAGTTACTTCCTCCTGGTCTTTAATCTGCAGTTCAAGATCGTAGGCAACGGTGGCTTCTATGTGGCCGTTTAAAAAGGTTTTGGCATTTTCTATTACAGCTGAGTTGGTAGAGTCGCCGATAAATTTTTCGTATCCTGAAGATACCATCATGGTTAAAATAGTAATGTCTTTTTCTTTCCTGCTTTTGCGGTCAGTTTTAAAATACAAGTCGTAAGCATCCGGGCCTATTTCAGGCATCATTACGCCTTTAAAAACGGTGTAGCCTTTTGTTTCTTTCGCCTTGTATCCTTTCTTTTCAATTTTGTCGATCACAGATTTCATTACTGTTTTTTCTGGAAATGGCATTTCTATTTCCACAGCTGGCTGCATCGTTTTCTGGTAATCGGCAGTAGCCAGATGTGCCTGTGCAAAGGCACCCATTGCTAAAAACAATATGGCTGATAAAAGAAATAATTTTTTCATGATGATGATTTTTTTTCAAAGATACAATTTGTAAAAAAAAGGTTGCGCCTGTTTTTAAAATGAACCTGTTTATTAAAGCAGATACAGTTAAATTTGCCCAAATAAAAAGATAATTGAGCGGCATAAAAAAATTAGCAGGACAAACACTCTGGTACGGATTGCCTACAATTGGCAGCCGTTTTTTAGGCTACATCCTTAATTTTTCCCTGAGCTTTATTTATCATGCAGTAGATACTGCCGACCTTACGCAGATATATGCTATCGTACCTTTTTTGAATATCCTGTTTACCTACGGCGTGGAAACTAGTTATTTCCGATTTGTGCAGGACAAGGACAAAAATAAATTATACAATACCCTCAATACATCCATTCTTGTTTCTTCTATCTTTTTTTCCCTGATATTATTATTGCTGGTGCAGCAGTTGGCGGATGCCACGTTTATGTCAAGCCACCCTGAATATTTTATTTGGCTTACCGCTATTATTTTTTTGGATACGCTGGCAACGCTTCCCTTTGCCAAACTGCGGCAGGAAGGCCGGCCACGTAAATATGCTTTTATCCGGGTGATGGGCATTGCGGTAAATGTGCTGGTAGTGGTTTTTTTTATTGGTATTTGCCCACAACTGGCTAAGAAAAATCCTGACAGCAGCTGGTTGATTTTTTATAATCCCACTATTGGTATTGGCTATTATTTAATTGGAAATTTAGTGGGCAGTGCGGTTACTTTTTTATTACTGTGGCAGCAGTGGATCAGTTTCAGGTTTACGTTTGACAGGGCACTATGGAAAGAAGTGATGAAATATGCATACCCTCTGATAATAGTGGGCCTGGGAGGAATGATCAATGAAATGCTTAGCAGGCTGGTATATCAACATGTGGTAACAATTCCTGCAGCAGAAGCTAAAAGGCAACTGGGCATTTTTGCAGCTAACTACCGGCTGGCTGTTTTGATTACCATCTTTATACAAATGTTCCGGATGGCGGCAGAGCCATTTTTCTTCAACCAGTCTAAAGAACAAAATGCAAAAAAAACGTATGCCCGTGTAATGAAGTTTTTTGTGATTGCCTGCTGCCTGATGTTTTTGATGATTGGTTTGTTTTTAGATGTGTTTAAAAAAATACTCACCATTAAATATGCTGAGTATGGCGAAGGCATACACATTGTTCCGATACTGGCAATGGGCAGTGTGTTCCTCGGTATTTATTACAACCTGTCGGTGTGGTATAAGCTCACCAATAAAAACTTATATGGCGCTGCCATTACCATTGCCGGTGCCGGCATCACCATTTTACTGAACATCTGGTGGATTCCTTCATCTGGCTACACCGGCAGTGCCTGGGCTACATTTAGCTGTTATGCTTTTATGATGGTGGCTTCTTATGTGCTGGGACAAAAACATTACCAGATACCTTATGCAAAAAAGAAATTAATTTCTTACCTGGTGATTACCACTTTAATATTTTTTATTCATAAAGGATTGGTTGCGCTGTATGGCAATATTATTTTTTCAGTTGCTACTGCCGGTTTGCTATTATTAGGTTTCTGCTGGTTTGTTGCCGCTATTGAAAAGAAAGAATTTCAGCAGTTTCCTGTTATTGGGAAGTATTTTAAATAACAATCCTCATTGTCTTTTTTCGCTGATAAAAATATTGCAGCAACAAACAATATTTTGGCAAAAAAAAGTTCCTCTTTTATTTAGTCCTCCTCCTCACTATCAATAAATATTTCATGCCCCGTTCCTTCTTTCCATTCTTCGGTGGGTACTTCTTTGCCGCCAATTAAATCTGCTACCAGCGATGTCCATCCTGTCTGGTGGCTGGCACCAAGCCCTGCGCCGGTATCACCATGAAAATATTCAAAGAACAGCACCAGGTCTTCATTTCCCGGCTTGTTGTAAAACCAGTTGTAATCACCATACAGTTTCCTGTCGCCCTTTTTATCTTTACTAAAAATGCTCACCACCCTTTGCGTTAATACATTGGATACCTCTATTAAGTTCATCATTTTACCGGAGCCAACCGGGCATTCCACTTTTAAATGATCACCATAAAATTCACCGTACTTTCTCACAGAGCGGATGATGAGATAATTGATAGGCATCCACACCGGTCCACGCCAGTTACTGTTGCCGCCAAAAAGGTTGCTGGTAGAATCTCCGGGATCATAACCAATGGTATAATTTTCTCCATCTACCGTAACCGAATAAGGATTGGCTTTGTGATATTTTGACAAAGCCCTGATACCGCCATCTGATAAAAACTCATCTTCATGCAACAACCTTTGCAATAAAAATATCAGCTTTTCTTTTGGCACAAGCGATATCAACACTTCCTCTCCATCTCCCCTTTCTTCATTGGGCCAAAAACGGCCATTGTTTTTCCGGTAGTTTTCAAACCATTCAATGCGTTTTGTAAAATCAGGCACTTTATCAAACAACTCTTTGCTGATGGTACTTACTGCAAAGAGGCTGGTAAGCCCTACAATACTTTGTATCTTCAGCGGCAAAGGATCGGAGCCTGCCACACACAAAGTGTCGTAAAAAAATTTGTCTTCATCATTCCACATGGTGTGACTGTTCAATGCTTCTGCTATCAACACAAAGTGTTCAAAAAATTTCGTTGCAGAATCTTCAAACGCAATATCATGACGGGAAATTTCCAGCGCCATATCCATCATATCCAACGCATACATTCCCATCCAGCTGGTGCCATCGGCCTGCTCCAATTGAGTGCCTTCTGTAAAGTGATGGCTCCTGTTGAACACACCAATATTATCAAGCCCCAAAAAGCCGCCTTCAAAAATATTATTACCGCTCCTATCCTTTCTATTGATCCACCAGGTAAAATTGATAAGCAATTTTTGAAACACCCTTTTTAAAAAAATAATATCCCCTTCGCCATAAGTTTCTTTTTCTATCCGGTAAATTTCCATGGCAGCCCATGCCTGCACCGGTGGGTTCACATCACTGAAATTCCATTCGTAAGCAGGCAACTGCCCATCTGGTTTCATGTACCATTCCCTCATGATCAGCTGCAACTGGTGTTTGGCAAAAACCACATCCACCATTGCCAGCGAAATACAGTGAAAAGCAAGATCCCATGCGGCATACCAGGGATACTCCCATTTATCCGGCATGGCAATAATGTCTTGATTTTTCAGGTGTGTCCAGTCACTGTTTCTTCCATTTCTTTTGGCATCATTTACCGGTGTAATTCCATCGCTTGTGGTAAGCCAGCGCTCCACATCAAAATGATAATACTGCTTGCTCCACAGTAAACCAGCCAGTGCTTTACGTTGTATATTTTTAAGGTCTGCAGAAATATCTGTTGGCAAAATAGCATTGTAAAAATCATCTGCTTCCTGTTTTCTTACATCAAATATTTTTTCAAAGCCTTTGGTAAAAGGCTTGTCATCGGCCATGTTGGTTAGGCGGCAGTAAATTGTTTTTGTTTCACCTGCTTTTATATTCAATTCATATACCGGAGAAAATTTAGTGCCTTCTTTTTTGGTACGGAGTTTTGTTTTGTTTGTACCACTAATGATGGCATCATGAAAAGCATCTTTTGTAAAAGCTGCTGCATCACCTGTGCCATTTACTTTATTCAGGTTGGTTTCGTTTTCTGTAAACAAGCTGTCAGTAGCTGCCTGAAAATAAAAGTAATAATTACCAAGTCTTTTGTGTTTTACACTTACAGAAGTTTTATCCTGGTATTTAATAGATGGCCTCGGCTCATCAGGAGTAAATGCCCAACGGTTGTAAAACCACAATGTTGGCAATACCGTTATCGGAGCAGCTTTTGTATTACGGTTGGTGATTTCTATTTTGATATAAATGTCTTGCGGATTTTGCTTTGCATAATTCACTTTTACATCAAAGTATTCATCATTTTTAAAAACGCCGGTATCTAATATTTCATATTCCGGTTCCTCTTTGCTCCGCTTGCGGTTGGTACTCAGCAAATCATCGTAAGGAAATTCATTTTGAGGATACTTGTATAAATACTCCATGTAATAATGCGTAGGAATATTATCCTGGTAGTAATACAATTCTTTTACATCCTCGCCATGGTTGCCATCATAATTACCCACGCCAAACAACCGTTCTTTAAGGATACGGTCTTTCCCATTCCACAAAGCTATTGCAAAGCAAAGGTTTTGAAAATAATCAGATATACCCGCCAGCCCGTCTTCGCCCCAGCGGTAAGCCCTGTAGTGCGACTGGTCAAAAGGGAGGTAGCCCCAGGCATCGCCGTGAGGCCCGTAATCTTCCCTTACAGTACCCCACTGCCGCTCACTGAGATAAGGCCCCCACTGCTCCAGCGGTACAGGTTTTTTATTGTTTACTTTTAATCGCTGATGTTCTGCTGTCATAAATAAATTAGTTAAAAAAATTGTTGCCGAAGCATTTTGCCCATGGGCAACATTCCCTCTCTTTATGACAAACAACCGTTGAAAAACTACCCATAAAATTAGACAAATTAAAAGGAGTATCTGCACTCCTTTTTGAAAAAAATATCGCAACCGTTTGTGGTGATTAACTTTTCCGTTGCCTGTTTCGTTTCTGTTGAAAAAATTGTTGACAGAAAATAATAACTGCAGCAATATGTTGCTGATGAAATAAAAACAGTTCCACATCGTTTTTTCTGATATGCCGGATTTGTATTAATTTCATATCACACCTCAATTTTAAAATATGAAAACATTGTCTGAAACCTGGTTTGCAGAAGGCTACATTGATTTTGAATTGAAGAAATATACTTTACTTGCTTACCTGCAGGAGATCAGCAGCGGCTTTCGTGAAAACAAATTGTACCCACATTTAACCGATATCATTTTCCATTACAATAATATTATTGCCTTCAGGGATAACAAAAAATTCCTGCAGGATCATTTTCCAAAACGCCTTACCGGCATACAAGTGGAAAAATTATCCGTTTTTTACGAACAGCTGATTGAAGACAGTGAGTTGATGAAAGAGCTGGAAGAAATTATACATTATGCAAGTGGCAGGATGCAAAAGACAATCAATGATGGTACAGAAATATATGAATTTGTAGAAGAGAAAATCAATATCCTGCCCGTAGGGCTGGTGCCGCTTGATACCACTGAAGGATATTTCTTTTTAAATAACGGCCAGCAAAAAGATACCCATGTATATCAATACCGCCTTACTATTTTTGAAAAACATGATGAAAAATACCGTGGCATCAAAACAGATTTTGTTGATGTGTGGTACAGAAATTTTTCTTCCACATATGAACAAATAAAAGGAGAGCTGATAAGAAAAAAAAAGGATCTGCCCAATCCTGCTGTGTATGCAATAGAAACTTCGCTGAGCTTTCCGGTGGAAGAAACATTGCTGCCGGTTGCTAAAAGATATTTGGTAAAATTTATTTCCGCAGCAGTTTAATAAAAAACCCTAACGCCATTTTACAAACTGATCAAAACCACTCCAGGTAAACCCACCCTGCAATATTTATTTGCAACATTCATTGTGTTTACAAATGAATACTACAGGATGGGGGAAGTTGTTTTAATTGTGCTACTCGTCATGGCAACTGATCAAATTTGCAATCTTTCAAAAAGATTACAACTTGTTTAAAGTTACCGTTGGCATGATGGTGAAAGACCTTGAGTAGCTTTTTTTGCCAGCCTTCAAATTGAAATCCAGCTCCTGGTTTTCTCTTTTTTCAATTTTCAAAGTTTGCACTTTGTCTGTGCTGAAAAAAGTAGCATACAACTCTCCTTCTGATTTGTCGTTTACAACAAAAGAAACAGTTTTGTTACTGCCTGGTTTTACAGATACTTTGAAGTACAGATAGTCTGCATCTTCTCCCATGTAGCTTACTACTAGGGCTTCTGTTGTTGGCTCATCATTTACAATACGTAATGATGGGTTGTTGCTGTTTGTACCTGCAAAGCTGGTACCTGCAAATAACACGATCGTTGAAAGTGCTACTGCGATGTTTTTGATTTTTGTCATTGGTGTTTATTTTAATTGTTATAAAATACTTTTTCTTTTCCTGCTCAATACACAAACAGGTATTAGTATCCCATACAGCAAAAATGATAATGTGCAAACGTTAAATGATAATGGCAGGCTTCGTAGAAACTCTTTTTTTGAAGAGTTTTTTAAAAGTGGTAATAACAATGTGTTGTTATTTTTTTATTCCACTTTTGCCTTTTGTATTAATCTCTTTGTATTGACGGATTAATTTCAATTACTAACGCAAAGGTAGTGGAGGTATTGTTATGTGAGTAACCAATTTTAAATGAGTTTCTTTACTGTAAAAAAATATTACTGGTTCCGAAACCCTTGCTGTCAAAGGATTTTATTAAAAATATTTCATGATGCCCAACAGTATTTATCAATTGCACATCAATACATTCTTAACGTACAATCACTCACTGGATAACTTTTTTTTAACACTAATTAAACTTGATTACTTTGTAAAACTGTATTAAGCTGTTTAACATTGTAAAAAATATAAATGAAATTTTTGACTGGCTATATTGTTTTAATTTTTACTGCATTTAATTTATCTGCACAACAGGCAATTGTATCAGCAACAATCAGCACATCTCCTTTAGCCGAATTTTCTGCTGAGTGGAACAACCCGGAATATGAGCAATGTAATACCGCTGCGGATGAAAAATTTATGAACACAAAAGAGAAAGAAGTTATTTATATCATCAACCTGGTAAGATCGAACCCACAGTTATTTGCCAATACCGTACTTGCAAAATACCCAGAGCTGATTGGTAAAGAAGCTATGCTGAATGACAAATATTATTATGAATCCCTGTTGAATACTTTACGCAAAATGGAGCAGCAGACATTACTGTATGCAGATGAAAAATGTTACGTAAGTGCTGCCTGTCATGCTCAAAAGTCAGGCGTGTTGGGCTATACAGGCCATGCAAGAAGCGGTAATGACTGCAAAGCAAAAAAACATTACCTGGGCGAATGCTGCGATTATGGAAATGAAGACCCATTAGACATTGTATTATCCCTGCTGATAGATGAAGGAGTGCCATCTCTTGGCCACAGAAAAATATTGCTTGGTGATTATGAAAGTATTGGTGTGAGTATCCGGAAGCATAAAACTTACCGATACAATGCGGTGCTTGATTTTTATTGAGCCAGTGAATTTCAAATAATATTTACATATTCCTTCTGTATTGCCCGCCTACCGAATATAAAGCATTGGTGATTTGTCCAAGAGAACAATACTTTACTGTCTCCATCAATTCTGCAAATAAATTTCCATTAGCAACTGCAACAGCCTGTAGTTTTTTTAACCTTGCAACAGATTCATTTTCATTTCTTGTATGAAATGCCGTCAATGTCTGTATCTGAAATTCTTTTTCTTCAGTGGTACTGCGGATAACTTCTGTTGGCAAAATAGTTGGCGAGCCATTTTTATTTAAGAAAGTATTTACACCGACAATGGGATATTCACCAGTGTGCTTTAATGTTTCGTAATACAAACTTTCTTCCTGAATTTTATTACGCTGGTACATACGTTCCATAGCGCCTAATACACCACCACGTTCGGTAAGGCGGTGAAATTCTGTCATCACTGCATCTTCAACTAAGTCTGTTAGTTCTTCAATGAGAAAAGCACCCTGGTTGGGGTTTTCATTTTTTGCAGTGCCCAATTCCCTGTTGATGATTAATTGTATCGCCATTGCCCTCCGTACACTTTCTTCGGTTGGCGTGGTAATGGCCTCATCGTATGCGTTAGTGTGTAAACTGTTGCAATTATCATAAATTGCGTAAAGAGCTTGCAATGTTGTACGGATATCATTAAAATCAATTTCCTGTGCATGCAAACTTCTGCCACTCGTTTGAATATGGTATTTTAATTTTTGACTGCGATCATTGGCTTTGTATTTATTCTTCATTGCCTTTGCCCAAATTTTCCTGGCTACCCTTCCTATCACACTGTATTCAGGATCCATACCGTTGCTGAAGAAGAAAGAAAGGTTAGGTGCAAAATCATCGATGTTCATTCCACGGCTCAAATAATATTCTACATAAGTAAATCCATTAGCTAATGTAAACGCCAGTTGTGTTATTGGGTTAGCCCCGGCTTCGGCAATATGATAACCGCTGATACTTACACTGTAAAAATTCTGCACTTCATTTTCAATAAAATATTCCTGCACATCTCCCATCAGTTTTAATGCAAACTCTGTGGAAAAGATGCAGGTGTTTTGTGCCTGGTCTTCTTTTAAAATATCAGCCTGCACTGTACCACGAACTGTAGCTAAGGCTTTTGCTTTTATTTTTTTATATACATCAGCAGGTAAAACATCCGAGCCGCTTAAACCTAATAAACGTAATCCAAGCCCATCGTTACCTTCTGGTAAAGCCCCCCTACCCCCCGAAGGGGGGTTCCCGGAAGTCTCTAATTTTTTAGGTAATTTTGTATGATGTATAGGTTCTCCATCAACGCCAATATATTTTGGCAATGAATCAAGGTCGTATTTTGCTTCTATTATTTTATTTACCTGTTCCCTTAAATTATTTTCGATAATATATTTTTCGCATTGCTGATCTATAGCAGCATTCATAAAAAATGCCAGCAGCATTGGTGCCGGGCCATTAATGGTCATGCTTACAGAGGTTTTCGGATCACACAGATCGAAACCACTGTACAATTTTTTGGCATCATCCACTGTTGCAATGCTTACACCACTGTTACCCACCTTGCCATAAATATCCGGACGATGATCAGGGTCTTCGCCATAAAGTGTAACGCTGTCAAATGCAGTTGATAACCTTTTTGCAGGCTGACCTAAACTTACATAATGAAATCTTCTGTTGGTTCTTTCTGGCCCACCTTCTCCGGCAAACATTCTTGTGGGGTCCTCGCCTTCTCTTTTTAATGGAAACACACCGGCTGTGTATGGAAATTCTCCCGGCACATTTTCCTGCAGCTGCCATTTTAAAATATCGCCCCAGTCTTTATACTTTGGTAAAATAACTTTTGGAATTACAGTGCCCGATAAACTTTTATAAGTAAGCGGTTGCTTTATTATTTTATCTCTTACTTTAAATTCGTAGTATTCTTTTTTATAACGTTCAACAACTGTTGCCCAGTTATTTATTAAATCGGCATTTTCCGGTGATAGTTTTTTTAATAAATTTTTCTCTGTTTCGCCAATATATTTTTCTGCATCGGGTAACAATTTTTTAGCGCCGCTTAACTGGTAATACTGCGATGCAATTTCACTTTGTTCCTTTACCCAGTTATCATATACTGTATTAGCTTCTGCAATTTCTGCCAGGTATCTCACCCGTTTTGGCGGTATTATTGTTGACTGGCTGGCAGTATCTTTTGTATGTGTATGATGTGTAATCTCTCCATGAAATTTTACGCCACATTTTTCTGCTACTTTCTCCATTAGTCTTTCAAACAATTCATTTACACCGGCATCATTAAATTGTGCAGCAATGGTACCAATAATTGGCAGGTCTTCATCTTTTGCTGTCCATAAACTATGGTTGCGTTTGTATTGCTTGCGTACATCATGTAATGCATCCAATGCACCGGCTTTATCAAACTTGTTTACACAAACCACATCTGCATAGTCCAGCATATTTATTTTTTCCAGTTGCGATGCGGCACCATATTCCGGCGTCATCACATACATGCTTACATCGCAATAATCCAATATTGATGCATCGCTTTGCCCCACACCTGCACTTTCTAAAATAATAAAATCATATGCTGCTGCTTTGCAAATATCAATGGCTTCCTGTACATATTTGCTTAATGCTTTTTCACTTTCTCTTGTTGCCAGGCTACGCATATAAGCACGGGGAGATGAAATGGAATTCATCCTTATCCTGTCGCCCAGCAAAGCGCCACCCGTTTTTTTCTTTGATGGGTCAACAGAAATTACTGCAATGGTTTTATCGGCATACCCATTTAAAAAACGACGCACTATTTCATCAGTAACACTACTCTTTCCTGCACCGCCAGTACCCGTAATTCCTAAAACCGGTATCTTCTTATATGTGGCCTGTTGTCTGCCCGCAGGGCCCTGTGGGTCGTCCGTTGTCTTCAATCCATTCTCTGCATTTGTTATCTCTCTTGCAATCTTTCTTATATCTTTTAACTCACCTAATGTCATCGCATTTTTATAACCGCCATTTCCGTTTAGTGCAAAATCGCATTGAATAATTACATCTTCAATCATTCCTTCCAAACCCATTTTTCTGCCATCATCAGGACTGTAAATTTTTGTAATTCCATAATGATGTAACTCTTCAATTTCGGTTGGTAAAATAGTGCCGCCGCCACCACCAAATATTTTTATATGTCCGCAATCGTTTTCATTCAACAGATCTTTCATGTATTTAAAAAACTCCACATGCCCACCCTGATATGATGTGATTGCAATCCCCTGCACATCTTCTTCAATGGCACATTCCACAATTTCAAGTACGCTCCTGTTATGTCCCAGATGAATAATTTCGGCACCCTTGCTTTGCATAATGCGGCGCATAATATTAATAGCAGCATCATGCCCGTCGAACAAACTGGCAGCAGTAACAATTCTAACTTTATTTTGTAATTGAAAACTCATAAGAAAATTTTTATGGAACAGGCATTTGTTCTTTAACAAACATCGTTGTGTCACTCACTTGTACTGCATACGTTTTAGCAGCAGCAAGAAGCAACCTACCCGATAATTAAAGTGACAAACAATGTTGCAAAAATACTGATAGCAAATGAAAATGTTAACAGTTGTTAGTTTTTTACACTGCTTTCTTTGCCGCTGAATAATTTGGGAAAGTCCAGCACCAGGCCGGCAGATAAATTAAAAGTGCGGTAATCTACAAACTGCTCACTTAATAAAAAAGCCATACCCAATTGCAGCTCAAACCGCAGCCCCGGCAGCTTCTTAAAACCAAATGTATTTACAAACGCAGGTTCCCAAAAAATTTCTGAGCCGGTGCCTAGAGTCTTTAATTGGTAACTCTTTATTTCTTCTGTGCTGTAGTCTGTTGTTACATTTCGAAAATAAATAACGCTGACCCTAGAAGAAATGGAAGTAGCGAAAAAATCCTGGTACCGTACCGTCAGAGCAGGCTGCAGGTATAGTTTGGTAACATCCATATTAAGGAAACGTTTATGAATAGGGTTTCCAGCAGTTTGGTACACATCTGTAAAGGAAGAGTTACCAAAACCTGCACCACCAAACACCTGGAAAATGACCCGTTGATTTTCATTTAAGAAAGTGTAGTAACCAATACCCAGTTCACTAAAGTGCCTGTTGTAATTGATAGTGCTGGTGTCGTTGCTGTTTACATTAAATTCAGCAAAGTTTTGTTCGGAGCGGTGTGCATAGCCTGCCTGCACTGCAAAATGATTGGTAATAGCGTAAGCCCCCTGCACATCTATACCGCTGCCACTGCTTTCTTTTGCCAGTGTGGTCACTTTTGCTTTTTCGCCAATGATATTAGAATATTGAAAAGCAATTTTGCTATCGCCTTTTTGCAGCAGCACCGGCACATTGTGTGCCACCGGGCTATACAAATAACGGGGAGAATAACAAGAGCAGAGCAATTGACAAAAGACAACTGGCAACAAAAGCGGGGATATAAATTTTTTTTTCAATCAACTCATTTTAAAAGTTAGCATGGCAAAATCTTCCACGCTTAATGCTTCTGCCCTTTTAGTAAAAATTTCGTCTTGCAATATCTCTGCAGTGAATAAACTTTTTACAGCATTGCGTAAAGTTTTGCGCCTTTGATTGAAAGCTGTTTTTACCAACACGGTAAAAGCCCGGTCGCTTTTTACATTAAGGGTTTCTTTTTTTCTTCTCAGCCGTATTACGCCGCTCTGTACTTTGGGTGGCGGATTAAATGCTGCTGAGCTTACATCAAACAAATATTCCACTTCGTAAAAAGCCTGTATCAACACACTGAGCACACCATAGACTTTACTGCCTTCTTTGCTGGCGGCCCGCTGTGCCACTTCTTTTTGAAACATCCCAATGGCCACCGGCACATCATCTTTCCAGTCTAATATTTTAAATAAAATTTGTGTAGAAATATTATAAGGAAAATTACCAATAACGGTAAAAGGTTCATCAAAAGGTTTATCAATGTCTAAAAAACTTTTTGCAATGATCTTGTCTTTTAAAACAGGGTATCCTTTTTTGAGCCACTCAATTTTATCTTCGTCTAATTCTACTGCTATAAAATTGATACCGGGAATTTTTACCAAGTGCTTTGTCAGTGCACCGCCACCGGGGCCCACTTCCAGTAAATTTGTAAAATTATCCTCCTGCAGAACAGCAATAATTTTTTGAATGATGGATTCGTCTTTTAAGAAATGCTGGCCGAGGGATTTTTTTAATTGCATGATTTGGTGAAATTACACTATTTACAAAAGAAGCCCTGCTGCATTTTACAAATACAATGTGAGCAGGCTCTTTTATTATTTTGTTAGCAAAAATATGTTTGTTGGTTTTGCCTTCATCCCGATGAATCGGGACTTCACTGGAACGCCGCTATTTTTACTTCTTTCAAAAAATATGCTCTGCATTTTTTGAATCCCGATTTCATCGGGACCGAACTAAAAAATGCGGCTAACCCAGTTACTTGTGAAAGTTAAAGACCTTACTGCAAGCATAAGTAAACTGGTAAGACCCCTTCAAATTAAATATCCAATTCTATATTTTAATAATTCAACCAGCTTTTAAAACTGCCTTTTCAGGTGGAGGTATCATACATATTTGTCCAATAAAGATTTACCGTACAAGACTGCGACGCCAATGAAGTGCTGTAATGGTATTTAGTTTGGCCCAAAAATACCTGGCTTAATGATTTTTATTGACAAACTGATTTGTAAAACAATGTTGTATTTTTACCATCAAATTTTTTTGCTATGCTGAACGAAAACAAACCGGTGATTGGCCTTAGTTGCGGAGATATAAATGGTATTGGACTGGAGTTGATTATTAAAACGGTGGCGGACACCCGCCTGCTTGAAATATGTACCCCTGTTATATTTGCCAACAATAAAGTACTGAACTTTTACCGCAAAGCCATTCCTGATGTGAATTTTAATTTCAGTACGGTGAAGGATGGCAGCCGCATTAATCACAAACAAGTGAACATGTATAATTGCTGGGAAGAAGAAGTAGCGGTAACACCCGGCCTGCTGAATGAAGTGGGTGGAAAGTATGCCGTGATCAGTTTGGTAGCTGCTGCACAGGCATTGAAAGATGGCAAAATTGACGGGCTGGTAACTGCACCTATTCATAAAAAAAATACCCAATCAACAGAATTTAATTTTACCGGCCATACACCTTACCTGAAAAATTTATTCGGTGTTTCGGATGTGGTGATGTTTATGGTGGCAGAAAATATGAGGGTGGGATTGGTGACAGAACATGTAGCCGTAAAAGATATTGCCGAGTACATTACCAAAGAAAATATCCTGAGCAAATTAAATATCATCAACAATTGTTTGAAAAAAGATTTTGGTATTGACAAGCCAAGAATTGCTGTGCTGGGGCTGAACCCACATGCCGGTGATGAAGGACTGATTGGAAAAGAAGAGGAAGAAATCATCAGGCCTGCTGTAAAAGAAGCCAAACAAAAAGATGTTTTTTGTTTTGGGCCTTATTCACCAGACGCATTTTTTGCCAGGGGGCAATATGAAAAATTTGATGCAGTACTGGCAATGTACCACGACCAGGGACTGATACCTTTTAAATCACTTGCAATAGGCGAAGGTGTGAATTATACTGCCGGCTTAAGTGGCGTTCGTACTTCACCCGATCATGGTGTGGCATTTGACATTGCCGGAAAAAATAAAGCGGATGAAGCTTCTTTCAGAGAAGCCATTTTTAAATGTGTGGACATTATCAATGGCCGCAAAGAATATGCTGAGAACAGGAAAAATCCTTTAAAGAAGATTAGCGCTGTATCTTTTGCAAGGGCGGTGGATGAAAGGATCACAGAGTTGCCGGAATAATTATTTAAACATGGTATCAGCCACTCCTTTATTAATAGTGTAAGAATTAAAAATA
This sequence comes from Chitinophagaceae bacterium, assembly GCA_031371545.1. Taxonomy (GTDB): domain Bacteria; phylum Bacteroidota; class Bacteroidia; order Chitinophagales; family Chitinophagaceae; genus Ferruginibacter. The sequence continues at coordinate 80,794 of JANMJU010000034.1, forward strand.
ATTTCCGCCTTTCCGCTTTTTGCTTTTTCTGCCGGTTTGCCTGCATTGGTTCCATCATCAAAATCAAAGGTCACGCCTTTGGGCAGTTTGTAATCTTTGGTGTTGAAAATAAAAGTAATCTTATCCGGCAGGCCATACGAAATGTATTTTCCAAACTGCATATCCAGCTGGTAGCTGCCATTCGTCCTGGTAGTTGTTTTTGCTTTCACAATCACCAGATTGGCTTCATCAATATACAAAGTAGATAACACCACATCGGCGTTATCATCCGCAGGCAGCAATTTTACGATCCTTGTTTTTACAGCGCCAATTTTGTCGTAACCTGCATCCAGTGCGGTGTACTGGCTGCCGCTTACAATATTATTCAGGTTGATGCTTACTGCTCCTTTTGGTACAAATGAAATGCCTTTTTCATTTTTAATTTTCAGCAGGTTGGGTTTTTTAAAATAAATTTTCACCTGTGCTTCCGGAACTTTTAAAAAAGTCACATTGGTTTTCATGGTGCCATTGGCTTCATAATTATTTACCAGGTCAATCTTTGCTTTTACTTTTTGTACCAATGCCATTGCAGCATCCTGTGCATTACACAGAGCTGAACAAAAACAAAAAAAAGTTGCGGTGAGTAGTTTCATTTCAAAAAATTTTATTACGATAAAATATCTTTTCTTTTAAATACAACAATGGATGCTGCTACAATCACACCGATATGAGCCAGCAGTATCAGCAAACTATTACGGATGGCAGGCCAGTTTTCCATGCTGCCTTTTATGGTGCTGCCGTCAGGATTTGTTCCAATATAAAAGAAACCTTTCCAGCCCACCAAATAAGAAGTAAATAAAAATGGTTTTACATTTCGGTCAATGATCGGCACATTAATGTTTGATATGATTGTACAAACAATCACAATACAAACCGTAGCGATAATAGGCCCAATAGAATTTTCTGCAAAGATGGAAAGGAACAGTGATAAGGCAGCAATGACCGTTAGTGCCACTGTGGCATAAGCAAATGCTGCATAATAGCGCCACATCACATCATCTTTTGTTATCAGCATTATTTGAGAATCTTCACCCTTCGTTCTAAACACCAGCATATCGCCTGTTCCAAAAATTACAATACTTAACAGTAATGCGGTGATGGCCATCCACAACAATAAGAAAACGGTGAAGATGGTAGCCGCAGCAAACTTTACTATTATTATTTGTGCCCGGCTTACCGGTTTTGAAATGAGCAGCCGGAGTGTTCCCATATTTGCTTCACCGGAAATGGAATCCGCTGCGATCAATGCAACCAGTATCGGCACTTGTATCAGCAATGTGTTGAGTATGATGTAACACATAAAATAACCATTGATGGCCTGTACCCTGTCGAAGGTAAATTCATCTTTTGCACTCTGCATCATCAGGTCCATATAACTCTGCCCATCTGCCTTGAATGCAAATTGAAAAATTGCTACTATTGCCGTGATGGCAACAAAAGCAATGTATGTACGTGGGCGTTTGGATATTTTAAATAACTCAATTTGCAAAAGCTTCCACATTGCCGGCCTGGGTTGTAAGTGATAAAAAATAATTTTCTAAAGAATGGCTGGAATTTACAGAGAGCAGTTGAATATCCATTGCCACCAGCTCCTGTACAAGTTGCGGCACCTGGTCTTTGTTCATCATCAATTGCAGCACTTTGCCTTCCTGCAAATAGACAGCCCATTTTGTTTGCAGTAACTGTTCCCTTGTTTTATCATTGTTGGTACTGTCAATGTCTATCACTGTATGTGCAGGATCCAGCAATTCATCTACCACACCTTCTACAATTTTTTCTCCTTTGTTGATAATGATCATTCGGTTAGCAATCAGCTCTATTTCACTCAGCAAGTGAGAGGAGATCAAAACCGTTTTTCCCATTTCTTTACTTAGGTTGATAATAAGATTCCGCATATCGGCTATACCCTGTGGATCAAGGCCATTAGTTGGTTCATCTAAAATAACCAGAGCCGGATTGTGTACGAGTGCTACAGCAATGCCTAAACGCTGTTTCATTCCCTGGCTAAATACGCCGGCTTTTTTGGTGACTGCATCTTCCAGCCCCACCATCTTTAACTGCTGCATCAGTAACTGCCTGGTTACATTAATACCACTCATTTTTGCAAATATGGAAAGGTTGTCGTAAGCAGAAAGATATTTGTACAAATCAGGTTTTTCAATCACTGCAC
>JANMJU010000037.1:0-39266 GCA_031371545.1 Chitinophagaceae bacterium
GCAAAATAACCTCCAAATGCAGCGCCAAACACTGTTCCATACAGAGCAATGGAGATGGCAACCCCGTGCATGGCGCCACTAAGGTTCCACAATTTTTGAATGGTTTGTTCTGCACCGGAAATAACGGCTACGTCCAGCCCAAATAAAAACCCGCCCAACGCAACGGTAAGCGACCACAGCAAAAGTTTGTTGTTCTTCATAAGCAAGTTTTTATCCAGCCCTGTGGGCTAAATGATTTTATCGTTAAAGTAAGAAAAAAAACAGCAATTAAATTGTATCCCCTAAAGTAATCATTTAATAATAAATAATGTGGCAGTGTATTGTTTAATCTACTGTAAACGTTTGCGGCATCATTTGCGGTGGAAATTGCATTCATCAGTTATTATTTCCCGCCTGCACTATTTTTTTAAAAAGTACGAATTCAAATTTTAAGTTTACAGGAAGCAATAAAAAATTGATGTGCTGCTGTTAAATATCGGCCAAAATAAATGGGCTGTGATGAATCTCCATCAATTCAAAATAAATTTATGAAGATGAACATCTTTTTGATCGTAGTAAAAGTATAACCATTAACAACATTTAAAATGAAACAACTGCTGCCACTGCTGATCATTACCTGTCTCTTGTCAATGTTCTTTCAGCCAGCAATGGCACAGACACTGGACTGCAACTTTAAGCCACCCATTTTAAAAATTGACTTTGGCAGTGTCGGTACAGCACCGGGCATCAACATTGGCTACATGAGTAACTATCGTCAGGTATATGAAAGCTGTCCCGAAGATGGCAATTATTCTTTTGCATCTTACAGCAGCAATTGTTTCAACGGCGACTGGATAACCATCAATGAGGACCATACCCCCGGAGATTATGAAGGACGGATGATGATTGTAAATGCTTCTGTAACTCCGGGTACATTTTTTCAATATGCTGTTCCAAATTTAATACCTAATACTACTTACGAATTTTCAGCATGGATTGTAAATGTCTGCAGAACTACCAGCCCCTGCAACCCCACTCCACCCTATCTCAGTTTTATTGTACAAAACAGCAACGGCAACCAGCTGGCAAAGTTCAGCACCGGAAAGATAACGCCAACGAATGGCCCAAACTGGCAACGGTATTATGGAGAGTTTACCTTACCCCCCGGCAACAACGGTATTATTATACGAATGAATGATGAAACTGTTGGCGGCTGTGGCAATGATTTTGCCATGGATGATATTATGCTGAGAGAATGTACCCTGCTTAAGCCGGAAACAAAAGAACCGCCTAAACCCGTAACTGCTGTACCAAAAAAACCTGCAGTTTCATTGCCAAAACCTGTGGTGAAAGAAGCGAAACCAATTGTAAAAGCAACACCGCCTGTATCTCCACCATTGAAAAAAAACATCCCGTCCTTAACTAAAGAAGAAGTGAGAGGAAAACCAGTACAGGCAAAGCCTGTAATAAAAAATGCCCAGGTAAAAATACCCGTTCCTGAAGTATTGCTTACCCGTAGTAACCCCGTGGTAAAACAAATTGAAACAGAAGAAACGGAGATGCTGATAGAACTGTATGACAATGGTGAAATTGATGGAGATACAGTAACCATTTATCACAACAACAGCCTGGTCGTGGCCAATGCAGGGCTTTCTGAAAAGCCTGTCAGTTTTAAAATAAAAGTTGACCCCCGGCACCCACACCACGAGCTGGTGATGGTAGCTAACAACCTGGGCTCTATTCCACCCAATACTTCCCTGATGGTGATTACGGCCAATGGTAAACGTTATGAAGTGTTCATCTCTTCCAGCGAACAAAAAAATGCCCGGGTGGTAATTGACCTGAAGGAATAATAAATTGTTTGATTTCTTTTTTTGATACCGGCTTTGTTTTTCATGGCTACATCGTTGTGTCACTCACTTGTACTGTTTGTTTTCATGGCGGCTTTTATCAACACAATTGAAAACAGTATTCTGTCCATTGCAGAATCATTTTAAATAAACCCCTTGCAATTTTTTGCACCGCACCTGCAGGGCAATTTACCTTCATGATGGGTAAGCCCGTAATTGCAGGTAAGTTCGGCTCCTTTCTTAATATTTTTTAACGTATAAAATTCTACATGGCAGTTAAAAACCCTCATGTAAGTATTGGGGTCGCAGCAATGATTTACATAGCGGAGTTCGTTGCTGTTGACGGTGGCATCCAGCGCCTTGCCATTCCACAACTCAACAATGGCAATACTTTCATTGAGTTTACTTCTTCTGTCGGCTTCTCTTTTTGAAATCACCACACCACCAAGGGAGCCGATTTTTCTTTTGGCCGGTATCAATTCATTTGCATAAGCACCCCTGCCATGTATCCTGCTGGCTGCATTGCAGATTGAAAAAATAAGTTTGTACTGTGTACTTTTTTCTTGTTTCAATTTTTCATTTTAATAATATCCGGTACAATAAAAAAAGAAGATCAGGAATACCTGGCTTTCTTTTGTAAAAAATAACTTTCATAATAAGTATAAGACACCCATGCCAGCAAAATACTAACTGCTGCCACCACAATGTATATAATGATATTTTGAACAAACAATCCTGCAGGAGCTATTTTTGAAAACCCGTACAGCACTGCATATAAGCCAAACTTATGCAGCAGGTAAATGCCATAAGATATTTTACCCAGGAAAATAAATGGCTTGCTGCTGATGGAGATAATACTGGTTGCCGGCCTGCAAAGATTCAAAATAAGAAGGGCTGTAATACCGGCGTACAGTTCATGAAGTACTACATTATACATCACCGTAAAATACAGCAGCACGCCAAATAAAAGCAGCAATGCTAATTGTGTCTTTTTTGCAAAAAGCTGCAGCTGTTGGTTATTTGATTTATCTGTTAACCTGTTAAAATATATGGCCGCCATACAGCCAAGAAGAATGGTATCGTACCTGGCAAACAATAAAAAATTATGCAGCAAATAAAAAAAATTGTAAGGCTTTAATATTGGCAGCAAATAAAGATTCCTAGAAAAAAATTCTACCAGGATGAGTACCGCAAATAACATTGGTAATTTCTTGCGGTTGATAAAGCGCATTATAAAAGGATGCACCGCATAAAACTGTTCTTCCACACCAATAGACCAGATGGGATGCAAAATAGGAGGAAGCAAAAACTGCAGGTAAGCAAGGTTGGGTAAAAAAAATACAGATAACAAAATCCCTTTTACAGACATCGATCCTGCATACATCAAAAAACCCAACAGCAACACCAAAAAATAAAGTGGGAAAATCCTCAACACACGGCGGACATAAAAATTCCGGGTATTAATGGTATTGTTTTTTACAGTTTCTTTTAGCAGCAGATTTGTAATGACAAAACCACTCAAAACAAAAAAGACCGTTACCGCTACAGAACCCAATGATAATAAAAATGGAATGGGTAATCGTTGAAAACCAAAATCAGGTTTGTGCAGTTCAATATGTGCCAATACCACTGCCAGTGCTGCTACACCACGGAGGCCATCAAGGTTGCTGTACCTTTCTTGTGAAGCAGTTAAAGTGGTTTTAGTCATATTATTTGTGCAGTTCACCCATCAGGTAATCGTGATAAATTTAGCAGAAAGAATCTTGAAATGACTGTAAAGATAAAGGCGTGAAGATTAGATTATGAATATTACCACCGGAAAAATAAAACAAGACAAATCAACTGAATTTAATAACGGCTGTAAGAAGCAGCCATCACCATCCCAATAACAGACAGTATTGTAAGCACAACAGAAATGATACTGATAATACCGGCAAAACGAAAATATAGTTTTAAGTTTTTGCAGGCCTCTGTAATATTTTCCTGGTTGTCAGTGGTGATAGCCATTTTTGTTTTCTGAGCAAAACGAAATAAATACAGCGACATAAAAAACAGGATGGTGGCACCTGCCAGGTAAAGCAATGCAACACCACCGCCTTCTGCCAACCTCAATCTTCTGCCACTATAGCTGCTTCCAAGACGGGAAATTGAAAACCCGGCAGCGATACCCATTATAGTAATAATACTGCTGATTACAAATCCCATCACTCCTAAAAATTTCCCCCAGGTGGCACACTCTTTTAAATGGCCGGTGGCAACATTGTCAATAACAAGATCGGATGTTATCAGGTTTTCATCGTAGCTCATGGTGCAAGGTTTTTATTTGAAAGCGAATATGTAAAATTACCGGCACATAAAAAAGGCAATTACAAATTATTTTATGTAATTGCCTGCAAAAAAATTTTATTAACAATGCTTTGATGAAACAGAACTGTAAACTCCGTGATGCTAACGATACAGCAAAATTGAACTTCTCTTATTTTCTTACTCAAAAATTCAATGCACAATAATCAATATTCAATTTTCAATGAAGAACAAATTCTTAAATAAAATGCATTTTGCATTACCCCTTTAGGGGATAGGGGTTAGTATGACCTTGCAAATAAAACCCTTTGACTGCTTGCATTTCCTGTCAAAATACATTTTCCTTCTTCCTGCAAATTATTGGCCGGTATGCAACGTATGGTTGCCTTGGTAAGCTCTTTTATTTTATCTTCTGTATCGCTGCTGCCATCCCAGTGTGCAGCAATAAACCCAGTTTTTTCATTCAGCAGTTTTACAAACTCATCCCAGTTATCCGCTTTTGTAATATGCTCATCCCGGAAAGCTTTTGCTTTTTTAAAAATAGACGACTGAATATCGTCGAGCAACTGAATGATGCTTTGTGAAAGGCCATCAATACTGTAGCTGTTTTTTTCTTTGGTATCCCTTCTTGCCACTTCCACTACATTGTTGGCTAAATCCCTTGCCCCGATAGCAATGCGAACCGGCACCCCTTTCATTTCGTATTCAGCAAATTTCCATCCCGGCCTGTTGTTGTCGTTATCATCATATTTCACAGAAATACCAGCGGCTTTTAATTCCTTCATCAACCCGGTTACCTTTTCATCAATCATTTGTTTTTGTTCATCTCCTTTAAAAATAGGAACGATCACCACTTGTATCGGCGCTAATTTTGGAGGTAATATCAATCCTTCATCATCACTGTGAGCCATTACCAATCCACCAATAAGCCGGGTGCTTACACCCCAACTGCTGGCCCACACATAGTCTAATTTATTTTCTTTATCAGTAAATTTTACATCAAACGCTTTGGCAAAATTTTGTCCCAAGAAATGCGATGTACCTGCCTGCAATGCTTTGCCATCCTGCATCAACGCTTCAATACAATATGTATCTTCTGCACCGGCAAAACGTTCGTTGGGAGTTTTTACACCCTTTACCACCGGCATCGCCATAAAGGTTTCTGCAAACGCTGCATACACATTCAGCATCTGTACGGTTTCGTCTACAGCTTCCTGTTTGGTGGCATGAGCCGTGTGTCCTTCCTGCCATAAAAATTCGGTGGTACGCAAAAACAAACGGGTACGCATTTCCCATCTTACCACATTGGCCCACTGGTTTATTAAAATGGGCAGGTCACGGTAAGACTGTATCCAGCCTTTGTAAGTACTCCAGATAATGGCTTCGCTGGTAGGACGAACGACTAACTCTTCTTCCAGTTTTGCTTCCGGATCTACTATCAGTTTTCCTTTATTATCAGGGTCGCTTTTTAACCGGTAGTGTGTTACAATAGCACATTCTTTGGCAAAGCCTTCGGCATTTTTTTCTTCTGCCTCAAACAAACTTTTAGGAACAAATAAGGGGAAGTAAGCATTTTGATGACCTGTTTCTTTAAACATCCGGTCCAGTTCTTTTTGCATGTTTTCCCATAAGGCATAGCCGTAGGGCTTTATAACCATGCAACCCCTTACTGCACTGTAATCGGCCAGGCCCGCTTTTATAATAAGGTCATTGTACCATTGAGAATAATCCTGTTGCCTACTGGTAATTTCTTTGCTCATTGAGTGTTGGTATGTTTTTCGTTTTTATAAATCTATAAAGGGCTTCAAAAGTATTTGAATTGTTTGATTATTAAAATTTTACCCCATCCGGCTTTTAGCAGTTATTTAACGCATCAAAAATAAACTCCTGCAACAGATGGCAAAGATTTTGACTCTATTATTTTAACAGCCCTAAAGGCGCAAAAGTAGTAACTTCAATCTTAATTAATTTTAAACCATTTGCCATGAACGCTAAACTTTTACTCATTGCCATTTCTGTTGTTTCATTTAGCAGTTGTTCCACTGCCTACAAAACAACCCAAACACCAGATGATGTTTATTATTCACCTGCCCGTTTTTATGATGAAGAAAAGAGAGACGAAAAGAAAGATGACTATGCCGATACAAGAAAAAATTATTCGGAGGACCGCCAGATAAGACTTGGAATTAATGATCCACGCTGGAGGTATTTTGATAATGATATCAACTACAACCCTTACCAATATGGCTACAACTATGGTTATTATTACAACCCGTATTATTATAATTTGCCTGTGTATAATCCAGTGGTGGTTACGCCTGTCAATCCAAAAACAGCTACTCCCAGAACAACAAATTTAGCAGCATACACTCCCAACTATAATAACAGCAATGCCTCATCCGGTACTACCAAAATGAGTTATATCAACAACCCGGTAAGAGCTTACAATAACAGTAACAATACCGGCAGTAGAGTGGGCAATACTTTCAACAAAATTTTTAACAGCAGCAACTCTAATAACAATTCATCTGAAAGCAGCAGAACTTACACCCCATCTAATAATAACAATAATAACAGCAGCACCAGTACGAGCAATAGTTCCTCCAGCAGCAGTTCTTCCAGCAGTACATCCAGGCCTGCAAGAAATGGTAAAAATTAATTCAGTTAAATTTCAATCATTCAATGAATGCAATCAAATGCTTCATCCTTAAATTATATTGCCATGAAAAAATATATACTCTGCATTTTACTTTTTACCGGCACTAAAATCATTGCACAAATTCCGGAAGATGTTTTAAAATATTCTTTCTTTCCGCAAAATGGTACAGCCCGTAATATGGCCATTGGTGGTGCCATGGGTTCTTTAGGCGGCGACATTACTGCTACCTATGTTAACCCAGCCGGGCTTGGCAATTTCAGAACGGGTGAATTTGTTTTTACCCCTTCTTACTTTCTCAACAATAACAAAACTGATTTTAGGGATACCAAATCCGGCAACAAAAAAAATAATTTCAGTTTTGGAAATATCGGCTTTGTATTTGGCGCTGCCAACCGCTATGAACCCACTACCAGCCAGGCATTCAGCATTGCATTGACACAATCAGCCAACTTCAATAATACCCTACAATACAAAGGTTATAACAACTATAGTTCGTTCAGTGAGCAGTGGGCTGAAGCTGCTTTCAACGAAATTAAAAACGGCAATAATATTGATGGAATTTTAGCAGACCCCAAATATGCTTATGGCACTGCGCCTGCTTTATACACTTATCTTGTTGATACTTTCAGGTTGAATGCAACAACCAATGTGGTAAAAGCATTACCTGAATTTTTACTTCAAAACGGGCAGGCTTTGCTGCAGGAAAAAACCATTGCCACCAGGGGCGGCATGTATGAATTGGCAATGGGTTATGCTTACAATAAAAAAGACAAATGGCTGATTGGCGGCAGTGTGGGCATTCCAATTATTAATTATAAAAACACCACTACATTTATGGAAAGCGATACCTCTTCCAACAAGAATAATAATTTTGATTACGCCAAATATGTTGATGATTACAGCACCAACGGTGTTGGAGTAAATTTAAAATTTGGGGTGATTTACAAACCTAAAGAATACATCAGGCTTGGCCTGGCACTGCACACTCCGAGTTATATGTTTTACCTGAAAGATAAAAGAAGCACCACGCTAACATCCAGTACAGAAGCGTACAATGGTTTGGCTACTGTATCATCCGATAATTTTACCAATGGCCAGTCCGGCGAAAGTAAATACACGATGCTTACTCCATGGAAAGTGATAATCAGCGGCAGTTATGTATTTCGTGAAATTGAAGATGTGAGAAAACAAAAAGGATTTATCACTGCTGACATTGAATATGCAGGTTATAAAAATGGCAGCTTTTATTCTGCCAATGATAACCCGGATGCTGCAGAACTGAATTATTATAAAGGACTAAACAATGTTATCAGGAACCAGTATAAAGGCAACTTTAATTTCAGGGTGGGTGGCGAGCTGAAGTTCAATATCATCATGGCAAGACTTGGTTTTGCGTACTATACCAACCCTTACAAAGAGGCTGCACTGAAAGCTCATAAAATGTTATTGAGCGGAGGATTGGGCTACCGCAATAAAGGTTTCTTTATTGATCTCACTTATGTTCATTCGTTTAATAAAGATGTGGACTTTGCCTACCGCCTGCAGGATAAGAGCAATACTTTTGCAACAGTAGATACACAACGTGGAAACATTGTTGCCACTGTTGGTTTTAAATTTTAACTGCAATAACAATTAGTAATTGAGCCGGGATTAATTCTGGCTCTTTTTAATTTAAACCAACAGATTAATTGCTCCCAATACTTCATCGAAATCGACACTGCACCAATGGATGCCGGTATCTTTTTTAAACCAGGTCATTTGCCGTTTGGCATATTGCCGGGTATTTATTTTGATGGCTTCTGTTGCCTTCGGCAACGTTAGTTGGCCAGAAAGATAACTGAACAATTCTTTGTAACCCACTGTTTGCAAGGCATTCAGCTGTTGCAGTGGTTGCAGGCTTTTTACTTCTTCCAGCAAACCTTCCTGCATCATGATATCCACCCGCTGGTTTATCCGCTCAATCAAATCAGTTCTCGGTATTTCCAGTCCAATTTTTATAATGCCAAAATTCCTTGGCTTTTTTTGTTGTGTTTGAAAATCGAGAATGGATTTTCCGGTAGATAATTTTACTTCCAATGCCCTCAATAAGCGATGAGGATTTTTTATTTCGCCATGGGCAAAATAAGCAGGATCATTTTTTTCCACTTCGGCCTGCAGCCATGAAAGCCCTTGCTGCTGGTATTGCTGGTTGATAGATTGTTTGATGGAATCATCAATGGCAGGCACTTCATCTATGCCATCACAAAATGCTTTTGCATACAAGCCGGTGCCGCCAACCATTACAACTACATTATTTTTTACAAAAATTTCAGCCGCTTTTTCCAGCGCATATTTTTCAAAAGAAGCTGCAGTAACCAATTCATGAATGGAATGTGAGTTGATGAAATGATGCTTTACCAATGCCAGTTCATCAGGAGAAGGTTTGGCCACAGCAATGTTCAGTTCTTTGTAGCACTGGCGGCTGTCGCAGGAAATTATTTCGGTGGAAAAATGTTGAGCAAGCCGGATGGCCAATGATGTTTTACCTACAGCTGTAGGGCCAACAATTAGGATGCAAGTTTTTTTCATTGTTATTTTGAATGGCTTGTAAAGAGCCTAATCAAATTCACTATTCTACATTCGTATTTTGGAATTACTAAAATTCATCCCCGGCTTCTTCATTACCGGTTTCTTCTTCTTCGCTGGCTGTGGCATTGCCTTCTTCATCCTCTTCACTAAAACCTTCCAGCATGGAGGCTGCGGTTAAATCGTATTTCTCTTCTACTTCAGCAAGGCGTTTATCCACCAATCCTTTGGTGCCATATTGCGAAGGTGCAATGCCTTCTGTGCGGATGCAGCTTGGGTAAGTGATCTTTTTATTTTCTTCTTTGTCCACGTTGATCAGCTCAACCCGGAAAGTCCAGAATTTATTAAAGTCGTAAACGTAAATAAACTTTTGATTAGGGTCTTTTACTTCGCTGCCCAGGGCAATGTCTGTCATTATCAACGGCTCTACCACATACGTTTTATCGTCGTACTTTTCCAGCGAAATTTCTCTGCCACGAAACCAGTTATCATTACTGCGGTAAAAAGTTGCTTTGTGTTTGCTGTCAAACTCATAACTTTTTAAGATGCTGCTGTGCAGGTCTGCAAAAGTTTGTGTGTGACGTATCACCACATCCCTGTAAATACTGTCATCATCTTCCCAATAAACCCTGAAACGTAATATTGCCATAAGACGAAATTAATAATAACAAACGAGAAATCGACACTTCCAAAGTTTTGAATTATTGAAAAAAATTACTACATCACTCCCAGTTCTTTTGCCTTAGCCAGCATAAAAGTATGGGCAGCGTTGTAATCATTGGGAATAACGCCATCCAGTATCGCTTCCCTGATGGCAGTTTTTATATCGCCTACCATACGGCACGGCGGCAGGTTGAAAGTTTCCATGATTATTTCGCCGGTGATAGGTGGCTGCCAATTGCGGAGCTGGTCTTTTTCTTCCACTGCTGCACAACGCTGCTGCACCATTTCAAAATTTTCGAGAAAGCGTTTTACTTTCTGTTTGTTTTTTGATGTGATGTCTGCTTTGCACAACAGCATCAGGGCATCAATATCTTCCCCGGCATCAAACAATAACCTGCGGATGGCAGAGTCGGTAATGCTTTCTTTGGTAAGGCTGATAGGCCGCAGGTGAAGCTCTACCAGCTTCCGCACAAATTTCATTCTTTCATTTTGCGGCAATTTGAGTTTGGCAAAAATCTTTGGCACCATCCTGCCTCCCACTACTTCATGCCCGTGAAAAGTCCAGCCGTGACCTTCTTCAAATCTTTTGGTGGCAGGCTTTGCAATATCATGCAATACTGCTGCCCAGCGAAGCCACAGGTCATCAGTGTTTTCGCTGATATTATCCACCACCTGCAAAGTGTGGTAAAAATTATCTTTGTGTCCTTTGCCATCAATATATTCTGCACCGGCCAGCTCCACCATTTGAGGAAAAATAATTTTGAGCAACCCGCTTTTGTACAACAAATCAAAACCAACAGACGGTTTTTTGCACAACAATATTTTGTTCAGTTCATCTGCGATGCGTTCGCCGCTTACAATTTTTATCCGCTCTGCATTGTCACAGATTGCTTCAAATGTTTCCGGCACAATTGTATAATCGAGTTGTGCGGCAAAACGAATAGCCCTCATCATCCGCAAAGGATCATCACTGAAAGTAATGCCTGGTGTCAAAGGGGTTTTTATTATTTTGGTTTCAATACCATTCATTCCATTAAAAGGATCGATGAGTTGCCCATAATTTTCTTTGTTCAAACTAATGGCCATGGCATTGATGGTAAAGTCACGCCGGTTTTGATCATCTGCCAAAGTACCGGGTGCCACTGCTGGTTTTCTGCTGTGATGGCTGTAGCTTTCTTTTCTTGCACCTACAAATTCTATTTCAATGTCGGCTGTTTTTATTTGTGCTGTTCCAAAGTTTTTAAAAAAACTCACTTCAGGTGCCGGAGTAAATTTTTTAGCCACAGCTTCTGCCAATGCAATACCATCGCCCAGGCACACGATGTCGATATCTTTTGTTGACCTGCCGATTATTTTATCTCTTACAAAACCCCCGATTAAATAACAGGGCACATGAAGCCCTGCCGCTGCTGCTGCTATTTTTTCAAAAATTTGTAACTCAGTATCGGAACATTGAATATCCATGTTGGCAAAAATAAGTGTGAATAATGGTTAATGGTTGATGGTTAATTGAATGATTAGCCATTTTTGAATTATTTCATCTTAATGAAGTTGACTATCGACTATGAACTACAAACCATGAACTATCAACTATCAACCAGCTCCCTTTTCCGGCATTAATGTTGCCAATATACACATCCACAAAAAAAACAGGATTTATTTACCCTTTTTGACAATTTGACTATATCTTGAAAATATTATGAATAATCAATTTTTTATGCAAGGCCCGGAAGAAGAAATGGAGTTTATGCCGATCATCCCCCTCAATGAAGACAGTGCTGAAGACAATGACCTGCTGGGCATTCCAGACGAATTACCTTTATTACCTTTACGCAATACCGTACTTTTTCCCGGTGTGGTTTTACCCATTACCGTAGGCCGTGATAAGAGTATCAAGGCTGTGACAGACGCTTATAAAGGTGACAAATTGATAGGCGTGATAGCGCAAAAAGACAGTACCATCGAAGAACCCACTGTAAGTGATTTGGAAGAAATTGGTACCGTAGCAAAAATTGCCAAACTGATAAAAATGCCTGATGGCGGCACCACCGTCATCATACAGGGAAGAAAACGTTTTAAAGTAGATGAAATAACCAGTGAAGATCCCTACTTCAAAGCAAAAATAATAGTGCAGGAAGAGGAAGTACTAAAAAACGATAGCGACTTTGATGCAATGGTGGGCAGCATTAAAGATTTAGCAGCACAGATCATCGCCATCTCTCCCAACCTGCCGAGTGAAGCAGGTATTATTTTAAAGAACATTGAAAACCCTTCTTTCCTTATTCACTTTGTAAGCAGCAACCTGAGCAGTGATTTAAAAGATAAACAACGGCTGCTGGTAATCAATAATATTAAAGCAAGGGCAGAGCTACTGATGAACCTGATGCAGACCGAACTGCAATACACCGAACTGAAAAATAAAGTAACCAACAAAACAAGGGCTGAGCTGGACAAACAGCAAAGAGAATATTTTTTGCAGCAGCAAATGAAAGCCATCAAAGAAGAACTGGGTGGCGATAATGTGGCAGAGGTAAAAGAAATGCTGAAGAAAGCAGAAGGAAAAAAATGGCCGTTGGCTGCAAAGGAAATGTTTGTAAAGGGAGCAGAAAAATTAGAACGCATGCATCCCAGCACACCCGATTATTCGGTGGTGTACAATCATCTTGATTTGATGCTTGATCTGCCCTGGGAAGATTATACAGAAGATTCTTACGACTTAAAAAAGGCAAAGAAAATTTTGGATCATGACCATTACGGCATGCATAAAATAAAAGAAAGGATACTGGAATATTTAGCCGTATTAAAATTGAAAGGCGACATGAAAAGCCCGATACTTTGTTTTGTAGGCCCTCCGGGTATTGGCAAAACAAGCCTCGGCAAAAGCATTGCTCATGCAGTGGCCCGTAAATATGTACGGGTAAGCCTTGGCGGCCTGCATGATGAAAGTGAAATAAGGGGCCACCGCAAAACCTATATCGGTGCTATGCCCGGAAGGATTATTCAATCTATCCGCAAAATAAAAAGCAGCAACCCGGTTATGATACTGGATGAAATAGACAAGGTAGGCAGCGACCACCGGGGCGATCCTTCTTCTGCATTGTTAGAAGTACTGGATCCTGAACAGAATAATACTTTTTACGATAATTATTTGGAGCTGGAATACGATCTGAGCAAAGTGTTGTTCATTGCCACCGCCAATAATATCAACAATATACAACCGGCACTGAGAGACCGTTTGGAGATCATTGACCTGAGCGGCTATGCCGTGGAAGAAAAAATTGAAATCGCCAAACAGCACTTACTACCCAAGCAGCAGGAAGCACATGGTTTAAAAGATGTGACAATCAAAGTGAGTGATAAAGTGTTGGAAAAAATGATTGAAGATTATACCAGGGAAAGTGGCGTGAGGGATCTTGACAGGCAACTGGCAAGTACCATGCGTAACCTTGCCAAACAGTACGCTACCAAAAACAAACTGAAGCCAACACTTACACAGGTTGACCTTGAAAAGATACTAGGCAAGCCAAGATATAACAACGACATGTACAAAGTAGCCAATATGCCCGGCGTGGCAGTAGGCCTTGCATGGACTTATGTTGGCGGCGATATTTTATTTATTGAGATCAGCCTGAGTGATGGTAAAGGCGAATTGAAAATGACTGGCAACCTCGGCAATGTGATGAAGGAAAGTGCCACTACAGCTTACACCTGGCTGCAGGTGAATGCAAAGAAATTAGACATTGATCCGGAAATGTTTAACAAGAAAAATATTCATATCCATGTGCCCGAAGGTGCAGTGCCTAAAGACGGGCCAAGTGCCGGCATTACCATGATGACTGCTTTGGCAAGTGCATTTACAGGCCGCCGGATAAAACCTTATCTCGCCATGACGGGTGAAATTACGCTTCGTGGGCAGGTGCTGCCTGTAGGTGGAATTAAAGAAAAAGTGCTGGCTGCTAAACGTGCTGGTTTAAAGGAGATTATCATGTGCTGGCAAAATGAAAAAGATGTGGAGGAGATCAACCCTGCCTTCATTAAAGGCACTAAATTTCATTATGTAAAAACCATGCAGCAGGTGATTGATATTGCTTTAACATAATTTTTTTTAAAAATAGCAAACCAAACCAAACCAACCGACGTATATTACTGTTGTATAGGAATCAACATCATTCATGTTGGTTGTTTTAAGGGTTAAAGAAAATTCCCCCCGATTCCTCGGGGGGAATTATTTTTTAGCAGAAGTCCCGCCTGCATAAAGCTCAAACAATTATCCTTAGCAATACCCGTAAACGAAAAAAGGTTGACCACTTTTAAAAGCTGCCAACCTCATACTAAGAGTTTGTATAATTTTTAATCCTTCTTCTCCACCGGCTTTGCTTCTTCAACTACAGCAGGCTTCTTACAACACTTAGGCAAACGTTTGTAAGCATCTTCATCAGCCGTTACATCATCAGCATCGTATCCTGCATTGGCAATGGCTGTTTTTATTTGTTCAATATTATTGCGGTCGGTTAAGAAACTAACCGTAGTAGTTTTCTTTTTAAAACTAACATCGCTGCTGATAACGCCGGGTTCTCTTTTCAGGTAACCTTCAATTTTTGTTTTACACATTTCACATTGTACGGTGGGTGTTTTGATCACCACTTTTTGTACTGTTTTGGCCTGTGCAAAACCAACCGTTGCCAAAGCAAAAAAAGATAAGAGTGTAAGCGTAATTGTTTTCATCGTTTTAATTTTTATTGAAGTTATAAATTAACGCCCCATTCCGCAGGATTTTGTTGCCAGTTTAACAAAGTATTTTGCTGCTCAGCCGTTACCAATCCTTTGGCAATGGCTGCATCAATTAAAGAAGCATAATTGGTAAGTGAATGATAAGGTACGCCTGCGGCTGCAAAAGCTGCATCGGCCACACCAAATCCATAAGTGAAAATGGAAACCATGCCTTCCACTTCAAGCCCTTCTTTTTTTAATACTTCCACCACCTGCAGGCTGCTTTTTCCGGTGGAGATAAGGTCTTCTATCACCACTACTTTTTGCCCTTTTTCATACCAGCCTTCAACCTGGTTGCCCAGGCCATGCTCTTTTGGTTTGGGGCGTACATAGATGTACGGGAGTTTTAACTGGTCGGCTACCATTGCCCCCCAGGCTATGCCTGCAGTGGCCACACCAGCCAGCATTTGAGCCTCCGGAAATTTTTCAAACACCACATTGCACAATTCACTTTTGATAAACTCACGGATATAGGGAAACGACAACACTTTCCTGTTATCGCAGTAGATAGGGCTTTTCCATCCGCTGGCCCAGGTAAAGGGTTGTGCCGGATTTAATTTAATTGCATTAACTTGTAATAACTTTTCTGCTACTGCTTTTTCATTTGTCATGGCGCAAATTTGAGGCATCAATGGCAGGATTTGAAATTTTATTATGCACATCAAAATCTATTTTGGCGATAAGCCTGTTTATCTCTGTGATGACATTAACAAAGAGCTGAATGAAATACTGCATCATCCTGATGCGGTATTTGTGGATGAAATATCCAATGCCGCCATCAAATCTTTATTGCACGAAATTGTGAAAGAAGAATTTCATGCCGGTGTGCTGTGGCACAGCGACCTGGAGAAACTGAAAAAAGCTTTCTTTAAAAATTTTAAAGAGGTAGAAGCTGCAGGCGGCATTGTACAAAATGACAAAAAAGAACTGCTGTTTATTTTACGCCTGGGTAAATGGGATCTGCCAAAAGGAAAAGTAGAAAAAGGTGAAGACATTGAAACTTGCGCTGTAAGAGAAGTGGAAGAAGAAACAGGCGCTGCCAATTTAACCCTGAAAAAAAAGATTGGCGAAACCTACCATACTTACAATGCTTATGGAAAACATTTTTTAAAAACCACCCACTGGTTTTACATGACCTGTCCATCCAAACAAACATTGGTTCCCCAAACAGAAGAAGATATTGCTGAAATAAAATGGGTGAAACCAAAAGATATAAAAGAACCGCTTGCCAATACTTACCCTTCGATAAAAGATATTTTGGATGTTTTTGGTTATTTGTTAATTGTTAGTTGTTAGTTGTTAATGTGGAGAATAATACTTTAAAGTTTTTAATAAATACAGAAAGCCTGAATTAAATGCTCCCATTGACAATTGACAATTAACAACTAACAATTCAAAACGCTTTCTTCAAAATAGCCAACGTAAGCCTGCTGATACAAATTAATTTATCTGCTTCATCATAAATTTTAATATCCCACACATGTGTGGTACCGCCAAGATGCAATGGTCTGGCTGTGCCCATCACATAACCGCTTCTTGCACTGCGGATGTGGTTGGCATTTATTTCAAGCCCCACACAAATAAATTTATTAGGATCCAGTACCAGTTGAGAAGCCACACTGCCAATGGTTTCTGCCAATGCACAACTTGCGCCGCCATGCAATAACCCATACGGCTGTTTGGTACGCTGATCAACAGGCATTTTTATTTTTACAAAATCACTCCCCAGTTCCATCCACTCCATACCTAAAAATTCAGCCATGGTACCGGGTTCTATTGCACCTAAATCAGATAATTTCAAAGATTTGTTAAACCAGATTGACATAAAAATACTTTTAAAGGTTATTTATTATTTGCTATGGAATCGTTTACAATTTTCGGTAAAAACTGGGATACATCACCCCCATTTTTCAGCACATCCCTCACCAGGGTAGATGCCACGGAAGTGTATTGCGGCAGACAAGTTAAGAAGATCGTTTCAATATGCCCGTCAATACTTCTGTTCATATCTGCAATCGCTTTTTCATATTCAAAATCATTGACGTAGCGAATGCCTCTTACAATAAAATTGGCACCTACTTCTTTACAACAAGTTACTGTTAATCCTTCATAAACTACTGCTTCCACTTTAGGTTCGTTGGCATAAATTTCTTTCACCCACTGCAACCGCAGCTCTTCTTTAAACATCGGGATTTTATTGGCATTCCTTCCTATTCCAATTACCACTTTATCAAACAGCGGCATGGCCCTGTTGATAATATCAATATGCCCCATAGTCAGCGGATCGAAAGTGCCGGGGAATAAACAGATACGGCTCATGGCAGAATTTTTTAAAGGTTTATTACTTAATAATTGAGAACTGTATCATTACCACACTTTACTTATTACCTATCACTTATTACTTATCACTTATTCCCAGCCAATAAATACAACACCGCCATCCTCACTGCCACACCATTTTCCACCTGCTGCAAAATGATGGATTGGTTACTGTCTGCCACATCGCTGTCAATCTCCACTCCCCTGTTGATGGGGCCCGGGTGCATAATTACAATTTCTTTTTTCAAACCATCCAGTAATTTTTTACTTACCCCGTACGCTAAATTATATTCTCTTAAGGATGAAAACAATACCTGGTTCTGCCGCTCCAGCTGAATGCGTAACACATTTGCCACATCGCACCACTCCAGTGCTTTTTGCAGGTTGTATTCAACTTTTACATCCAGTGCTTCTTCAATGTATTTTGGTATCAGCGTTGGTGGGCCGGCCACCATTACTTCTGCACCCATTTTTTTCAACAAATAAATATTGCTCAATGCCACCCTGGAGTGCATGATATCACCAACCAGCACAATTTTTTTTCCTTCAAGGCTGCCCAGTTTTTCTTTTATGGAAAACGCATCCAGCAGTGCCTGCGTGGGATGTTCGTTGATACCATCACCGGCATTTACAATGGCTGCAGGAATGTGTTTGGCCAAAAAATGTGGTGCTCCGCTGGCACTGTGGCGCATCACCACCATATCCACTTTCATGCTCAGGATATTGTTTACCGTATCCAGCAATGTTTCGCCTTTGGATACAGAAGAACCGGAGGCTGCAAAATTAATGGTATCGGCTCCCAGTCTTTTTTCTGCCAGTTCAAAAGAGATCCTTGTACGGGTGCTGTTTTCGTAAAATAAATTCACGATGGTAACATCCCGTAAAGAGGGGACTTTTTTAACCGGCCGTTGTAAAACTTCTTTGAATTGTGCTGCTGTAGATAGAATTAGGGAAATATCTTCCGGCAAGAGATTTTTAATGCCTAATAGATGTTTGGTGGATAGTTGCATTAAAAAGCAAAGCTATTGGTTATAATTTAATTTTAGTACAAAATCACTTGTTCTTTATCCCACTCCACTTTTACTTTTTGTGAACTCACGGTGTCGATGGCTGTGCCAAAGTAATCAGGCTGAATGGGTAATTCCCTGTTGAACCTTCTGTCCACCAATACACAGAGTTCTATTTTTTGCGGCCTGCCAAAATCCTGCAGGGCATCTAATGCAGCCCGGATAGTACGCCCAGTGTACAATACATCATCAATCAGTATTACTTTTCGGCCTTCTACAGAAAAAGGAATATCTGTTTTATTGGCTTTATGTATTTCGCTTCTTACATCATCCCGGTAAAAAGTAATATCGAGTACGCCGTATTGTATTTTTTCTTCCGGGAAAAGCTGCTGGATATTTTCTACAATTAATTTACTTACCTGTACGCCTCTTGGCTGCAGGCCGATAAAGACCACTTCCTTTAAAGTGCTGTGGTTCTCCACCAGCTGGTTGGCCAGCCGCTGCAGAATTAAATGCAATTGTTGTTTTTCAAGAATTGTTTTCAAAACAAAATGATTAGGGGATAAAAATAAAACAATCCTTTATCGCAACCTAAAATAGTAAAAAAATTAAAAAAGGCCCTTCCGGGCCTTTCTAGATTTTTGCATAAAACGGTTATGCTACCGTGTTTTTCTATATCTTATTTAAACTGATAAAATACACCAACCTGGATGACAGAGTTTTTAAGACTGCTGGTGGTAGCTTTTGTAACATCTGTAAGTCCCAAGTTATACCTTGCATCAAAACCAAATTTTGATTTTGTAATATAACCGATACCAAAAACCCATGCAAGGTCTGCTGTTTTGAAATCGCTTTTTGCATCCGTTGTTGTGCTTCCAGTTTTTGTTTTAGCACTCAGCAATACACCAACCTGTGGACCTGTTTCAAATCTAAAACCGCTTTCTGTCATCAACTGAAACAATACCGGCAGATTTATGTAAGCAAGGTTCACCCTGAAATCTGTATTGGCACTGGTAAACTTTGTTCCCTGCATGGAGAATACCAATTCAGGCTGTATTGCAAATGATTTTGTAATGTGAATGTGTTCCAGGATTCCGATATTCACGGATGGTTTAAATTTATAGTCAGAACCATTTTCGTTGGTGAATTTTGCCATGTTCAATCCTCCTTTAATTCCAAAATCGGAATGTTGTGCTGTTGATACTTTTGTTATTGTCATTAATAACGCTAATCCAATTAATACTTTTGTCATGTTTTATATATTTGTTTCCCAGTCTGAGCCAAAAGGGGTGCCAGTTAAATTTCAGTTGAATTTTTGATAATGATTACCTGAATGTGTAGATATTTTTCCCCAATAAAAAAAAGGCCGTGTAAAAACGACCTTACTAAAATACCATATTATGAATGTGATTAATTATTCTTCACCTAAAAACGGATACCGGTAATCTGTAACCGGTGTCAGTGTTTCTTTAATTGTTCTTGCACTCAACCAGCGATAGAGATTTAAAATAGAACCAGCTTTATCATTGGTTCCGCTTGCCCTGGCACCCCCAAATGGCTGCTGGCCAACCACTGCACCGGTGGGTTTATCATTAATGTAAAAATTACCAGCACTGTTACGAAGCTTGCTGGTAGCCAGTTCCACCGCATAACGGTCTTGTGCAATCACGGCGCCAGTGAGTGCATACGCCGAAGTGCTGTCCACCAATTTCAGTGCATCTTCAAATTTATTTTCCTCATACACATACAGGGTAAGTACCGGCCCAAACAATTCTTCACACATCGTTACATATTTAGGATCCGTGGTTTCTATTACCGTTGGCTGAATAAAATAGCCATTCGTTTTATCACAACCACCACCAACAATTACTTTAGCGTTGCTGCCTTTTTTACGGGCTCCTTTGATGTAGCTTTCCAGTTTATCAAAACTCTTTTCGTCAATCACCGCATTTACAAAATTGGTAAAATCTTCCACTGTACCCATTTTCATACTTTTCAATTCTGCCACCAGTTTCTTTTTTACTTCCGGATACAGGTTAGCCGGAATATAAGCCCTGGAAGCTGCCGAGCATTTTTGTCCCTGGTATTCAAAAGCACCTCTTGCCAGTGCAGCCACCACCACATCTGGATTGGCGCTCTTGTGTGCAATCACAAAATCTTTACCACCCGTCTCTCCTACAATCCGTGGATAGGATTTATACATACTCATATTGGCACCAATCGTCTTCCACATAAAATTAAAAACACCCGTACTGCCGGTAAAGTGTACCCCGGCAAAATCAGGATGATTAAAACATATTTCACCCAGAGTAGGACCATCTACAAAAAGCAAATTGATCACCCCATCCGGCAGGCCGGCTTCTTTTAAAATACGCATGAACAGTTGAGCACTGTACACCTGTGTGTGGGCACATTTCCAAATCACCACATTGCCACACATGGCAGCACTGGTAGGCAGGTTGCCGCCAATAGCAGTAAAATTAAAAGGAGAAATTGCCAGCACAAAACCTTCCAGCGGACGGTACTCCACCCTATTGTGCATTCCTGCACCACTGATGGGCTGCTGCCGGTAAATATCACTGAGGAAGTGAACATTAAAACGAAGAAAATCTATCAACTCACAGGCTGCATCAATCTCCGCCTGGTAGCAGTTTTTGCTTTGTCCCAGCATGGTGGTTGCCACAATGTGCGGCCTGTATTTGGTAGCTAATAAATCAGCCGCCTTTAAGAAAATAGCCGCCCTGTTTTCCCAACTGGTATTGGCCCATTTTTCTTTTGCCCTTAATGCAGCATTCACTGCTTTTTTTACATGGCCGGCATCGCCTTCATGAAAATAACCCAGCACATGCTGGTGTTCATGCGGCGGGTTGATCGCCACTTTTTTGCCGGTTCTCACTTCATCGCTTCCAATGTACATGGGTACATCGATGGCTTTGCTTTTCAGTTCTGCCAAAGTTTCTTTTAGTCTTTTCTTTTCATTACTGCCGGGGGCATAGTTTAGTACCGGTTCATTGACTGGTAATGGATAGTTGAAATAGCCGAGGTTCATAAAAATGATTTGGTGATTTGATGATTTGGTGATTTGATAATTGAATACATTTTAGACAATCGGTTTTGATTTTGATGAGGCTATTATTTTTGATAATACCCTGGTGATAGATTCGCAATCTTTTATCAGTTCTTCGCAATTATCATACCCTTCAGATGCTTTGCAAAGCAACAACCAATATATTGTTTCATCAGCTTCCTTTGCCGCAATTTTCATTTTGCGAATGAAATCAACTTTACTTTCGCCATTCTGGGCTTCTCTTACATTGGCACCAACAGAAGTACCCGATTTCAGCAGTTGCCTTGCAATTACATATTTATGGTTTCTTTCCAGCGATTCGGCATATTTAATAATCTTCAATGCAAAATCAAATGTCAACTGCACAATAAGGTTTGGCGGTTTGTTAGATTGCATAAAAATGATTTGGTAATTTGAAGATTTGGTGATTTGGTGATGGAAAGCTCTTTCTAAAGTTAAACAATTTAATAATTAACAGCAATCATCAAATCTTCAAATCACCAAATCACCAAATTTTCAAATCAACTACTCATCTCCTTCTCACTCATCAAATAAGCCTTTATAAATCCGTCCAACTCTCCATCCATCACCGGCCCTACATTGCCCACTTCAAAATCGGTGCGGTGGTCTTTTATCATTTTGTACGGATGAAAAACATAGCTCCGTATCTGGCTTCCCCATTCTATCTTTTTCTTTTTGCTGTTGGTGACGTCTCTAAGTTCGTTGCGCTTTTGTATTTCAATTTCATACAGGCGGCTCTTCAGCATTTGCATGGCCAGCTCCCGGTTGCCAAGCTGGCTACGGTCTTGCTGGCACACCACCACAATGCCGGTAGGGATATGCGTTAGCTGCACTTTTGTTTCCACTTTGTTTACGTTTTGTCCGCCGGCACCGCCACTTCGGGAGGTTTCCATTTTCACATCGGCCGGATTTATTTCAATCGTAATGGTATCATCCACTAACGGATATACATAGATGCTGGCAAAAGAAGTATGCCGCCTTGCATTGCTGTCGAAAGGAGAAATACGAACGAGGCGGTGTACCCCACTTTCGGCTTTTAAAAAGCCATACGCAAAAGGCCCTTCAAATTCAAAAGTGCAGGTTTTAATACCGGCACCATCGCCATCCTGCCAATCGAGTTCGGTTATTTTCCAGCCCTGCTTTTCGCCATACATGCGGTACATGCGGCTCAGTATCTGTGCCCAGTCCTGGCTCTCGGTGCCGCCTGCCCCAGAGTTGATTTGTAATACCGCCGGCAGTTCATCTTCCGGCTGGTTGAGGGTGCTTTTAAATTCAGTGTCTTCCACCATTTGCATGGCTTTTTCGTAAGCCTCTTTGGTTTCTTCCTCGGAGGCATCGCCTGCTTTCCAGAATTCAAACAGCACAGCAAAGTCTTCTACCGCCTGGTCGGTGGCATCAAACAGGCTCACCCAGTACTCGTTGTTTTTGATTTCTTTTAAGATGGAAGTGGCCCGGGCATTATCATCCCAAAAGCCTTCACTGACGGAGAGTTGTTTGTGTTCTGCTATTTTATTATGTCGGTTAGCGACGTCAAAGAAACCTCCTCAAAACCAGCACACGGTCTCTTATATCCTTTAAATTTTCGATTGTCATGGCGCAAAAATAAGGGAAATTGATTGATTGATTTGGAGATTTGATGATTTGGGGATTTGGGGATTTCAGCAAACTATCATATTTCAAAATCCGTTCCGGCTATCCATTACAAGTCCGGCATCCTTTGAACAGTTGATCTTTATTCAACGCTTTAAAATCAGCGTCTCTGCACAATAGCAGGAAGCATTCTCTTTTGGATGTATTGATGTGGTTGATTAATTTTATGAAGTATCAATGCAAAACGTTGACGACAATTTATAAACTGATAATTTAATTAACATGAAATCATTTCTTTTATCATCCGCCATTATTCTGTTTGCATTGAATGTAACTGCTCAATCAACCACCATAAAACCCACGCTCAACCATGTAGCATTATATGTAACCGACCTCAAAAAAAGTACTGCCTTTTACCACGACATTGTACAGCTCGACACCGTGCCCGAACCTTTTCATGATGGGCTGCATACCTGGTTTGGCATTGGCCCACTCAGCCACCTGCACCTGATACAAGGCGCTGCTGCCGCCACTTTCCACGACAAGCACACACATCTTTGCTTTACCGTTGCGTCGCTGCAAGACTTTATCATACTGCTGGATAAAAAAAATATTGACTACGAAAGCTGGACCGGCGAAAAGAAAGGCGTAACACTAAGGCTGGATAAAGTGAAACAAATTTATTTTAAAGACCCCGATGGATATTGGATTGAAATTAATGACGCAGGAAAGTAAGGGAGTTATGAGTTATGAATTATGAATTATAAGTTATGAGTTTGATGCCTGATACTGCAGGATATTTTTATTTCGTATAACCTATCACTCATAACTCATCATTCATAATTCATAACTCATAACTTATGGAATCTTACAAAGTTTACATCTCAGCAGTAAGCGTTTCACATTTTGACAACCGACAAGTATAAACATACAGACGACAACCAGCTGCTGCAAAATTTTTATGCAGATAAAGACAATGAATGGCTGGGCATTTTGCTGCAGCGGTACACCCTGCTGCTGTTTGGTGTATGCATGAAATATTTAAAAAATGAAGAAGAAGCAAAAGACGGTGTGCAGCAGGTATTTTTAAAAGCCATTACCGAACTGCACAAATACAAAGTGGATTATTTTAAAAGCTGGATTTACATGATTGCCAAAAACCACTGCCTGATGAAGCTGAGGCACAAAGGCAATACCGTGGTGGAAATAAACGACCAGCAATTACCGGCACCGGATGAACCGGAAAATAAAAACAGGCTGCTGCAAAAAGAACAGGCCCTCACCCACATGGAAGGAGCATTGCAGCAACTTAATACCGACCAGCAACAATGCTTAACTTTGTTTTACCTGCAAAAGAAAAGCTACCAGGAAATAACCGAATCCACCGGCTACTCTTTATTACAGGTAAAGAGCCATATTCAAAACGGAAAAAGAAATTTAAAAATAATGCTGGAACAGCGGCAGCAACATGAGCAATGATCTGAAAGACATATTAGGCAACAGCAACAAGGATATCGATAACCAGCAATTGATGGATTATCTCAGCAATCAATTATCCCAACCGCAGCAGCATGAGGTGGAAGCCAGCATGGCCGATGATCCCTTTGTAAATGATGCAGTGGAAGGCCTGCAGCAAATGGACAACAGCAACAACCTGCAGGCTTATGTAGAGCAATTGAACAGTGACCTGCAAAAGCAAATAGCCAAAAATAAAAAACGCAAAGACAAACGCCGCTGGAAAGACAATCCCCAAACTTATATTGCCGTGGTGGCCATTTTAATTTTACTGGTGCTTTGTTTTATTTTGCTGAAAAAATATCTGGATGCAAGACAGGCCAAAGATAAAAAAATCAACTCTGCCACCGGCAGCATTTATGTCAATGACCCGTTGACTAAAAATGATACAGCCGCCTTTCTGTAAGACATTTCTGCGACCTCTTTACCATTGTTGGCGTTATGAATTTAAAACTATTCACTATCTCCAACATCCCCTCCTCTGCCTGCGTTCGTGGTACACGAATGCAAATAAAAATGTTTCGTGTGCCACGAACCCATGGCGTAGGATTATTAATATTTAAACTTCTTTCCTGTTGGCGCAACGTCCTCGGCTTTGCTCATGGCTCGTTGAGAGACGTTGCTGGGAATAAAAGAAGCTGCACGGACAGCTTTTATTTAAGCTGCTGTGTTACTGTTTTGTTACAGAAAAAGATAACAGCCTGCGTGGGTTGCAGTCAGCACTGGAGTCGGCCGTGTTTAGAACCGTGAGTGGTATATCAGGAGATTTTGCAGTATCGCATAGTTCCATCAGCGAACGGCTGAATCTAATCAGTGTGGACTTTTTCGAAAAGATTTTTAAGTATTGTGTGTCTGCGTATAAAAGCACCGCAACGGAATTAAACAAAGACATAGTCCGTTTTGATTCCACCATTGTATTCATGAGCACAAAGCTGATTGACATAGGCTATAACCTGAAAGGCGGCGATGCAGAAAACTACCGGCTTCTCAAGTTTACTATTGGCTATAGTGACATGCCTGATTGTATTTGTTTTTATAAAGACCAGACGTATAACAGTGAAAACAAAGCGTTGATTGAAACAATACTAGCGAATCAAAAAACCGCTGCTCAAATAAGTGTTTTTGACAGGGGCATTACAGCCAGGGATAATTATGACAAACTAACGGACAAGGGCATTTCTTTTATATCCCGGTTAAATCCCGGTGCAAAGCAGGAAGTGTATGCAGCCAACACAATAAAGAGAGTGGTACAAACAGAAACACTGAAGATAACAGGCGATTCATGGGTGTATTTATATACGATGCATCAAAAGAGAAGTAAATATCCTGTCAGGCTGATAAAGGCGGTGAGAAAAGACAACAATGAAAAAATTGTTTTTATTACCAACATAAAGGATATCGAAAGCACAGAGGTGGCAGCCATATACAAATCAAGATTGGATATAGAAGTTTTTTTCAAGTTCATAAAGCAGCATTTAAACTTCTCTCATTTATTAAACAGAACTGAAAACGGCATTAAGGTAATCATGTATGTTACGATGACAGTGGCAGTATTGCTGGCAGAATACAAGAAGATAAGAAACTTGACCGGATATAAAATCCCTAAAAGAAAGTTTGCACAGGAGTTAGAAAACGACATTCTGTACAATTTTGTTCTGCTATGCAAGGGCGACCCATCAATAGCTAAAAATTTGATTTATCCTAATTCAACGTAAATCTTCCGAACAGTTGTGGTGGCACACGAATGCAAATAAAAATGTTTCGTGTGCCACGAACCATGGCGTAGATTTAATTAAAGAACATGAAGTTCCAATAGCATGACACACAATTCAAATATATAAGAAAGTTTATTCTAAAACTAATGCATAAATCAAAGCCCAAAACGATTCTATCAATCTATTGTGCCGATAAAAGTTGCCCAATGGTATTGGGTACAAGAGTGCGACCTGCCTACCGGCAGGCAGGCGAAAGGTTGATGCTATGAAAAACTATTGCCGGTAACAAAACTTTCTTTATTAACATACTTACAAAGGGGTGTTGTTTTAAAAAATAAATTTATGGTTATCTTTATCGCTGTCATAACAGGCGATACATTGTCTTAATAAAAGATGTTGGCTGGCTAATCCATAATAATATTTCCAAACAAATAACAGATGCAAAAAAGGGTTTTTAAATTAATCGTGTTAGTGCTGCTGCTTACCAATGCACAGCTCGTTTTACAGGCACAACAGGTGGAAGCCATACTAAACAAGGCGGAAACAAAATACCTGCAGGAAAAAATATACCTGCATACCGACAAAGGAACTTACAACAGTGGTGAAACTATTTGGTTCAAAGCATACCTTACCGCAGATAATTTGGCAACTGCCATTAGCAAAACAGTGTATGCAGAACTGATCAATGATAAAGGCATTGTGTTGCAAAGAAAAATGATGCCGGTGATATTATCGGGTGCCGGTGCAGATTTTGTATTGCCCGATTCATTGACCGATACCCGTTTATTCATCCGGGCTTACACGGCGTGGATGCTGAATTTTGATTCTACCCTGTTGTGTGTAAAACCAATCCATATCATTCCCAAAAAAGGATTGCCGAAAAAGGTAGCCACTGCCGCTACCTTCTTCAGCAACTTTTTTCCTGAAGGCGGCGACCTTGTTGCCAATGTGGAATCGTATGTTGCATTTAAAGCAACCGACCAGGAAGGAACACCCGTTGCAATAAAAGGAACCATTGTAACCAGTCAAAATAAAGCGGTCTGTCCATTTGCTTCTGTACATGATGGAATGGGCTTTTTTACCCTGCTGCCACAGGCAGGAGAAGCTTATAAAGCAGTATGGAAAGATAAGAATGGCCTGCTGCATGAAAACATTTTACCGGCGGCAAAAAAACAAGGGGTAGTACTCAGCGTTAGCTTCCCGGATAACAGGCTGCATTACAACTTAACCCGGCCAGACAGTGTAAGCGCTGACTTTACCATGTACACCGTGGTGGCGCAAACACAGCAGCGGATGATGTACAATGCCCAGATCAACATGACAAAAAAACTAAGTGTAACAGCACCACTGCCTACCGACAGTATGCCGGATGGTGTTTTGCAGATTACTGTTTTTAATGCAGCAATGGTACCTGTGGCAGAGCGGCTGGTATTTGTAAACAACAACACTTACTCCTTTATAACCGACCTGCACTTGATTGAAAAAAATATTACCAAACGTGGCCTTAATGTAATTCAGTTAGACGTTGGTGGCAGCCTGCTTACCAACCTTTCGGTGGCGGTTACCGATGCAGAGATTAACGCCGTTGGGAAAAATGAAGAAAATATTTATTCGCAATTCTTGCTAAGCAGTGATTTAAAAGGATATGTATATAATCCTGCCTATTATTTTTTAAGCGATGAAGATTCTGTTAAACAACATCTTGACCTGGTAATGATGACGCATGGATGGAGAAGGTTTAAATGGGAAAACCTGCTGGCCAATCAATGGCCTGTTTTAAATAATCTCCCGGAAAAATATCTTTCTATACAGGGCAAAGTGCTGGGGCTTTCCAGGACTATGCTGTACAACAAAGAACTAACCGCTATCGTAAAAACAAAGAATGGCCCACCAAGTTTTTTAAACATTCCCATCAACACACAGGGAGATTTTACACAAGGAGCGCTGTACTTTTTTGATACTGCAAAAGTATATTACCAGTTGAGCAATGATAAAGATAAAAGTCTGACCGGCACCGCTTCTTTCAGTTTTAAAAACAGTTTTGCCAGGGCTCCTGCTTTAACCGGCAACATGCTGGGTAATTTATATTTACCCGACAGGTCGGACAGTATGGTGCTGGTAAAAAGCAGCAGCATAGCGGCTTTGCGGCGGGCACAGCAGGCTGCAGTAAAAGTAGAAACACTGCAGGAAATAAAAGTGGTTACCAAAACAAAATCACTAAAACAGAAACTGGATGAGCAATACACTTCCGGATTTTTTAGCGGCGGCGATGGATATACTTTTGCCATGGAAGACGATCCGCAATCTAAATCATCGCCGGGCATACTGGCCTATTTGCAGAGTAAAGTTGCCGGGCTTCAAATAACCACCAATGGCGAAGGCAGCGCTACCTGGCGTGGCAGTGCCACCAGTTTTTTTCTAAATGAATCCCCTACAGATATAAATGGGCTCCAATCGATCAGCATGGCCGATGTGGCTTTGATAAAAGTTTTTCGTCCGCCATTTTTTGGATCTTCCGGCGGCAGTGGCGGTGCCATTGCTGTTTATACAAAAAAAGGCAGCGGCAATAATTCATCCTTCCAGGGTTTGCCCTTTACCAACATTTACGGCTATTCTGCCATCAGGGAATTTTATATGCCCGATTATAAAAATAATCCTGACCCCTATACAAAAGATTACCGCACTACTTTGTATTGGAACCCCCAGGTTTACATTGATAAAAATTTCCGCAGGATCACCCTTCCATTTTTTAACAGCGATAACTGTAAAAAAATAAGGGTAATTGTAGAAGGCTTAAATGAAAATGGATTGTTTACAAGAGAAGAAAAGATTTTTGAATAACAGCAATTTTTTATCAGCTAAAAAACAAAGATCATTAATTAAAAATGATTTTATTTTTCTTCAACTAAGCAACAGTTGTAGATGCCGGCAATTTTTAAAATATTGCCCTCACTGTTGCCCTGCCAATATGCACCGTTCTTGACTCTCCGGGTTTTCTGCCATCGTATTGCAGGCTCATTTCAATATTGCCGGATAAGCGTTTGGTAAACTCCAGGTTCCATAAATAATTTTTTCCCGGCAGCAATCCATCCAGCATGGTATAGCCAACTGTGGAATTGGGTGAGCCGCCATCGGCATAGCTAAACCCGATACTGTTTAATGAAAACTTTGCATTGATACTGCTGCTGGAAAGCACATTGTATTTTAGTTCTGTATTCAATGCACTGCTGTTGGAGCGTTCAAAAAATCCGGTGTTATTTTTTTTGTCATTCAGGCTGTATCCCAAAGTAAACCTGAACTTAGTGCCACTTATATAACTCACCGAAGGCTCCACTACCTTCTGTACAATCTCGTAATTCCGGTTACTGAATTTTGGAGTGATAAGGTCATTGGTTACTGAACGAACGGAAAGATTGGTGGTTATTTTCCTGCTGATATTCCATCTTAATTTAAAAGCAATGTTGCGCTGGCTGCGACTTTCCACACCATAAGTGAGTAATGATTTTCCATTGCTTAATACATGCGTTACATCCATCCCCCATTTAGGATTTACCCGGTTGAAAAAAAATGTGTTGGATAAAAAAGAACTCAATGTCAGTATCGTGGTATCAATAATTTTTTTGGTAAAAGGATTAAATTCAAAACCGCCGGAAGCAATATTTTTTTTGTTGATCTGCAAAGATGATGCAGTGCTTATTCTTGAAATAAATTTCCTGAGTCCTTTTGCAGTGGATGTATTGATGATGGCTTTCGGATTTAATTCCACACTGTAATTGAATTGTATATAATTGGCTTTTACATATTGATTGGTAGGTGTAAATACCCGGATGTATTTTCTTTGATCAGTAAACAAAGCCACTTCAAATTCATTGAGTTCTTTTATTCCGTTGTTGTTGTAATCTATCCAGGTATATTCGCCCTGTCCTGCCGGCACTTCAATAAAACTGAATTCTCTTTTTTGCTCCTGCCCTGCTCCCACTTCATATAAAATATTACCGGTTAAGAAACCTTTCCACTCATTCACATAATATTCGGCACGGCCCAGCAGGTTTTCATCTGCCTTTTGCGGAGTAAGGCCTGCATTGATAATTTGAAGCTTGCGGTAAGTCACGTTTAGTTTCACCTGTTGCTTTTCACTTTTCAACAGCTCTGTAAAAAAACTGATGTTGTTACTTTTATCTGCCTGCTGCAGTTTATTCAATACAGGGTAAAAATCGCTCCGGGTAAAATAACTGATGCCCCATTTATTCAATTTTGAATTATCAGATTTAATGTAAGCCTGCCATACATTGAATGCAAAACTGTAGGGTGTTAAAGTGTCCGCTATTTTATTTGTTTGCTTATTATGCTCCCCCGTGTAGTTGGCACCAATAGTTATATTTTTAAAACTTTTTAATTGCTTGCTCACATCAATGGCTGGCCGCAAATAAATACCATTTTGTGCCGCAGCTGAAGTATTGGTAAGGCTTACATTGCTGGTAAACTTCCAGCCTTTTACGGTAGTAAAATATTCCAGCTGTTGTTTTAAACCATTGAAAGTATCGCTCCTGTTGTAATTCACAATATCATATTTGAAACGGTTGCCGGCTTTATCACTTAATCCAACACCTGCATTCATGATCCGTTCATTGGCCGGGGCGATGATAAAAGGCAAACTCCAGTCCCTGTTGAATTCTACATTTCTTAATACTTCCAAAGGCTTAAAAATCTTGTTCACATATTCGAATCCTGCATTGGTTTGCAGCAGCAATGATTTCTTAAAAATACTGACCGGCTGTTCATCTTTTATAAACTGGAGCTTTGCTGCTACACCATTGTCATTGCTTTTATCTTTTGATGAAAACAAATTAATATCATATTTGCTGGCCGCAAATTCAGCTTTTATTCTTGTCTTTTCATTGATGCGGTATTCTGCAGCCACCGTAGCTACCTGCAGTTTTTTTGGTGACACTAATAATATTACCGGCAACCAATCGCCCTGCTTATTTCCGGCTGCATCCGGTGCTACCCATTTAAACACTTTGCCATTGGTGGCATTAAAGAGCTGGATGTAATTTCCTTTGCCTGTACCCAGGTAACTAAACGACACATTGTAGAGTGCCAGGCTCCTGGTAGAATCATACACAAAGATGGAATCATGCAGACTGCTGTTATAAAGTGTATCAACTTTTTTGTATAAAATTTTACCGGTGGCAAAAGTATCTGTCACGGCACCCGAATAAAAAGCAATATCAATACCATCGCCTACATCAGCCAAAAATTGTTTCTGCTTATCATCCAGTGTTTGATTAATGGAAGAACTTTTTGCATCTTGGTTAGAGAAAACTCCTACACTCAGGAACAGTTTATTTTTAAAAATAACTTCATCATTTACATACAAATTACTGTTGAGATAATTCCTGTCAGCATATTCAAATTCCACCTGTATCCTTTTATCTTTTGTCACCATCCGTTTTGGGGTAAACGTTAGTTCGGCTGTATTGTAATTGATAACATAATCCTGGTCTTCTCCTCTCTGCAGCAATTCGCCATCCATAAATACTTTTTCTGTACCGGCCAAAATAGTAAAAAACAATTCGTTGTTGGCACCCTGCAACCTGTATGGGCCCTGATTCCCCTCTTTTGGGGTTAAATAATTACGATTGAATTTCCCTTTGGCAACGGAGCCACTCAGCAATAAAGAATTAGTAACTCCCTTTGCAATTTTATTGTCCGTAATAAAAGATACTCCCTGCAACCGTTTATAAAAATTGAGAAAATAATTTTTGCTTTGGCGTATATCAATGTCGCCAAAGTTTATCTGCCAGGTTCGTTTTTTTACCTGTAAAAATATCCTGTCAAAATCACGGAGATCCTGTGTATTTCCATCAGGCTGTATTGGGATGTTGTTGTCCGTTACTGCCGCAGTCAGTTCCAGGCTGTCGCCGATAAAACCATTCAACTGCAGGTTCATGCTGCTGCTCAGTACAGCATCCTGGCTGTTGCCAAAAGAAATTCCCCTTCCAAAACTTCCGTTGTAATTGATGTTGCCGAAATCGAAGAGGGTGCTGTTCTGTTTATTGCCGTATTGATAAGTGAATGGTTTTTCCAGAAAAAAATTATTGCGGATGCTGTCAAAATTAAAATGCTGTGATACGGCATTGAGCCTGTAAGGAAACACCCGGTAGCTGATCTGCACACTGTCTGCAATTGGTTTTTTTATCCAAAGCAAAACTGCATTCACCGCATCCACCTGGTATTGATCGGCAGTAACATTGGCAATAGAAACGGTATTAGGAAACAGGCTGAGGGAATCTATTTTTACCTGTGTTGTTTTAGTGGAAATATATTTTGTACGAAGGTTACTGAGCGGCGACACAGGCTTTTGTGCCAGGGATACTTGCACAGCCATTACACAAATCAACAGCAAAAATATCCTTCTCAATTTCAATACAGGGGTTTATAAATAGAATGGATAAAGTTAGCATTTATTGTGTAAGACCCTTTAAACAACAGATATGCTGCAAATAAAAAAACCTTCCATTAGGAAGGTTTTTAAAATGATATCAAAAAAGATTAATCTTCTGTTGTTAAACCGGCGGTTAAAAATTCACTGTTGAGCCTTGCAATATTGGAAACAGAAATTTCTTTCGGACATTCTGCTTCGCAGGCATAAGTGTTGGTACAGTTGCCAAATCCTTCTTTATCCATTTGCGCCACCATATTCAACACCCTTGATTCTCTTTCCGGCCCGCCTTGCGGCAACAAAGCTAATTGAGAAACCTTAGCACTTACAAACAACATCGCACTGCTGTTTACACAAGTGGCCACACAGGCACCACAACCAATACAGGCCGCTGCCATGAACGCATCATCAGCATCTTTTTTATCAATCGGAATTGAGTTGGCATCCACCGCATTTCCTGTATTCACAGAAATATATCCACCCGCCTGGATGATCCTGTCGAATGCAGAACGATCCACCATCAAATCTTTTATCACCGGGAAAGCCTTGCTGCGCCAAGGTTCTACCACGATGGTATCGCCATCTTTAAAAGCCCTCATGTGCAGTTGGCAGGTGGTGTTGGCAGCCCAGGGACCATGTGCCCTTCCATTAATATACATACTGCAGGATCCGCAAATACCTTCCCTGCAATCATGGTCAAAAGTGATCGGGTCTTTGCCATCAACGATGAGTTGCTCATTGAGTACATCAATCATTTCAAGAAAAGACATTTCGGAAGAGATGTCTTTTACGCTGTACGTTTCAAAACTACCTGCTGCCTGTGTATTTTTTTGACGCCATACTTTCAATGTCAAATTCATATTGTAATGCTCCATATCGAAGGTTGGTTTTAATTTTCTTTTCTATTTGTAAGAACGCTGTGTTGGTTTCACAATTTCAAAATTCAAAACTTCTTTATTCAGCTCCCAATCACTCTCCCCTTTGTATTCCCATGCTGATACATAATTGAAGTTTTCATCATCACGTTTTGCTTCACCATCTTCTGTTTGAGATTCTTCTCTAAAATGTCCGCCACAACTTTCGTTTCTGTTCAAAGCATCTTTACACATCAGCTCTCCTAGCTCAATGAAATCTGCTACCCTGCCGGCTTTATCCAGTTCAGGATTCATGCTGTTTATTTCACCCGGTATTTTTACATCGCTCCAGAATTCTTTTTTCAATGCCTGAATTTCTTCGATGGCTTCTTTTAACCCAGCTTCATTTCTTGCCATACCACATTTATCCCACATAATCAATCCAAGTCGTTTGTGAAAACTTTCCACGGTCTTTGTTCCTTTAATATTCATCAGCGTATTGATCCGGTCGCTTACTGCTTTTTCCGTTTCTTCAAATGCAGGATGTGTTGTTGGAATATTTGCTGTACGAATTTCATCAGCTAAATAATTACCCAATGTATATGGTATCACAAAATAACCATCCGCAAGCCCCTGCATCAATGCAGATGCACCGAGACGATTTGCACCATGATCGCTGAAGTTGGCTTCACCTAAAGCATACAAACCTTTTACAGTTGTCTGCAATTCATAATCCACCCAAAGGCCACCCATCACATAATGCACCGCAGGATAAATTCTCATCGGCATTTCATAAGGATTTTCGCCTGTTATTTTTTCGTACATGTTAAACAGGTTGCCATATTTTTCTTTCACCACATCTTTACCCATTGCAATGATGCTGGCTTCACTGGCATTGTGATCACCCGTTTTACCAGCTTCAATTTTACCATAACGTTTTATCGCATCTGCAAAATCAAGATATACCGCCAGCTTAGTTGTGCCCACTCCATAGCCATCATCACATCTTTCCTTTGCTGCCCTTGATGCCACATCTCTTGGCACCAGGTTTCCAAATGCAGGGTATCTTCTTTCCAAATAATAATCTCTTTCTTCTTCAGGGATGTCAACTGCTTTTCTATTATCGCCTTTTTGTTTTGGCACCCATATCCTTCCGTCATTGCGTAAGCTTTCACTCATCAGTGTAAGTTTACTCTGGTATTCGCCACTAACGGGTATGCAGGTAGGGTGAATTTGTGTAAAACAGGGGTTGCCAAAAAAAGCCCCTTTCTTATGTGCCTTCCATGCAGCGGTAACATTGCTGCCCATGGCATTGGTACTTAAATAAAATACATTGCCGTATCCACCGCTGCATAACAGTACGGCATGGCCGAAGTGACGTTCTAATTTTCCACTAACCAAATCCTTTGCAATGATTCCTCTTGCTTTGCCATCAATCATTACCAGATCCAGCATTTCGTGGCGGCTGTACATGGTTACATTTCCTAAAGCCACCTGTCTTTCCAATGCACTGTAGGCACCTAATAATAATTGTTGTCCTGTTTGTCCGGCTGCATAAAAAGTACGCTGAACCTGTGTGCCGCCAAAACTTCGGTTGCTGAGCAATCCGCCATACTCTCTTGCAAAGGGTACACCCTGGGCCACACACTGGTCAATAATAGAAGTGCTTACTTCTGCCAGGCGGTACACATTTCCTTCTCTTGAGCGGTAATCGCCACCTTTTACTGTATCATAAAATAAACGGAATACAGAGTCGCCGTCATTCTGATAATTCTTTGCGGCGTTGATGCCCCCCTGCGCCGCAATACTGTGTGCCCTGCGTGGGCTATCCTGAAAACAAAATGCTTTTACTTTATACCCCATCTCTCCCAAAGAAGCTGCAGCAGAGGCTCCGGCCAGACCAGTACCTACTACTATCACTTCCAGTTTGCGTTTATTAGCCGGATTCACCAGCTTTATGTGGCCTTTGTAATCGCTCCACTTTTCTTTCATTTCACCATTAGGAATTTTAGAATCTAAAGCCATAGTATTTAAAATTGTGTGGTTATTTTTATTGACTGCGGTAATAACTTTGGAACAGTGAAAATTGTTTATTGTATCCAGTAAAAATAAAAAGCAACGGGCATTAAAGCGAAAATAAGTGGTACAATAATAGAGAATGCTGCACCCAGCGTTTTAATAATTGGGGTATATTTTTTATGATTGATACCCAGGGTTTGAAAAGCACTCTGAAAACCATGCAGTAAATGCCAGCCCAATGAAATGACTCCCAAAACATATAATATCACCACCAGTAAATTTCCCTGGAATACCACCTGCATTTCTTTATAAAGATCATGAACCGGCTGGTTGTTATAATCAGCTAAAGTAATTTCTTCCAAAGAATGAATGCTGCCAATGCCACCCAATCTTGACGGTGTCCAAAAATGATAAATGTGCATGATAAGAAATAATAACAGTAAGGTACCCAGCAGGCCCATGCTGCGGCTGTACCATTTACTGTTGCTGCCGGCATCGCTTACTGCATATTTTACCGGACGTGCATTCCTGTTTTGCGACCACAGCATAAGCCCCTGTACAATGTGTGCCAGCAGGCCTGCAAACAAGCCTATCTCCATGATGCGTATGATCAGGTTGCTGCCCATAAAATGCCCCCAGTGATTAAAGGTTTGCCCGCCATCATTAAAAAAGATCATGGCGTTAATGGTACAGTGAACGATCAAAAAAGTTATTAAAAAAAGGCCTGTAAGCCCCATGATAAGTTTTTTCCCGATAGAAGAAGTGAAAAAGGATTTCCAGGTCATATTAAAGGAGTTATTTTAGTAAGATGCAGCAAAAGTACGGAAGGAAAGTTCAAAAACTATTTTTGTAAAAAAAAAGTACGCAATCGATGTTATTGCCTAAACAAACTGCTGCCGGCTTAGGATAATTGCCGCAGCATCCAGTTATCGGCCTGCTGAAATACATGCTCTGGTTTGAGCGACCGCCATTGCGGAAAATCCATCAGGGCTACATAGTTTGTAAGCCTCGATCTTTTAAAATCGTACTGGCTTTGCTGGGGCATTCCGATTATTACCACCCAGCCACCATCGTCTTCCAGCTGTTCCCGCCACTCTTCGTAATAGCTGTCGTCGCTGCTGTGAAAATTCAGTACATTTTCTGCAATCAGGATGTATTTTGTAATTCCCTCTTTGTACATAATATCAGTAATGTCACGGCGCAGGGTCATGATATCATTTTCAATGGCATCGTTCCATTCGCCTATCAATTCAATGATGGTAAAATTTTGTTCGTAATCGGCAAACAATATTTTCATGTACAGCGTACGGCTGCCAAATTCATCCCACTGCGGATGGATGTAATAATTGTAGATGGTTTGTGAGAATTCAAACTCACTGTATTGCCGGCCATAAAAAGGCGACCGCTTATCTTCTTCTGCCGCATATAAATGCCGCCAGTTGTAGTATGGTTCAATGTCCTGCATCTTTTTTTAAAAGCCTTTCTTTGCTGCAAAATTAAGGAGCAATGGTATTAGTGATTTAGGTTTTTTCTTTTTGGTACGCAGGCAGTTATTTCTTTTTCAACTTCCGGTCCGCTGTCCTTAGTTTGCAACTATGGGTTTGTTTAAAATTGCTGTACAAGCATGGCTTTAATAAGCAAGTGCGTAATTTCAAACTACGGAAAGCCTTCACTTTTTTCTTTATTGAAAATAATGCCAGCAACTTATTTTTTATGGAACACTACAGGTAGCTGGGGACTGTCTGCAATTGGCATTTCTATTTTCCCAATCAACAGAGAAGTTTATTTGTTCTCAAACCTATATCGTATTGCCGCTTCAAGAATATCAATGTTTATATCTTTCAGCGTTTTGAACTTAATACAATACCCAGTCACGCTTGCCTTTCCAAGTTTTTTCCCATACGTTTGGGCCAGGCATGTTTTATCTTTTATACCATGTATATAAACAGAAATTCCGGTTTTGTTTGCACTGATACCAATTTGATAAAACTCCCTCGTTGTTCCATCAGCATATTTTATTGTGTAGAATCCATATCCTATATTAGGATTTGAAACAATTTTATTTTCACTGTTTTTACCATCCAGAAACCATAATTTACATGCTGGCATTACTTGCAGAATGATGCGGTGTAACGCTTGCATGTCGCTGCGTTTGGGTTCAGGCTGGCTGGTAATATACGCTGCAATTTGTTCTTGTACATTCATAATAAATATAAAATTACAGGTTGCATATTTGGCCTTTTCAAATCTCGCTTTACTACACTTCGGAGGTATAATCAACCATCCATTCAATACCGTATTTATCTCTAAAACAACCAAAATATGAGCCCCAGGGACTATCACCAATAGGACCTTCTATTTGTCCTCCTGCTGAAAGCCCATTAAATAATCTGTCTGCTTCTTCTTTACTTTCCGCACTTATTACAATTTTACTTCTGTTCTCATTTTCGTTTGTCTTTCCCAAAATTTCCGGAACATCATTTGCCATCAACATATTACATTTACCGATAGGCAAAGCAATATGCATAATTTTATTTTCTTCCTTTTCTGCAACCATGAATTCAGGACTTGCAAGGTCTTTGAAACGAATAATCTTTGCAAACTCTCCACCAAATACTGATTTGTAAAAGGTAAATGCTTCTTCAGCATTTCCGTTGAAGTTAATGTGAGGATTGATAAGTGCCATAATTTTATTTTTTAAGTTTTGGAATATATTTTAAGCTTTTTTAAAAGTGTGTTTTCGTTATTTTTTTAATATTTTATTGCCAGCCAAATTTGTAATGATGTTGTATGTGTTGTTGTGTTGTGTGTAATGCTTTCATTTTTTATAAAGTTCAATTTTTTCGTTCGTCTGGGTCAGAAATAATTGCCATAAATCCAAAGTCAGTTTGTGTCGGCTCTAATGAAAACCGCACTTGCAATTCTTTTAAAGTCAAAATTGTTTGATCAAAATTGTCAATACCAAAACCTAAACGTAAGTTTTTGTCTGCTTCTGTTTGGCTTTTGGTTAATGGATAAATTTCTAAAATGGTTTGTCCTATTGTTGCTGAATAATGATATGGTGAATTTCCGTGTTTGTGATAATCAAAAGTCAGCCCGAACAAGCTATAAAAGTCTGAAATTTTCATTTAAACTTTGCTGCCAACGAACAGGGCTTTGCGATGTTGGGGGATTTGAAAAACGTCAAGCCCGGAACCGCTGCTGATTGAAAAACAAATGTACAAGATAACAACCAAAAGCCCACCGATGCTTGTCCTGCCCGAACAACTGCTGCCATGTTGCTAATGATGAAGATTACAACGTCTTGCCCCAATATTGCAAAACCCCATGTTGGTGGCAGTTTTAGTTGAAGTTGTATTAGAGTGTTACAGATAAATTTAGATGACCGCCAAGCCCAACTTCAATGATTTTTTGCAATGTTGAAATACGTACATCTTTAATGTCATTCTCAACCTTGGAGATATAGGCTTTATTTGTCCCACATTTTTCAGCAAGTTGCTCTTGTGTCAAACCTTTTTCAAGCCTGGCTTCATGTATCATTGCTCCTAATTTAAAAGTTTCATAACCTTTATCAAACTTGTCTCTTTTAGGAGTTCCCTTTTTGCCATATTGTTCGTCAATTAACACGGCAAGTGTCTTTGTGTTATTTTTTGCTTTCATAATATTCTTCCTTTATTTTTAAAGCTTTCGCAATTTCTTGTTTAGGTGTCTTTTGTGTTTTCTTCTGAAACCCATTTGCTAGTACGACCAATTTACCTTCTTCAAAGAAGCAAAAAATTCTAAAAATGTCACTTGCAAGTTGAATGCGGATTTCGTAAAGACCGTCGGTACCCTCTAAATGTTTTAGATAAGTTTCTGGAACCTGTTGAACTTCTTCAATGAGCAAAAAAGTCCAAATAATCTTTTCTCTTACTTTTTGGCGTT